>SXNL01000042.1 GCA_005777185.1 Myxococcales bacterium
CGCGAGCTGGTCCGCCCCCGCCACCAGCTCGATGCGCGCACGGTAGACGTCGAGTCGCTCATGTTCGAACCCGTCCATGCCCGCCAGTCGGCACGAACCGCGGGTTCGTTGCGCAGGAATCGGGCTCGGGCTCGGGCTCGGCCTCGGGCTCGAAACTGAGGGGATTCCTCAGGTGTCCCCTCGTCCGCCGTGAGGCGCGCCCTCACGAAGCTCCGGGAGATCGCGCTCGGCATGAAGGCCTCGCTCGCCTACTCCGAGGATCGACGGATCCCCGAGATCGTCCTCGCGAGCTCGTGGCGCATGACAGATCCGGCCGCACGGATCCGGCCGCACGTGGATCTGGTCGCGGCGATCGCGCACCGGATGTGAGGGGGCCGCAGGAGGGGCACCGAGGCTCCCGCCGAGGGCGCCGCGGCTCAGCGGAGGCGCGACACGAACGACGCGCCTGCCGCGCTTCCGGCGATGTACACGGTCCCGTCCGCGGCCGCGCCGAGGTCGCTCACCCCGTTCCCCCCGAAGATCGCCGGTGCGCCGACCGTGGTGCTCCCGACACGACGCGTGACCTCGATGTTGCCGCCGCTCTTCACGGTCGCGACGAGGACGCTCCCGTTGCAGCCCCCCGCAACCTGGGGGATACCGAACCCCGTGAAGTCGATGGGGTTGGACAGCGCCTTTTCGAGGGTGAAGAGGCCGAAGGAGGGCCCCTTGTAGACCGCGAAGGTGAGGACGCCGTCGCCCATGACGATCCCGTCCGGGTCCGCGGACTGCGGGAGCGGCGCGGCCGGAAGCGTGACACGCGTCCTGTCGGCCGACGAGAAGACGGGATCCTCGTTGAGCGTCGAAGCCGCGAGGTTGTAGCGCCGCAAGACGACATAGGGGCTCGCCGTCGGCTCGCTGGGCGAGGCCGAGAGCAGCACGAAGATCTCGGCGCCGCGCGCGGCCGCCGCGATGGGGACCTCGTAGGGCGCGAGCGCGACGCTCCCCCCGCCGACGACGCGGAGGAAGCCGACGTCGCCGCTCATCGCGGCCGAGTAGCCACCCCACACGTTCTTGTCGCCCACCGTGGCCACCACCGTGGGGTACGTCGGGGTGCCGGCGATGGCGTACGCGTCGAGGTCGCTCGCGACGCCCGCGGGGGTGACGCGCCGGAGGTGCGCGCGCGGCGTCACCGTCTGGCGAAAGGTGGCGAAGAGAAAGCCGCCGGTCGTCGCCGCCATCGCGACGCTCACCTCCGTCTCGGGGAAGCCGAAGCACCCGAGCGCGCCGCTGCCCGTGCCGTCCGGTGCGAAGTGGTGGAGAGACATGTGGTGCGTGACGCCGCCGCAGCCGGACCGGCCGATCGAGTAGACCTGGCCAGAGGACGTCACCACCGTGCGCGCGACCGTGAGCGGCAGCGCCTTCTTGTCGAACGTCGGGTCGACCGTGAGGGGCCCGCTCGCGTCGCACCGTGACGCGTCGCTTCCGGAGTCCACGGCAGCCCCTGCGTCGCCGACCGGCTTCGCGTCCCCGGCGGCGCTGCCGTCCGCCGAGGCACCGTCGGGTGGCGGCGCGCCCGCATCCCCCCCGCCCTCGCCGTCCCCGTCCCCGTCGAACGCGCCGCACGCCACCGCGCACGACACGGCGAGGAGCGCGCCGAGCGACGCAGCGCACACACGCAGGCGATCCACCCGGCCCATCCCGGAAGCATACCATCCGCTCGCTCACCCGAGCGGCAACCGCACGCGGGATCGCTACGCGGGCGGGGCGCTCGCTGCCCGCCCCCGCTTCCGCGGCTGCCGGCTCGCGAGCCCGAGGCGAATCAGGTCATCCTTCCGCGTGATCACCAGCCGCGCGATGTCGCTCCACACGGTCATCCACGCGTAGATCCTCCGGAGCCGATCGACGTCGGGCTCGGCCGGCTCCGCGTCGAGCGCGCGAAACGGCGGTCTGGGTCGCGGCTCCTCGGGCTCGCCGTGACCCGCGGTCGTCGCCACGAGCGCGCGGAGCTCGGCGAGCGTCGCGTCGGTGATCCCCGCCTCGCCCAGCGCCGCCAGCGCGCCGCGGTCGAGGTCCGTCCCCCGCTCTGCGACGGCGGCGCAGCCCTCGAGGAAGCTCCTGACGACGAGGACCGCCAGCACGCCCTTCTCGCCCCATTTCGGATCGATCCTGCCGAAGACCTCGCGCGCGGGATCCGGGAACCGGAGACCGAGCTTGCCGCGCGCGATGACCATGCCGCGCGCCACGAAGCGCTCGCAGGCCGCGATGGCGTCCGCCGCGGGGGGCCTCCTGGGGAACTCCGGGAGGTGCTCGCGCGGGATCCGGAGGAGCGACCACGCGTCGTCCTGCTCCGCCGCGGTGAGCCCGTGCCCCTCCAGAATTTCACGGATCCGCGGGGAGGTCTGGAGGCCGTCGAGGAAGGCGAACAGCCTGGCGGGCCCGCCGAGGAGCGTCTTCCGCGATACGGCGTCCTTGTCGACGGGTGGAAGGACTATAGCGGTCACCTTCGAGCACGTGGAAGACGATCGCAGTTGCCTGGAAGGCATTTCCGAGCTCTTGGAAGGCGTCTGTGATGGCTTGGAAGGCACGAATACCTCGCGGAGGCTCGCGGAGGACCTGACGAACGGCTTGTGTTTCACCAAGGATAACCTGACATGGGACCTGACACACGCTGAAATGGGTTACCATCACACTGTCTCCGCCGTCCGGTACGTGTGGCTCGCCGTCCGCTACGTGTGGCTCGCCGTCCGCGGTCTGCAGTAGGGCCGCCTGGCGCCTCCATCCGTGAAATGAGCATTGGGCTCATCTCCGAGCGAGTCGACCATCTTGGGCACCCCGGGCTGAGGCGCCGAAGCCCGGGGCAGCAACCTTCCTGTGCTCGGAAGATCACTGGACCCGCGCGAAGTCCGCCCCGAGGGCGGACTCCCACGGCCGCGGAATCACGGGAGTCCGCCCTCCGGGCGGACTTCGACCGGCTCTCACCACAGCGAGCTCGCTGCCCAGGGCCTCAGCAGCTTCAGCCCGGGGTGCCCTCTTCGGCTCTCACCACGGCGAGCTCGCTGCCCAGGGCTTCGCCCGGCGGGGAGCCCCGCCTCCCACCCCTTCCCCCGTGACCACCCGGTGACAGACGACCGCCTCCAATATGGTACGAGCGCCCGCGAATGTCCGCGCCTCCCCCACCCAGGGCCGCCGGTGCCTGGCACCCCGGCAGCCTGAGCCCCGTCTTCGAACCCGTCGCGATCGCGTCCGCGCTCGCTCAGGTCCGCGAGCCCGTCCACGTGGTCCTCGACCCGCGGACGAGCCAGGTTGGCCTCGCCCTCGGCGGGGAGATCCGCGCCCACGCTGCGGATCCTTCCGATCTCCCGCTGCTCGCGTCCCTGCCGCCGAGCTACCCCGAGTGGCTGGGCGACCGCTCCTTCGGCGAGGTGCACGGCGTGCGCTTCCCCTACGTGGCGGGCGAGATGGCGAACGGCATCGCCACCGTCGAGCTCGTGGAGGCCATGGCGAGCGCCGGCATGCTCGGCTTCTTCGGCGCCGCGGGCCTCGGCCACGATCGCGTGGCGGGTGCCGTCGATCGCATGTCTCGCGAGATCAAGGCCGATCGCGCGTGGGGCGTCAACCTCATCCACTCGCCCGCGGAGCCGGAGCTCGAGGAGCGGGTCGCGGATCTCCTCGTCGCGAAGAACGTCCTCCGCGTGTCCGCCTCCGCCTTCATGGCCCTCACGCCCTCCGTCGTCCGGTGCAGCGCGGCCGGCCTGTCGGTCGATCCCTCGGGGAACATCCGCCGCAAGCACCAGGTGTTCGCGAAGATCTCCCGCGCCGAGGTCGCGGCGCAGTTCATGTCGCCGCCGCCCGCCGAGATGCTGCGCGCGCTGGTCGCGGAGGGCCGGATCACCCACGGCGAGGCCGAGCTCGCGGCGCGCCTCCCCGTCGCGGAGGACGTCACCGTCGAGGCCGACTCCGGCGGGCACACCGACAACCAGAGCCTCGTCGCCCTGTTCCCGGCCATCCTCGCGCTCCGCGACGAGATCACCGCGCGCCACCGCTACGCGCGCGCGATCCGCGTCGGCGCCGCCGGCGGGCTCGGGACACCGGGTGCCGTCGCCGCCGCGTTCTCGCTCGGGGCCGCCTATGTCGTGACAGGCACGGTGAACCAGAGCGCGGTCGAGGCGGGCGTCTCCCCCGAGGCGAAGAAGATGCTCGCCGAGGCCCAGATCGCCGACGTCGCGATGGCCGCCGCGGCCGACATGTTCGAGCTCGGCGTGAAGCTCCAGGTCCTCAAGCGCGGGACGATGTTCGCGGCGCGCGCGAACGGCCTCTACGAGATCTACCGCGCGTACGACAACCTCGAGGCGCTGCCGCCGGACGTCCGCACGCGCGTCGAGTCCAAGCTCATCGGCGCCTCCATCGACGCCGTCTGGCGCGAGACCGAGGCCTTCTGGCGCCTGCGCGAGCCGGGGCAGATCGAGCGCGCCCTCGCCGAGCCCCGCCACAAGATGGCCCTCGTCTTCCGCTGGTACCTCGGCAAGTCGAGCCGCTGGGCCATCGAGGGCGACCCCACGCGGCGCGCCGACTACCAGCTCTGGTGCGGACCCGCGATGGGCGCGTTCAACGCGTGGGTCCGGGGATCGTTCCTCGAGGCGCCCGCCGAGCGCACGGCGGTCCAGATCGCGCTCAACCTCCTCGAGGGCGCCGTCGTCCTCGCGCGCGCCCAGGAGCTTCGCGCCTGCGGCGTCGCGGTCCCCGCCACCGCGCTCACGTTCCGTCCCCGCCGCCTCCGCCTCTGAAGCCCCACGCCTCGCCCCCAGCATCGACACCCCATGAAGAACCACGAAGCGTCGCCCCTCATGAGACCCATCGCCATCGTCGGCGTGAGCGCCCTCTTCCCTGGCTCGACCACCACCGCCGGCTTCTGGCGCGACATCCTGGAAGGCAAGGATCGCATCACCGACGTGCCGCGCACGCACTGGCTCCGCGAGGACTACTTCCACCCCGAGCCGGGTACGCCCGACAAGGTGTACTCGACCCGCGGCGGGTTCCTCTCCCCGGTCGAGTTCTCCCCGCTGGAGTTCGGCATGCCGCCGAACTCGGTCCCCGCCACCGACACGGCGCAGCTCCTTGGCCTCGTGATCGCGAAGCGCGTGCTCGAGGACGCGACGCGCGGACGGTTCGAGTCGGTGGACCGGAGCAAGATGAGCGTCATCCTCGGCGTGGCCTCGGCCACCGAGCTCGTCGGCCACATGTGCGGCCGGCTCCAGCGGCCCGTGTGGGAGCACGCGATGCGATCGGCCGGGCTTGACGACGGCGAGGTCTCGCGCGTCAGCCAGATCCTCGAGGGCTGCTACGTGCCGTGGCAGGAGAGCACGTTCCCGGGCCTGCTCGGAAACGTGGTCGCGGGCCGCATCACCAACCGCCTCGACCTCGGCGGAACGAACGCCGTCGTCGACGCCGCGTGCGCCGGATCGCTCGCGGCGATCGAGATGGCAGCGAACGATCTCGCGCTCGGGCACTCGGATCTCGTCGTGACCGGCGGCGTCGACGCGCTCAACGACATCCTCATGTTCATGTGCTTCGCGCAGACGGGCGCGCTCTCGCCGAGCGGCGACTGCCGGCCGTTCTCGGATCAGTCGGACGGGACGATCCTCGGTGAGGGGATCGGCATGCTCGCGCTGCGCAGGCTCGAGGACGCGGAGAGGGACGGCGACGCCATCTACGCGGTCATCCGCGGCATCGGCTCCTCGTCCGACGGCAAGGCGAAGAGCATCTACGCGCCCTCGGCAGCGGGACAGACGCTCGCGCTCAACCGCGCGTACGCTCGCGCGGGGTACGGCCCGGAGACCGTGGGGCTGGTCGAGGCGCACGGAACGGGCACGCGCGCCGGCGATCTGGCGGAGGTCGAGGCGCTGCGGACGGTCTTCCACGCCGCCGGCGCGGCGCGAGGATCGTGCGCGCTCGGCTCCGTGAAGGCGCAGATCGGCCACACGAAGGCCTCGGCGGGCGCCGCCGGGATGATCAAGGCGGTCCTCTCGCTCCACCACAAGGTGCTGCCACCGACGATCAAGGTGCGGGCGCCGAACCCGGAGCTCCACCTCGACGAGAGCCCGTTCTACCTCAACACCGAGACGCGCCCGTGGATTCGAAGCGAGCACCCGAGGCGCGCGTCCGTGAGCGCGCTCGGGTTCGGAGGCACGAACTTCCACGTCGCGCTCGAGGAGTACACCGGGCGCGAACGCGAGGAGGACGCCCACCCGCTGCGCCTCCACACGTCGCCGTCGGAGCTCCTGCTCCTCACCGCGGAGAGCCCGGCCGCGCTGATCGCGGCCTGCGCTTCGGCGCGCGACGCCTGCACCTCGGACGACGCGTGCGTGCACATGGCGCGCGCTGGGCAGCTCGCCTTCGACGACGCCGCGGCCTCCGCCCCGGTGAGGCTCGCGCTCGTGTGCGCCGACGCCGCCGACGCGCGCGACAAGCTCGGTTTCGCCGCGGAGGCGATCCGGAAGGACGGCGCGGCGGCGTTCACGTCGCCGCGCGGGATCTTCTACAGCGGACGGCCGACGGCGGACGGCGGGCAGCGGTCGGCGGCTGGGGAGATCGCCCTCCTCTTCCCGGGCCAGGGCAGCCAGTACATCGGCATGGGCGCCGATCTGGCGATGCGCTTCGACTGCGTCCGCGATCTCTGGGACGGCCCCGCCTCGGGCGTCGGGAGCGCCGGCGAGCGCCTCGCCGATCGCGTCTTCCCGCGGCCCGTCTTCGGCGAGCACGCGCGGAGCGAGCTCGACAAGCGCCTCACGGCCACGGAGTGGGCGCAGCCCGGCATCACCGCGACCAGCCTCGCGATGCTCCGGTTGCTCGCGAAGGCCGGTGTTCGGCCCGCGATCGTCGGCGGACACAGCCTCGGCGAGATCAGCGCGGCCGTCGCCTCCGGCATGATGGACGAGGCGACGGGGCTCGCGGTCGCGCGCCGTCGCGGCGAGCTGATGGCGAACGCCAGCTCGACGCCAGGCTCCATGACCGCGGTCGCCGCGGAGCGCGACGCCGTCACGCGCGCCATCGCGGGCGTGGACGTCGTGGTGGCGAACCACAACAGCCCGAAGCAGATCGTCCTCTCGGGGAAGACCGAGGAGATCGACCGCGCCGAGCGGGCGCTCGAGGCCGCCGGGCTCGCCACGCGGCGCCTCCCCGTGTCCACCGCCTTCCACTCACCGCTGGTCGCGGCGTCCGTGGCCCCGTTCCGCGCCTTCCTGGAGGGCGCGAGCGTCTCGCCCTCCGCGATCCCCTGCTTCGCGAACGCGACGGCGGCGCCGTACCCCGCCGATCCCGTCGCCGTGAAGACCCAGCTCGCCGAGGCGATCGTGAGCCCCGTGCGCTTCGTCGACGAGATCGAGGCGATGTACGGCGCGGGCGCGCGCACCTTCATCGAGGTCGGCCCCGACGCGGTGCTCACCAAGCTGACGGAGCGCATCCTCGACGGGCGCCCGCACACGGCGGTCGCGCTCGACCACCGCGGCAAGCACGGCGTCACGGCGCTGCTCGCGGCCCTCGGGCGCCTCGCGGTGAGCGGCGTGCCCGTGTCGTTCGCGGCCCTGTGGGAGGGCGAGGCCCTGCCGGAGGATCCCGCGACCCGGCGTCCCGCGAAGTTCAGCCTGAAGCTCTGCGGTGCGAACCACGGCAAGCCCTATCCGCCCCCCGAGGACGCTCCCGCGCGACCGGCGCCACGCCCCGTGGTGGCGGCGCCCCCGCCCGCGCCCCCGCCGCCCCGATCCGCCCCCTCGCTCCCCTCCCCACAGTCCCACGCGTACGAGACCCAGATGCACGCACCGATGCCGCTCCCGACCCCCGCCGCGCCCGTCGCGATCCGCGAAGGGGCTCCCGTCCACGCTCCCCTGCCGGCTCACGGCGCGTCGGGCCTCGGGCACGCCACGCACGCTCCCCCCGGCGCCGACGCATCGTTCGTCGACTCGCTGAACCGCCTCCAGGCGCCCGCGATCGCGGCCCAGATGGAGTTCCAGCGCCTGATGGTCGAGAGCCACATGGCCTTCCTGCGCACCGTCGAGACCGCGTACGTCGCCGTCACGGGCCCCTCCCTCGCCCAGCCCGTCCCCCAGGTGGCCGCTCCCCCTCGTCCCTACACGAACGGCGTCACCGCAGGCGTCGCTCCTCTCCTCCCGGTCGCCCCCGCGCCCGCCCTCGCCGCCGCGCCGCCCCTCGCCGCCGCGCCGCCCCTCGCTCCCGCGCTCGCCCTCGCGCTCGCCCCCGCTCCCGCCCTCGCTCCCGCTCCCGCCTTCGCACCCGCTCCCACCGTCGAACGCCCGCCTGCACCATCGCGAGCCTTGACGCCCATCCTCCTCTCGATCGTCGCCGAGAAGACCGGCTACCCCGCCGAGATGATCGACGTCGGCATGGACCTCGAGAGCGACCTCGGCATCGACTCCATCAAGCGCGTCGAGATCCTCTCCGCCATGCGCCAGGAGGTCCCGGACCTGCCGAAGATCGACAACGCCAAGATGGCGACCATGCGCACCCTCGCGCAGATCATCGAGCTCGTGGGCCCGATCGCCGCGCCCCAGAACGGCTCCTCGAACGGCGCGACGCACGTCGCGCCCGCGGCGAAGGCCTCGTCAGCTCCCGCGACGGCTGCCGCCTCCCGCACCGCCGACCTGACGCCGATCATGCTCGCGATCGTCGCGGAGAAGACCGGCTACCCGGCCGAGATGATCGACACCGGGATGGACCTCGAGGGCGACCTCGGCATCGACTCCATCAAGCGCGTCGAGATCCTCTCCGCCATGCGCCAGCAGGTGCCCGACCTTCCCCAGGTCAACACCGCGAAGATGGCCACCATGCGCACCCTGGCCCAGATCCTCGGCCTCATGGAGAGCGCTTCCCCCGCGAGCCCGAAGCCGAGCCCGAGCCCGAGCCCGAACCGCCCCACCCCGGCGGCTCCCGCCCCCTCGCGTACCGCCGCGCTGACGCCGATCCTGCTCGCGATCGTCGCCGACAAGACCGGCTACCCGGCCGAGATGATCGACACGGGCATGGACCTCGAGGGCGACCTCGGCATCGACTCCATCAAGCGCGTCGAGATCCTCTCCGCCATGCGCCAGCAGGTGCCCGACCTTCCCCAGGTCAACACCGCGAAGATGGCCACCATGCGCACGCTCGGACAGATCATCGCGCTCTTCGAGGGCACCGTCAGCGCGAGCGCGAGCGCGAGCCCGACGCGCACCGCGGCGACGGCGACCCCGACCTCGCCCGCCGCATCGCCGGTGGCCCGGATCGCCGTGCGCGCGGTCGCGGCGCCCGCCCTCGGCTTCTCGACCGCTGGCCTCGTGGGCCGGGGCACGATCCACGTCACCCCCGACGGCGGCCAGATCGCGTCGGCCCTCGCCACCACGCTGCGTGATCGCGGCGTCGACGCCGTCGTCTCGGAGCAGATCCCTCCCGACGCGGCGGGCGTCGTGTACCTCGGCGGGCTCCGCGACGTCACCCGCGACGGCGCCCTCGCGATCGACCGCGAGGCGTTCCGGATCGCGCGCGCGATCGCGCCGCGCTTCCGTGAGGGCGGCGGGCTCTTCGTGACGGTGCAGGACACCGGCGGAGACTTCGGGCTCTCGGGCACGGCGGGTGACCGCGCGTGGCTGGGGGGGCTCGGCGCGCTCGCCAAGACCGCCGGCGAGGAGTGGCCCTCGGCGTCGACGCGCGCGATCGACGTGGAGCGCGGTGGCCGGGACGACGGCGCCATCGCCACCGCGATCGCCGACGAGCTGCTCGCGGGCGGGCCGGAGGCCGAGGTCGGCCTCCCTGCGGACGGCTCGCGCGTCGCCGTCGCCGGACTGCAGGTGCCGGCGCCCACGACGACCCGCCCGATCGCGAAGGGCGCCGTGTTCGTCGTCACCGGCGGCGCGCGCGGCGTCACCGCGGCGTCGCTGATCGCGCTCGCACGCGAGGCGAGCCCCCGTCTGCTGATCCTCGGCCGCACCGCGCTCGAGGAGGAGCCTGCCGAGTTCCGCGGCGTCGCGGACGAGGCCGGCCTCAAGCGGATCGCCCTCGAGGCCGCGAAGCGCCGTGGCGTGGCGGTCACGCCGAAGGAGATCGGCGCCACGGTCGACCGGATCCGCGCGAACCGCGAGGTGACCGCCTCCCTCGACGCCCTCCGCGCGGCCTCCGCCGAGGTGCGCTACGCGGCCGTCGACGTCCGTGATCCCGTCGCCCTCGGAGCTCTCCTCGACGACGTGCGACGCACGTGGGGCCCGGTGCAGGGCATCGTCCACGGCGCGGGCGTGCTCGCCGATGCGTTCATCGACCGGAAGACCGACGAGGCGTTCGATCGCGTGTTCGACACCAAGGTCCTCGGCCTCTGCGCCCTGCTCGACGCCACCGCGAAGGATCCCCTCGCGTGGCTCTGCCTCTTCTCGTCGGTCGCGGCGCGGACGGGCAACGCCGGTCAGTCCGACTACGCGATGGCCAACGAGGTCCTGAACAAGGTCGCGGCCTCCGAGGCGCGGCGCCGCGGCGAAGGCTGCCGCGTGGTGTCGATCGGGTGGGGCCCGTGGGACGGCGGCATGGTGACGCCGGCCCTCCGCGAGCACTTCCTGTCGCGCGGCGTGGCGCTCCTCGGCATCTCGGCCGGGGCGGACGCCTTCGTACGCGAGCTCCGCCTCGCGCCCGGCGCGGACGTCGAGGTGGTGATCGGCGGCGGGCTCGGCGGCGAGGCGTCGCGCGCGATGGTGGCCGAGGTCCTCGTCGACCGGCGCTCCCACCCGCAGCTCGCGAGCCACGAGATCCACGGGACGCCGGTGCTGCCGGTGGTGCTCGTCCTCGAGTGGTTCGCGCGCATGGCGCACACCATGTTCCCCGGCGAGAAGGGCGTCCAGCTCCGCGACGTCCACGTCGTCCGCGGCGTGCCGCTCGCGGGCTTCGACGGGGCGGGCGACCGATTCCGGATCGTGGCGGCCCACGGAGGTCGCGGGCAGACGGTGTTCGAGCTCCGCGACGCGAAGGGCAGCGTCCGCTACACGGCCGAGCTCGTGCGCGGGTCCGCGCCCGCCTCGGCCAAGCCGCTCAACGGGACGGAGCTCGGCCAGAGCCCGTGGGCCGCGGGCGAGATCTACTCGCCCTCGGCGCTCTTCCACGGGCGCGACTTCCAGGTGATCCGGTCGATCGACGGCGTGTCGAGGCAGGGCGCCCGGGCGACACTCTCGGGCACGGCCGAGGCCGGCTGGCCGAAGGAGGCCTGGCAGACGGACGTCGCCGCCGTCGATGGCGGGCTCCAGCTCGCGGTCCTCTGCGCCCTGCAGTCGATCGGGCAGAACCTGCCTTTGCGCATCGGCCAGGTCGGATTCTCCGGGCGCGCCGCGTCCGGTCCGATCGGCTGCGCGCTCCTCGTGAGGAGCCAGACGCCGGAGCGCGTCGTGTGCGACATCACGCTGACCAGCGAGGGCGTGCCCCTCGTGGATCTCGTCGACGTCGAGATGTACGCCATCCCGACGGCCACGACGGCGAACTAGGCCGGGCGGGTGAGCGCCTCCTTCCCGCCGATCGCGATCGTGGGGCACGGGTGCGTCCTGCCGGGCGCGCTCACCCCCGCCGCGCTCTGGGGCCTCGTGCGCGACGGCCGGTGCGCGATCGGTCCCGCGCCCGAGGGGTGCTGGCGGATCGACGCGGGCGTGGATCGCGCGAGGCTTGCGCACGAGATCGCGACCGACGCGGGCGGCCGCGTCGAGGGGTTCCGCCTGGATCCGGAGGGGTTCCAGGTGGACGCGGCGAGCCTCGGCGGGCTCGATCTCGTCTTCGGGTGGACGCTCCACGCCGCGCGCGAGGCGCTTCGGAGCGCGGGGATGGACCCGATGGCGCCGCGCCCGCGCGGCACCCTCGTCCTCGGCAACCTGAGCTACCCCACGCTCGGGATGGCCGATCTCGCGCTCGAGATCTGGGCCGGCCGGGCCCGCGCGATCGACGCGCGGAACCGCTTCATGTCGGGCCTCCCTGCCCTGCTCGCCGCGCGCGCGCTCGGGTTCGGCGGGCGGGCCTTCGCGCTCGACGCCGCGTGCGCCTCGTCGCTCTACGCGATCAAGCTCGCGTGCGATCGCCTCCACGACGGATCCGCCGACGTGGCGCTCGCGGGCGGGGTCAACCACGCGGACGATCTCTTCCTCCACGCCGGCTTCACCGCCCTCCGTGCGCTGAGCCCGAGCGGGCGTAGCCGCCCCTTCCACCGCGAGGCGGACGGGCTGGTCCCCGCGCAGGGCGCCGCGATGATCGCGCTCGAGCGGCTCGACGACGCGCGACGCGCGGGGCGGGAGATCCTCGGCGTCATCCGCGGCGTGGGCCTCTCCAACGACGGGCGAAGCCGCGGCCTCATGGTGCCCGCCGAGGAGGGGCAGATCCGCGCCCTCCGCGCGGCGTACGACACGGCGGGGCTCGACCCCGCGACGGTCTCGCTCGCCGAGTGCCACGCCACCGGCACCGTCGTCGGCGACGGCGCCGAGGTGCGCAGCATGCGCGAGGTCTTCCGCGGCGCGCGCGCGCTCCCCCTAGGGTCGCTGAAGTCGAACGTCGGCCACCTGATCACCGCGTCCGGCGCGGCCGGGATCATCAAGGTGCTGTTCGCCATGCGCGACGGCGTCCGTCCGCGCACCCTGAACGCCGAGACCCCGATCGACGATCTCGCCACCGACGGGATGTTCCGTCTGCTCCACGCGGAGGAGCCGTGGGCGTGCGACGGGCCGCGGCGCGCCGCGATCAGCAACTTCGGCTTCGGCGGGAACAACGCGCACCTGATCCTCGAGCAGTGGTCCCCGGGCGCGGGCAGCGCCGCGAGCGTCCCTCGGGTCGTCGAGGCGGCCGCGATCGCCGTGGTCGCGCGCTCGGTCGTCCTCGGCGGCGCCCGGGACATCGACGAGGTCGGTTTCACCACGGGGCGCGAGGCGGTCGGCCCCAACGTGCTCGCCGAGGTCCGGGTCGAGGCCGCGGGGCTCCGCTTCCCGCCCGCGGATCTCCGCGCGACGCTGCCGCAGCAGCTCCTCCTCGTGCAGGCGGCCCAGGTCGTGGGCGACGTCCTCGGCGGCCTCCCCGCCAGCCGCACCAGCGTGCTCGTGGGCATGCAGACGGATCCGGAGGGCGCGCGCCACGCGATCCACTGGTGCGGCGATCCCGCCTGGACCCGCGCGCTGCCGGACGGGCTCCGCCACGATCCCTTGACGGCGGCGATGGTGATCGGGTGCATGCCCAACATCGTGGCGAACCGCCTGAGCCACCAGCTCGATCTCCGGGGCCCGGGCTTCTCGGTCTCGGCGGAGGAGATGTCAGGCACCGTCGCGCTCGAGCTCGGCGTGCGCGCGCTCCGCGCGGGCGAGATCGACGCGGCCGTCATCGGGGCGGTGGAGCTGGGCTGCGAGGCGGTGAACCAGGCGGCCGCGCGCGACGCGCTCCCCCCGGCCCTCGCGACACCTGGAGACGCGGCGGTCCTGCTCGTGCTGGAGCGCCACGCGGACGCGGTGGCGCGCGGGAGCAAGATCCTCGCGGTGATCGGCGGCGCGGAGACGGAGAGCTCCGATATCGATCTCACCGCCGTCGCGACACGCGGCACAGGTCACGCGCACGCCGCCGCCGGACTCCTCGACGTGGCGGCGGCGGTCGGTGCCTGCGCGAAGCGCGCCCTCCCCTCGCGCCTCGGACCGATGCCCTGGCTGCCCGCGATCGACGGGCGCGCCGCGAGCGTTCGCTCCGTCTCCTTCGCGGGTGGCTCCACGACGACCCACCTCCGCGCCGCCGCCGGCGCGCCCGTGGACCCGATCTTCCTCTCCGGACGCCCGCGCCTCGGCTGCTTCGCGGCCGACGACGCGCGGGGACTCGCCGCCGCGCTTGCGCGACGCGACACGACCGGGCGCGGCAGCCTCCGGATCGCGATCGTGGCCGAGAGCGACGCCGAGTACGAGGCGCGCGTCGATCACGCCGCGGCGCTCGTCCGCTCCCTGGAGGCGGCGCCCCGCGCGGGCACGGTGTCCACGCTCGAGGACGGGATCCACCTCGGCGCGGGCGCGCTGCCCGGCGAGCTCGCCTTCGTGTTCACGGGGGCGGCGGGCGCCTACCCGCACATGGGCCGCGATCTCGCGCTCGCGTTCCCGGAGCTCGTGGACCGCTTCGCCGCGCGAGCCAGGACGGTGCGCGACGCCTCGGGCTGGGTCTACCACGACGATCCGGCGCTCGAGACGACTCCGCTCCAGAAGCTGTGGGGCGCGTCCTACCTGTGCCAGCTCCACGCGGAGCTCACGCGCGGCCTGCTCGGCCTCTCGCCGACCGCGTCGATCGGGTACTGCTCGGGCGAGACGAACGCGCTCTTCGCGCTCGACGCGTGGGACGACCTCGACGGCTTCCGCCTGGACGTGGATCGCTCCCGCGTCTACGAGAAGCACCTCTGCGGCGATCTCCTTTGCTTGAAGGCCGCGTGGAGCCTCCCCGACGAGGTCGCCCCCGGGTGGGCCACGTGGCGCGTGCGCGCCCCGGTCGCCGCCGTGCACGGCGCGGTGGAGGGGGAGCCGCGCGCCCACGTGGTGATCGTGAACACCCCGACCGACGTCGTCGTGGCGGGCGATCCCGATGCGTGCGCCCGCGTCGGCGCCGCCTTCGGCCGCAAGGCCGTCCGCGTCCCCGGGTACGACTTCGTGATGCACTGCCCCGAGGCCCGCGAGTACGAGAGCCGCTGGCGCGCGCTCCACACCCGCCCGACGGCGGCGGTGCCCGGCGTCCGGTTCTACACGCACGCCACGCTGTCGAGCTACGCGGTCACGTCCGAGGCCGCCGCGAACGCCCTGACCGGCCAGGCGATGAACCGGGTCGACTTCCCCGCCCTCGTGAGGCGCGCGTGGGAGGACGGCGTACGCGTCTTCGTGGAGCACGGCCCGCACGCCGGCTGCACCAAGTGGATCGGGGAGATCCTAGGCGACAAGGACCACGTCGCGATCGCGCTCGACCGCTACGGCCAATCCTCGCTCCTCCAGGCGGTCGAGGCCGCCGCGCGCCTCTTCGCGGCGGGCGTCCCGGTCGAGCTCGACACCCTCCTCGCCCGCCTGGCGCCCAGGGATCGCGCGTCCACGCCGGAGCAGAGGCGCTCGCTGCCTCTCGTCGTCGCGGCCCACCCCGAGCGCATCCCTCCGAGGCCCTCGCGTGCCGTGGAGGCAGAGTCGGAGGGCCAGTGGATGGAGCCCGCCCCGCGCCTCGCCTCGATCGGCACCGCCCCCGCCGCCCCTCCGCGCGTCGCGATCCACGACGCTCCTCCCCCGCCCCCCGAGCCCGCGCCTCCGCCCCGAGCCCACGAGGACATGACCGTGCCGACCCTCATCGACCACCTGACCGTCCACCAGACCCGCATCGCGGAGCTCCACCGAGCTTTCATCCGCCAGCAGGTCGAGGTCCAGTCGCGCTTCATGAGTGTCACGATGGGCCCTCTCGCGACGTGGGCCACGCACGGCGGCCAGCAGACGGCGGTCAGCGGACAGCGGACCTCTGAGCTCCGCACTCCCAATGCCGAGCTCGGTACTCCGAACACCGAGCTCCGCACTCCGAACACCGAGCTCCGCACTCCGAACGCCGAGCTCCGTGCTCCGAACACCGAGTTCCGCACTCCGAACACCGAACTCCGACCTCCGAGCTCCGACCTCCGAGCTCCGACCTCCGAGCTCCGTACTCCGACCACCGAGCTCCGTACTCCGACCGCCGAGCTCCGTACTCCGGCCCCCGCCCCAGCCTCCTCCCCCCGCCGCGTCGTCCCCCCGCCCCGTCCCCCCACCGGCCCCTCCTTCTCCCGCGCCGACCTCGAGGTCCACGCCTCCGGCGACATCTCCCGCATCTTCGGCGACCTCTTCCGCCAGCAGGACGGCTACACGCGCCAGGTCCGCATGCCCGAGCCCCCGCTCCTCCTCGCGGACCGCGCCCTCGGCGTCGAGGGCGAGCCAGGCACCCTCGGCCTCGGCACCATCTGGACCGAGACCGACGTGCTCCCCGACGCCTGGTACCTCCACGAGGGCCGCATGCCCGCCGGCATCATGGTCGAGTCCGGCCAGGCCGACCTCATGCTCATCTCGTGGCTCGGCGCCGACTTCCTCAACAAGAGCGATCGCGTCTACCGCCTCCTCGGCTGCGAGCTCC
>SXNL01000327.1 GCA_005777185.1 Myxococcales bacterium
GTGCTGCGCGCGGCGGTTGCGGCGCTGATCGGAGGCGCGCCGTGATCAAGCTGCCGGCGGCGATCTACGTGGCGAGCGTGCCGGTCGACCTGAGGCTCTCCTTCGACCGGCTCGGTGGCATCGTTCGCGAGGTGCTCGGTCACGAGCCGCGAAGCGATGCCGCGTTCGTGTTCCACAACAAGGCGCGCACGCACCTGAAGATCCCCTGGCACGACACGCGCGGTTACTGCCTCCTCTACAAGCGCCTCGATCGTGGAACGTATCGGGTTCCGCTCGTCGTGCCGCCGGGCGCCGTCGAGGTGACGCTCACCACGCGCGAGCTCGCGGCCCTGTTCGAGGGCATCGACGGCAAGCTGCTCGCGCGTGCTCGCCAGATCGTGAGAGAGACGCGACGCGGCCGCGCGTGATCATACGTGGCCATGTGTGATCCTACGTGACCCCACGCGATTCTTCGTGAAGGCGCTGGCGATGGACGATCGCGTCACGTAGAAGTCGCGACGTGAGCGGCGGCGTTCAGGATCCGAAGGTCGTCCGACTCAAGGCCGAGCTCGCCGCCGCGTCGCACGAGGTCGCGCGACTCACCGCGGAGAACGCCGAGCTCGAGATGCTCCTCGCGGAGCAGCAGAAGGTGCTCGACGCCAACCAGGCCGATCTCGATCGCTACCGCGTCCTCGTCGAGCAGCAACGCTTCAACCAGCCGGAGCGAGTGGATTCGAAAACCCCTGCTTCACAGCAGGCGGTCGTTCTCGTGTGATCCGCGAAAACGCAGGGGATTTCGATCCGCTCGCCCAGACGGGAGGTGACCGGATGTGACGCCACGTTACCCAGGTTTGGGTAACTGGGGGGAAACGAGGAGGTGCATCATGACGACCAAGAAGAAGGCGAAGCAGGAGGCGGTGGAGCTGCGGTCCGAGGGGCCGGAGCGATCGGACGGGGAGGGGATCACGAGGATCGGGACGGCCCGGTTCCTCGGGATGAAGAGCGTCGAGGGCGTCCGGTACCTGGAGCGCACGGACAAGCTCCACCCGGAGAAGGACGAGACCGGGGTCCACCGGTTCGATCCGGAGGAGCTCGAGCGGGTGAAGGCGCAGCGGGAGACCGGGGGTAGGTCACCGCGCCTCGACGGCGCGGATCTCGGGGCGGTGCGGCGCGGGCTCACCTCTGCCCGCCGCGCCATGGTCCCCGAGAAGCCCGGGTGGCTTGGCGTGTTCGAGAAGCAGGCGGCCGACGACGCGTTCCATTCGTCCGTGAGGGCCAAGAACGAGGCCACGCGGGCGGACTTCCTGCGCGACCACGTCAGCGCGAAGGCAGCCGCGGAGATGCTGGGCTTCGGCCCCGGCGACTGGCGCCTGGGGATCCGGAGGCTGGTGCGCGCCGAGCTGCTCGTCCCCGTCGTCGCGCCCAGGGAGCGCGTCGTCGAGGACTTCTTCGGGATGCCGCTGCGGGAGGTGGAGGGGTTCCCCATCTTCTTCGAGAGCGAGCAGTTCTTCCGGCGCGCCGCGGGTCGTGGCGCTTCGGGACGAGCAGCTCACGATGGCGAGGGAAGGGGTCGACCTCGACGACTTCGCGGGACTCATGAGGCGGATGCTGCGCGCCGTGCAGAGAGCTCGCGGCGCGTAGGACGCGGCGAACCTCTCAAGCGAATCGAGCGCGGCGGAGCGCTACCAGCCACCGGCGGACGTCCTCCTCGTTCGCCGGTTCCGCCGGAAGCGGGCTCCGCTCGCGCGCCGCGTCGAGGCGCGAGAAGAGCCGGTCGATCCGCGCGCGCCACGATTCGAGCACCGACGGATCGAGCGCGACGCGTTCGCCGGCGCGCTTGCGATCGATGAGGATCGCCGCATCGGGGACGTCGTACCGATCCATGAGGAGGCGAAGATCGGTCTGCATCTCCCCGGTCTCGAGGAGGTGGACGCCGGTGATGCTCGTTCGAAGCACGTACAGGAGCTTCTTCACGGTCGGCTCCTTCTCGAGGAGGCCGAGCTGGTTCCGCGCGAAGCCCCTGTAGTGGCGGTGGCGTCCTCGTCGTACTTCCCGATGACGCTGCTCACCCCTTGATCGGAGAGGTTCAGCGCGAACATGGCGGACGCCGTTCGTCCGTCTGGCTGACGCCTCGCCACGGACACGGTGCCCAACCCCGTCGCACGCCAAACGTCGGCGACCGGAAGGTGGATGTAGCCACCGGGTGATCGGCCAGTTGCGCGCGTCGACGCGCCGGCGGCGTGCCGGAGTGCTGGAGGTCAGGAAGCGGCCACCCGGCCCCGAGACGAGGCGCGCGCCGTCGGGGGTCCTTGCGAGCCGGCGCTCCTCGTCGCGCCGAAGACAGCACTTCTTGTACTTCGCGCCGCTGCCGCACGGGCACGGATCGTTGCGGGAGGGGAGCGTCATCGGCCCGCCTCGCGGAGGAGATACGAGCCGGGCCGGAGGTCGTCGTCCTGGAGGACCTTGATGGTCCGGGACTCCGCCCGCGCGAGAGCGGGGCACAGTTCGTCGAACGGCGCCATGGTCATGGGCGGTGTCCTCCTCGTCGATGCCGACGCGGGGATGCCCGTTAGCCGAGACGAACGCGGGCTGGAAGGGCGGGGGCGCCCCCGCGGTGAGATTGACATCCACGGGATTTCCACAGGGTCGCGGGGAGGCCACCGCTCACGCCTCGTCCTCGTCCACCTCTCCGCCACCAGGCCGCGGGATCGCGATCTCCACCGCCTCGAACCGCACCGGCAGCGCCCGCACGATCTCCAGCGACCGTCCCCCCGCTCGCTCCGTCGCCGCGATGAACGGGAGCTGGATGCTCGGCGCCTGGCGCCCGCTCCCGTCGACGCTCCGCTCGACGAATCGCTCCAGGTCGAGCAACGCCCCATCGAACCCGGCGCCGGCCTCGACCTCGACCATGATCGGAACGCGGACGACGACCGTGTGGCCTTCGAAGAGCGGCATCCGGACCTCCATCTCGACGATGAAATCGGGGCTCTTGTTCCTCTCCGCGGATCGCTTCGGATCGAGCCGGAGCTCCACCGTCGCGTCCATCTCGGCCTTGCGAAGGCGCGACTTCAGCCAGGCGGCGGTGCGGTCCTCTCCGCGCCCCTTCATCGGGGGTCCTCCAGGGTCCGCAGCAACCCGAGCCGGACGAGCTCCGCGATGGGGCCGGCGAGGGAGGTCGGATCGCCGGAACCGATCGCCGCGTACGCCGCCCGCGCGTCCGGCGTGCACTGGCTCAGGCGCGCCGCGCGCAGCCTCTCGACCTCTCGCTCGAGATCCTGGACGGCCGCTCGTGCGAGCGTCACCGTCAGGGTTTCCACGGCGTTCGAGCTGGGTGACCCTCCGAGCCGGCGCGCCCGATCGGCCGCCTCGTCCCAGCGGCGCGCGAGACCGCGCCGCTCTTCTCGCGCGCGCCCGGCGTGTTCCGTGACCGCGTCGTGGACGGCAGCCCAGTCCGCTCGGTCGAGCGCGGGACACGCGATCCCCAGCTGCTGCATCTCGCGCGTGATGGGCTCCAGTCGAGCGCGCTCCTCCTCGGCGCGCACGAGGCGTGCCGACCACTCGATCACGTCGTCTGCTTCCGCCGGCACGAGATCCTCCGGGAGGCCGAGCGCGGCGAGCCATGTCGCGAGGGTCTCGCGTTTCCGACGCAAGAGGACACGCAGGCGATCCGTCTCGCGCGCGAGGAGCGCCTTGGCCTGCCGGAGGTTCAGCTCGGCAGGGATCGCCGGCGGCCTCTCGCCCCACCGCGTGACCAGCGCGTCGATCTCGCGCACCTGGTCGAGCGCGGAATCCCGCTCCAGGATCGCGGCCGCAACGCGCTGGCTCACCGCCTCGATCGCCGCGGCCGCCGTGTCGACGGGAAGCTCGTGCGGTTCGGCGATCCCGGCCTGCCGGAGTTGGCCGAGTGCGGCGTCGAGCGCAGCGGAGAACCGGTCGACGGCGTCACCCGCGCGGGTGTAGGCGGTCTCCGTGTCGCCGGCGGCTCCATCGCGCACGAGCGTCTCGACGGCGGACGGTCGCAGCAGCGCGGGCAATGCAGCGATGAGCCGCAGAACGCGTGAGCGCTCCCGGTCGACGTCCCGGACTTGCTGGGTCGTGACGTCCAGCCGCCGGGTCCAATCGCGGGAGCGCTCGTCCAGCTCGAGGATCGCCGGTGATACATTCGCCATCCAGTCGGAGACCACGGCCGCCTTGTGTCGGGCCTGGTCGATCCAGCGCTCGATGTCGTCCGACGTCTCGATGGTACGGGCCTCGATCTCGGCGCGAAGAAAGTCGCGGAGCCCCGCGGGGAGGTCCGGCCAGGCGCGCTCGATCGCCGAGACCGCCTCCACATCGAGCCGGACCTCGTCGGAGAGGGTGACGTCGAGCGCGCCCTCGAGGCGCATTCGCAAGCGCTCCCTGCGGGTCGCCTCGGCGTGCCGCCGCAGGAGCTCCACATAGGCCAGGAGATCGCGGTTGCCCGGCGGCGGGCACGGCCCCTCGATCTCGTCGAGGAGGTCCGAGCAGCGGCGCAGGGTGTTCTGGTGGGACGAGATGGCGTCCTCGTCGGGCAGGTAAGCGGCGATCGCGTCGGCGAGGGAGATGCCCCGCTCCTTCATGGCGTCCGCGAAGCTGCGCAACGCGGCCGCGAGCAACTGGACTTCGGTGACTCCCGCGCTCAGCTTGCCCAGCTCCTGCTCCAGCGACGACCGCCCCCCGAGGTGATTCACCATCCTCGCGCGTCCGACGCGCAGCGCGTCCGCGCACGTGGTGGCTCCGACCGCGCGCAGGTCTCGCTCGATCTCGGTGGCATGGGCGCCCACGTCGCGCGCCCTGGCGGCGAGCGTCTCCCACTCGGAGATCTCGCTCTGCTCCTTCTCGACCCCCTGGAGCAGGCGATCCGCGAAGACGCCGCAGATCCAGAGCGCGAGCGAGCGCACCCACGCTCGTCCCCCCACGGCCTCGGCCCGCGCCTCCGCGCCGAGCGCCTCGAGCTGGTCGATGGCGGCGCGGTGACCACGGATCTGATCGGTGACGGCCCCGAGCCGGAGCCCGCGCAGCGAGTCGCGGGTCTTCCCGGTGCAGGTCTCGAGGTCCGAGAGGATGCCCTCCACGCGCTGCGAGGTCCGCTCGAGCCCCTGCAGCGCCCCGAGCTGCTCGTGCTCCTTCGACACATCGGGGAGGACGCCCGCATGGAACGCGAAGAGGGCCTCGAGGCGCGCCGGATCCTCGGGGAAGATCCAGCGCGCGATCCGCGCACGGAGCGGGGGTGAGGTCCCGAAGGTGTCGAGGAGCTCGGCGAGATCCCTCGCGCCCTCGGCCGGTCGTTCGGTCCACCGGGGCGTGGCGGAGTGCGACGGCAGGAGCTCGTCCACGACGACGGCGGCCCCGGACAGGCGCCCGCCCGGGTTGACCATGCTCGCCACCCGTCGCAGCGGCGCGCCCCTGTCGAGCAGCTTGGCGATCCTCGACAGCATGCGGCGCTCGGACGGCGACGGAGGGGCGAGCGGGGCGAGGAGCGCGAGCAGCGCGGGGCTGTCGGCCTTCAGCCTGCCCAGCGCACCGCGAAACTGCTCGTCCCGGACGAACCGCGTGGCGGCCGCCCAGCGCGGCTCGGCCTTCGCCTTCACCTCGGAGAGCAAGAGCGCGATGCGGCCGAGGTGCCACCTCACCTTCCGGCCCAGCTGCCTGTCGGTCGAGAGGTCGGCGGTGACAGCCTCGATGGATCGCGCCCCCTGCGCAGCGGCGCGAAGCGCGAGGCACTTCAGGAACGTGGCGTGGAACGGACCCACCTCGCGAACGCAGAGCCTCCCGGCAAGGGCGGCGAGCTGCACGATGGGCGGTCGAGGGCTCGCACCGTCGAGGATCAGGGCCCGGGTCGGATCGACGGCTCCGTCGAGGGCGTCGCCATCCATCCACGCCGCGAGCGCGCCCTCGTCCGCGACCACCATGAACGCCGGGTCCTCGGACCGCATGAGCGGCTCCGGCGTGGCAGCGAGATCCTTGAAGCGACGA
>SXNL01000328.1 GCA_005777185.1 Myxococcales bacterium
AGGGGAGAGGGGGCACGTGAACGGGAGAATCGCCTCTCGCAGGGTCTCCCGGTTCAGTCGTGCGTTCTCGAGGCGAACAACGCGGACGCCACGGCGCGCGAGGATCGTCGTGCGCCTCGCATCCCGTTCGGCCCGCTCGAGGGAGGCCGGGAGGGTGAGGTCGGGGCTCCCGGAACCTCTTCGTCTCCCCCTGAGCGCGCGTAGCGCGCGATTTGGGGGAGACCGACGCGCGCAGCGCGTCGAGTGGGGGCACCCCTTCTCTTGCGCTGGATCGCGCCTAACCCATCGGCATTGGCGCTAGGCGTGGCGCCGTCGCGCGTCGCCACGCGACAGGTGCTGCACCGCCTCGCCGAGGCCGTCGAGCGTCATGTGGAACATCGGGTACACCTTGCCGATGGCCTCGCAGGTGCCGCCTCGCCAGTACGAGGGTGGATCCGGGTTGAGCCACGCCGACTTGGTGAACCGGTCGTGGATCGTCGTGAGCCACGCGAGGCCCGTCGACGCCTCGCGCGTCCCGGCTGCGCCGCTCGCGTAGTACTCCCAGTCGCCCGCGCCGAGGAGCTCCGCGGGGTGCATGGCGGCGTCGCCGACGACGACGAGCTTGAACTCGGGCGTGCACGCGTCGAGGACCTCGTGCACGGGGGTAGCCTCCTGGAAGCGCTCGGACTCGTAGAGGCGCCCGTAGATGCAGTTGTGGAAGTAATACGTCTTCAGCGTGCGGATGTTCGACGCCTTCTTCGCGGCCGAGAACAAGCGTGACACGAGGTGCGCGTGCGGGTCCATCGAGCCGCCCACGTCCATGAGGAGCAGCACCTTCACGTTCGACCGGCGCGGCGGCCGCATCACGATCTCGAGCTCGCCCGCGTTCTTCCCGGTCTTCTCGATCGTCGCGTCGAGATCGAGCTCCTCCTCGGCGCCCTCGCGCTGGAACTTGCGGAGCTTGCGGAGGGCGACCTCGATCTGCCGCACGTCGAGCACGACGTCGGATCGATACGGCCGGTAACGGCGAGCGTCCGCGATCCCCATCGCGCTACGGCCACCGCCCCTGGCGCCCACGCGGAGGCCGCTCGGGTGGACGCCGCGCTGGCCGAACGGGCTCGTCCCGCCCGTGCCGATCCAGCGGTTGCCCCCGTCGTGGCGCTCCTTCTGCTCGCGCATGCGCTCCTCGAACAGGCGCCGAAGCTCCTCCATGTCGAGCGACTCGAGCGCGGCGCGATCCTCGGGGGAGAGCTCGAGCTGGTTCCTGGGATCGTCCAGCCACTCGGCGAGCTCGTCGAGCATCTCGAGCTTCACACGCTCGATGCCGCGGAAGTGGGCTGAAAACGCCTCGTCGAAGGCGTCCAGATCGCTCTCCTTGTGGACGCAGAGCGCGCGCGCCACGTGGTAGAACCCCGTGAGCGAGCTCTCGTGGAGGCCTGTGCCGAGCGCCGTCGCGAGCGCGATCGCCTCCTGCGCGCCCACCTTGATCTTGCGCGCGCGGAGCTCGTAGAGGAACGGGACGAACGAGGCGCTCATGGCGAGACCCCCGCACCGCACCGCGTATCGCCGCGGGTGCGCGCGACGATCTCGTACGCGCCGAGCGTCATGGACGAGGGAAGCACGATCGACCCCTCGTACGCGCCCTTGTCGTCGGTGGCAAGCGCGCCGACGGAGACCTCGCTACCCCTTCCAGGGCGAAGCGCGATGTCGACCATCACGTGCGCACAGGGCTCGCGCTCGGCGGTGACCTCGCCCTTCACGTGCAGCGGCATGCCGCGGCGGACCTGTCCGTCGACGAGGACGACCGTGAGCTTCGCGCGCGGGCGATCGTCGGCCTGTCCGTCGTCGGCGTCCCGCTGTGGACCGCGTGGAGAGGGTCTGTCGCCCCTCCCTTCGGGCGAGGCGTTCGGGCCGCCCGACGACATGACCCCGCCGGAGGAGGTCGGACCGGCGGACGCCACCGCCGACGGCGACGCCAGCCCGCCGCTGCCGTTCGCCGTGTCCCCCGCCTTCTCGCGCTGCTCCTGGCGGGTGCGGTCGGCCATCTCGGATCCGCGCGTCGAGCCCGACGGCCACCGGAACGGATCCGCGGGCGGCTGGTACGGCGTGTTCGTCGACTCCGCGTCGCGCAGCGTTCGCCCTGCGCCGCCCAGGTCGATGCGCCGCCACGCGTGCCCGTCGAAGACCTCGACCCATGCGTGCGCCTCGTTCGTGATCACGCGCGTGGGGATGCCGAGCGACATCGCCGTGACGAAGAAGGCGAACGACCGGTGCCGGCACACTCCCTTCTTCGAGAGCGCGAGATCGAGGTAGATGTCGCGGCTCGGCGGCGGCCCCTCGTCGGCGTCGGCGAAGCCGCGGAAGTAGGCGACCAGCTTCGCGACGGCCTCGCGCGGCGGATCCCGGCGCGACACGCCGATCTGCGTCTTCACCTGCTCCGCGGCGCGGAGCGCGTTCGGGGGGAGCGTGACCGGCAACACGCCGAGCTCGGCCCACGAGGGGCTGCCGAAGTCTCCGCCGAACGCGGCGCGCGGGATGGCGATCTCCATGACGACGCGGACGCGCGAGGACTGCTCGCCCATGACGAACCAGTTGTCGGCGCCGTCCTTCACGAACCGCACCGTGACGTCGGCGCTGCCCACGCCCGCGCGCGCCCGGAGGATGCGCGCACCCGGGCCCACCGACGGGATCCGTACGGGCTTCAGGGCCGCGAGATCGACGACCATGTCACCGTAGAACGACTCCTCTCCGTCGCCGGGGCGCGTCCCGGCAACCGGGAGGATGTGGACCCCCTTGTCGCGCACCGAGAGCGTGTACGCCGCGTCCACGGCGTCGTACGCGTTGAGGCGCTTGAAGGGCGCGGTGGAGGGCGTGAACGGCTCGTCGTAGGGGAGCGTGTCGGGGCGCCGCGTGTCGCGGTCGGGCTGGAAGGTCGCGTCGGGGGCCGCCGACCGATCGGGCACCGCGTCGCGCTTGGCGCCGGCGGGCGGGATGGCACGCCGCGGATCCGGCGCGGGCACGGTGCCGCTCCGCGTGTCGATCGCCGCAGGGAGGTCGCCGTCGAGGGAGAGCGAGAGGGCGATGTCCTCGCGGGGATCCGGCGGGATGGGCTCGTGCAGCACGAACGTGTTCCTCGCGCGCGCGGGCGGACCGGCGAACAGGAGCGCGAGGGCGGGGGCGAGGAGCAGCGCGCGCGCGCCCGATCGCACCCGACCGCCCATCGTCAGCGGACCGCGTGCGCGCTCGGCCTGCGCGGATCGGGCGGGCCGTCCCCCCGCTGCCACTGGCCTGGCTGGTAGTAGTGCGCGCCCTCGCGAGACGAGTACCGCGGCCGAGCCCACACCGCGCCGGGAGGGGGCGTCTCCCAGTGACCGATGATCCACGTGTACTGGGAGCCGGTCCAGTGCCAGTAACCACCCACCCAGACGGCGTCCGCGGATGGGGGCGCCGGTGGGTGCTCCTGCACGGCAGAGGGGGGCGGGCCCGCGACGACGTACCCGCGCGTGGGCGCGGCGGGCTCGGTCGCGACGCAGGCCGGGAGGGCGAGGACGAAGGCGATCGTGGCGGCGAGGAGGCAGAGGCGGTTCATGGGATCGGTGTCGCGCGGTGGAACGAAACGACAACGCTCGCGTTCAGCGTATCGCTTCCTGGCAGAGGATCGAGGAGGGCGGCTGGTTTCTTTCACGTGGTACGCATGGAAACGGCACTTCTGCCGCCGGGGTGCAATTTTCCCGTTCGCGGGGATCGGAGGCCGAGGCCGACGGGGCCGCCGTTGCAGGGTCCCGGCTGGCGGGCTAGAGTTCGTCGGACAGATGGGCGTGAATTTCCGCGGAATTCCCCTGCTGGGGCTCGGACTCGGGCTCGTTTTCGGGCTCGGGGGATGCGGGTCGTCCACGGCGCCCTCGGCCGCCCAGGCGTCGGCGGCGGATGGCGGGTCGACCTCCGTGGCCAGGATCGCGACCCCGACCGGCGATCCCCTGACGTGGGCGGTCGATGCCGTCGGCCCGTTCAACGTGGGCCACCGCGTCCTCGACGTGACCTACACGCCGCCCGGAGGCCTGCCGTCGCGCACCATCCCGGTCGACCTCTTCTACCCGACGCTCGACGCCGACGGGGAGCACCCGCGGTACAAGAAGCTCTTCGCCGACAAGGACGTGCTCGAGAACGCCTCCGTCGCGGCGCCCATCGACCCCAAGGGGTACCCGGTCCACGTGTACTCGCACGGCTCGTCGGGGTTCGGCGGCACCTCGAGCGACATGGCGCACTGGTTCGTGTCGCACGGATGGGTGTATATTGCACCCAACCACGTCGGCAACACGCTCGGGGATCCGGAGGGGAAGCGGCCGCTCACGATGTCCGTTCTCCGCTCGACCGACGTGAGCGCCGCGCTCGACGCGGTCGAGAAGCTCACGGCGCCCGACCTCCTCGCGGGGAAGCTGCGCACGAAGCGGGTGCTCCTCTCGGGCCACAGCTTCGGCGCGTTCACGGTGTGGATCTCATCGGGGGCGACCGTGGACGGCGCCGTGCTGCAGGCGCGCTGCAACGCGGGCGACTTCACGGCGTGCCGACCGGAGGACATCGCCGCCCTCGTGAAGGGCCTCGCCGATCCGCGCGTCGTTGCGACGATCCCGATGGCGGGCGGAGCCGCCGAGTTCATCACCGACTACGACGCGCCGAAGAAGCCGGTGCTCCTCATGAGCGGGAGCGACGACGTCTCGGGCGGCCCGATCTTCGACAAGGTCCAGACGCTGGACCTCACCTGGATCGAGTTCACGGGCGGGTGCCATCAGCTCTTCGCGCTCGGGGGCTGCGCGAACTTCGACGAGAAGCTCGGCTGGAAGCTCACGAACACGTGGGCGCTCGCGTGGGGCCGGCGGTTCGTGCTCGGAGACGGCGGGGACGCCGTGATGAAGATCGCCACCGGCGCCACGTCCCTCTCCGACAAGATCAAGCTGAAGAAGAAGGGCACGTTGAGCCCGCCAGGAGGGCCATGATGAAGTCGTCCGGGCAAGCACCCAGAGGCGCACGCGCGCTGATCGCCACGACACTCTTCGTGGCGTCCGTCGCCTCCACCGCGTGCAAGAGCCACGAGTCCTCGGCGCCCGCGCCGGTGCCAACAGGCCCCGTGGGCAGCGCGCTCGCCTCCCCCACGGGCGCGCAACGGCTCACGCGCTCGCAGTACGCGGCGTCGATCCGCGACATCTTCGGCCCGGAGGTGGTGGTCCCGAGCGCGATCGAGCCGGACGTGGCGACCGACGGGTTCGAGTCCGTCGGCGCGACGAACAGCACCGTCTCGGCGCGTGGCGTCGAGCAGTACGAGATGGCGGGCCTCGCGATCGGGAACCAGATCGTCAACGACGAGAAGCTCCGCGGGCGCATCCTGAAGTGCAGGCCCGCCGCCTTCGACGACGCCGCGTGCGCGCGCGACGTCGTGTCGCTGGTCGGCGCGAAGGTCTTTCGCCGCCCGCTCACCGACGCGGAGACGAAGGCCCTCACCGACATCATCACCCTCACCGGCCGCTCGCTCGCGTCGTTCGAGAAGGGCCTGGCGTACGGGATCTCGCGGATGCTCCAGTCCCCGATGTTCCTGTACCGGCCCTCCGTGGGTGAGCCCGATCCGGAGCACGCTGGACAGAAGCGCTACACGGGGTTCGAGCTCGCGACGCGCCTCTCGTACTTCCTGTGGGACAGCACGCCGGACGACGCGCTCCTGGACGCGGCGAGGACCGGCAAGCTTGGCGGCTACGAGGGCCTCGACGCGGAGGTGACGCGCATGCTCGCGTCCCCCAGGGCGCGGGACGGGCTGCGCGCGTTCGTACGGCAGTGGCTCCGCCTGGGCGAGCTCGACCTGATCCAGAAGGACTCGAAGCTCTTCACGACGTACACAGCGGAGCTCGGCCCGATGGCGCGCGAGGAGACGCTGCGCGTGTTCGAGGATCTCGTCTTCGAGCGGGACGCCGACGTGCGGGAGGTCATGCTCACCCGGCGCACGTTCGTGACGCCGAAGCTCGCCTCGATGTACCAGGTGATGGCGCCGTCGGCGACGGGGTTCGCGCCGATCGAGCTGCCTGCGGACGGCAAGCGGAGGGGGCTCCTCGGGCAGGTGTCGTTCCTCGCGCTCTACGCGCACCCGACCTCGTCGTCGGCCACGCTCCGCGGGAAGTTCGTGCGCGAGAAGCTCCTCTGCGTCACGATCCCGCCGCCGCCGGTGAACCTCAACACCGCGCTCCCGGAGCCGACGGACACCGCGAAGACGCTGCGCGAGCGCGTGAAGATCCACTTCACCAACCCGGACTGCGCGGGGTGCCACTCGATGACCGATCCCATCGGGCTCGGCCTCGAGAACTTCGACGGCATCGGGCGCGAGCGGACGAAGGAGAACGGCGTCGTCATCGACCCCACGGGCAAGCTGGACGGCGTCGACTTCGACGGCCCCCTCACGCTCGCGCAGGCCATCCACGACCACCCCCGCTTCGCGCCGTGCATCACGCGGAGGGCGTACCAGTTCGCCACGGGCACCACACCCCAGCCCCTCGAGGAGCCGACCTTGACGGCCCTGAACGAGCGCTTCGTCGCGGCCGGGTACCGCCTGAAGCCCCTCCTCCGGGCCATCGCAACGAGCCCCGCCTTCCGCACCAAGGGAGCTCCGCACTGACATGAAGACCAAGATCCACCGGCGAACGCTGCTCCGCGGCCTCATCTCGGGTGCGGCCGTCACGATCGGCCTGCCCTTCCTGGAGATCTTCGGCCACGAGAAGCGCGCCTCCGCCGCGCCCGACGGCCTTCCCAAGCGGTTCGGCATCTTCTTCTGGGGCAACGGGGTGCTCCCCGACCAGTGGGTCCCCGCGCAGACGGGTACGTCGTACGCGCTCTCGCCGACGCTGAAGATCCTGGAGCCGCACCAGGCCAAGATCTCCGTCGTGAGCAACATGAAGGTCCCCGGCGTGAACGCCGTCCCGCACTGGTCCGGACCGATCGGGCTCCTGTCCGGCGCCCCCCCGCTCGCGAGCGATCCCGGCGAGTTCTCGCGCCCGACCCTCGACCAGGTCATCGCCGAGGGGGTCGGCGCCGACTCGCGCTTCCGTTCGATCGAGGCCGCCGTACAGCCCGGCGCGATGGGGATCTCGCGCAACGGCCCCAACAGCCAGAACCCCGCCGAGAGCTCTCCCGCCGCCCTCTTCGCGCGCGTGTTCGGCCCCGAGTTCGTGAAGCCCGGCTCGACGCCCATCGCGAACCCGACCCTCGACGTTCGCAAGAGCATCCTCGACGCCGTCACCTCCGACGCGAGGGCGCTGCAGGGCGTCCTCGGCGCGACCGACAAGCAGCGGCTCGAGCAGCACCTCGACGGCGTGCGCGCCCTCGAGCGCCGCATCCAGAAGCTGAAGGAGACCCCGCCCAACCTCGCCGCGTGCAACGTCCCCACGCCGCCCAAGCCCGACTACCCTGCGAACGCGGGCCGGCCGCCGATGAGCGAGATCTCCCGCGCGATGGTCGACATCCTGGCCATGACGCTCGCCTGCGATCAGACGCGCGTGTTCAGCCTCTGGTTCACGCACCCGGTGAACAACACGCTGTTCGCGGGGGCGCCGGCCGGCCACCACCAGCTCACGCACGACGAGCCGGGCGCGCAGCCCGAGGTGGGCAAGATCCTGGGGCAGATCATGACCGAGCTCGCGTACCTGCTCTCGGCGTTCGATGCCGTGAAGGAGGGGGACGGCACGCTGCTCGATCACTGCGCGATCCTCTGTACGAGCGACGTCAACTACGGGCGCCAGCACACGCTGGACGACTTCCCCATCGTGCTCGCGGGCTCGTGCAATGGCGCGCTCAAGACAGGCCAGCACTACCGCGCCCCGAGCCCCGACAACACGAGCAAGATCGGCCTCTCGCTGGCGCGCGCGATGGGGATGACGATGGAGTCCTTCGGCGTCGGGGACGCGAAGGCCACGACCGGCCTGTCGGCGATCGAGGTGTGAGATGAGAGGCGCTCTCCTTCCCTCCGCGATCCTCCTCGCCGCCCTCCCTTCGTGCTCCTCGTCGTCCTCGGCGACGCCCGACCCGACGTGCGAGCCCGGGCCGAACAAGACCTGGGTCATCAGCGCGCTCTCCTTCACACGCGAGAACCCCGTGGGCGTCTCTCCCGGTTTCGACCTGGACCACTCGGTCTCGCGCACGCCCGAGGAGCTGTCGTGCGGCAAGCTCGATCTCACAGGCCCCGACGGCACGCCCGGCGTCGACAACCAGCTCGCGCGCGTCATCCCTCTCGTCGAGCAGCAGGTCGGCAACGCGATCGACGGCATCATCCAGGGCGCGATCAACGACGGTCGCCTCACCATCGCGCTCGATCTCCTCAACGTGAACCACGCCGTCGACGACCGCTGCGTCGACATCGAGGTCAAGCTCGGGCAGGGCAAGCCCTCGCTCGGCACGGACGGGACGCTCGAGGCCTACCAGACGTACGACGCACGGAAGGAAGGCCAGCTCCTCAGCCCCGGCAAGGGGGGCAAGTTCGAGAAGGGCGTGTTCACGATCGGCCCGTTTCCGCTGCGCATCCCGATCGCGATCTTCGACGTGAGCTTCACGATCTTCATCCGTGACGCCCTGATCCGCTTCAAGCTCGACGACGACGGCAACGCGGAGGGGCTCCTCGGCGGGGGCATCTCCATCGAGGAGGTCGCCGACGGCGTGAAGAACGGCGCGGGCGTCGCGCCGCTCATCCCGCAGATCAAGGCGGTGGGGACCCTGTACGCGGACATGGGATACGATCCGAACATCGGGAAGTGCTCGCTGGTGTCTGCCGCGCTCGCGTTCAAGGCGCGCCCGGCGTTCATCCGGCGTTGAGCCCGGTCCCGCGCGCGGCGCACGGCGGGCTCGAGCGACGCGGACCCGAGGAGAGGTCCCTCGCGCTCGCGCCGGCGTCGCGAGGGGCGGTCGGCGCTCACCGCTTCAGGAACGCCTCGGTCATCACCTTCCGGGTGTCGTCCTCGCGGACGGCGCTCTTCAGCGGCTGCGCGGTCGGCGTGGGCGGGCAGGTCGTTCGATCCGCGGAGAGGGTCCTCTGGCCGACGACCGCGCCCGTGCGACGGTTGACGACCTTCACGTCGAGATCGACGTAGACCAGTACGGCGCCGCTCGGGCAAGGGAACCGACGCTCCGATGCTGTCCCCACACCGACGAGGTCCACGTCGGCGAACGTCTTCGCGCCACCGATGACGATCAGCGGACCGCTCGGTGCCCCGGTGACCACCATCGCTTCCGGCGGCTTCGCCGGCGCGGGCTCGGGCTCACCCGGGAAGCGAACCGGCCCGCTCGCCGCCTTCGCGAGCTCGCGCGCCGCGAGCTCGTTCATCCCGGGGCCGCGCAGGATCAACGGCTCGGTGAGGGTGGCACCGTCCGCCTCCAGCGTCGCGGGGAACGCCGCGTCCTCGTTGCGCGTGACCGGCGTCTGGCCCAGCTTGGCCACGAGATCCACGTCCACGGGGGTCTTCACGCCGGCCGCCAGCGCCACGGACTTGCCCTCGAGCGTGAGCTTCGCGCTGACGTCGCTCACCACGGAGAGCTGCATCTTCCCGGACTTCGCGAACGCGATGGAAGGCGCCGCGCACATGGCGCCCGGGCACAGGAACGACGCCTCGTGCGGTGCCCCGTCATCGCCCTTCACGTGGAGCACGTTCCTCGGCGACAGGTCGATCTTCGCGCTCGCCGTGGCCGTGCTCCGCGATCCGAGGCTCGACCGCGTCGCACCCACCGTGAGGGTGTTGGCTCCGAGCTTCAGCCTGCTCTTCGGCACCAGGAAGGATCGGTTCGGCAGCGTCCCCGTGTTCTCCGTCCTGCCATCCACGGTGAGGTCGACACCCGGCGCCGACTTCACGAACACCTCGACCTTGTCCGCGTTGCCAGACCCGGCGGCCTCCCGCACCTCGACCGAGAGGGGCACGGTCCCTCCGTCGCAACCCGCACACAGCCAACCGCCCAGGAGGAGCGGGGACCGCACGAAGAGCCCCGCGAGATCGAACGGCCGCTTGCGCACGCGCATGATGCGCTCCGATGGTACCCCGCGATCGGCCGCTGTCGAGGGGGAGGACGACGAGGGGGGGACGGATCCCCGGACGGCGGGTGCTATGCTCGCGCCCGTGGAGGAAGCGACGCGACTGCCCGATCTGGAGGAGCCCGGGTACGACTTCGGCGGCGCCACGTTCGATCTGCAGGATCCCGACGACCGCGAGGTGGTGCGCTTCATCCTGTCCCAGGCGCTCTACGGCGAGGCGACGGGCGTGTACTGCGGGCGCTCGCTCTACGCGGCGAGGTCCCTGGAGGCCGCGAGATTCTACGTGCGGCAGGCGAAGCAGGAGCTCGCGCACCTCGAGCTCTTCGCCGACGTGTTCCGCAGCCTGGACATGAAGCCGGACCGCGCGCACTGGGTGATCCGCGCGCTCTCCGCCCACAACGACTACTACCCGCTCAAGGTGCTGATGGAACACGCCATCGGAGAGGGGATGGTGCTCGACATCTTCAAGGACCTCCTGCTCCAGACGCTGCCGGACGCCGACCCTCGCATCCCCGCGGTCAAGAAGAAGCTCCGCGTGGTGTGCCGCGAGGAGATGGAGCACGTCGCCTGGGGCGAGAAGGAGACGGTGCGCCTCCTCGCCGAGCGGCCCTGGCTGCGCGTACCGTTCTACGGGCTCCTGGAGATCCAGATGGCCGCGCTGCCCGCGCTCGTCCGGGCGTTCCGCTCGCGCGCCGCGGACCACCCCGTGCTGTCGCACGTGGAGGGCTTCCTGGCGCACGTCCGATCGCGCGTGTACGCCCAGGGCCGCCGCCTGGGCTTCGTGCCCGAGTCGAGGCCCGGGCTCCTCGCCCGCGCCTGGGCGATGCTCGTGGGCGTCCTCCTCCTCGCGCGCAGCCAGGTCGCGCGCAGCCGCTCCCAGCTCCCTGCGATCTACCTCGACGAGCTGGGATTCGGGCGAGACGGGAAGTAGCCCGTCACTCGAGCAGGTCCTTGCAGACGAACATCCCCGTCGTCTCGCTCATCGTCGCACGGTTGTTCAGGCGGTCGCCCGTCTGGTCGCTCACCCTCGCGCACGCGAAGCCGGTCGGACATTGAAGGTGCCCGCGCGGAGCTCGCTTTCCACCTGCGCACAGCGTACCCGCGTACACGGGCTCGGCCCCCGCGGGCGTGGGCTCGTTCTCCTCGCAGTACCAGCCGTCCGCGAGCCCCGCGCAGTCGATCCGCCCGCCGGTCTGGCAGGTGACGCCGCCGTAGCGTGCGGCGTCGGCGTTCGTGAGCACGCCGACGGCGACCCATGCGCACGCCACGGCCGAGACGTCGATCGCGCGGCTCCTCGCGAAGGCGACCTGCGCGAGCGCGAACGTCCGGTAGGGAGTCGTGGGCCCGATGCTGGGGACGGCGTCCAGCCACAGCCGGATGGCCCCCTCCCAGCCGAGCCCGCGCGAGACGCGGACGCGGGACCTGTCGTTGATGCCGCCGAACGACATCAGGTACCACGCGTTGTCGCCGATTCCAGCGTTCGCGTGGACGCAACCCCAGTCGTTGGTGGGGAGAGGGATCGACTCGCAGAGCACCCTGCGCATGCCGCCGAGCATGCGAACGTCTCGCGTGAGCGAACGGCTCGTGTGGTCCTTGACCCGATCGCCCCCCGGGGTCTTCCGGCTCGAGGGGTGGACCATGCTTCGCACCCCCGTGTGGCTCCTGAGCAGCACCTCTCCGATGACGTCGCGGCGCCGGCTCGGGTACCGCGCCAGCTTCGCCGACATACCGATGGCGTCGGACACCGCCTCGTTCAAGCCGCCGGCCTCGCCCACCTGTATCGGCTGGAGGAGGGAGGCGATCCGCTGCGGCGTGCGCGCGGCGCCCGCGAGGAGCGCGCGGATCACGTACCCGTGCGTGAGCTCGTGGCCGACGACGTCGAGCGCGATGGACGTAGGGAACGTGAGCGAGCCGCCGTCCCCGTACTTCATCACGTCGGCGTACGGATCGTAGCTCGCGTCCTCGGGGAGGTCGGGACGATGGACGATGCTCACGATCGGCCCGTCGAGCGGTGGCCTGTTCGCGTAGCGACGGAAGAAGGCGTCCATGAAGCTCGCGTTGTAGTGCGCGTCGACGCCCGCGCCGGGGCCCGGGAGCAGGACGCCCGAGATCCTGCGATCGTCCCACTCGGACTTGCTGCGACTACCAACCTCGCGCGTCCTCCGCAGGCCCGGCAGCTCGCCCGGACCGTCGTCGGCGAGCGTGCGGACCTCGCTCGACGCTCCGGTCCGCTCGCGGAGGAGGTAGGACATCTCGTCGGGCGTGCCCTTCAGACGCGTGGCGACGTCGATCGGGAGCGTGAGCCCGCGATACCCCTCCGGGAACGGGAGGTAGTTCCCGATCGACAGCGCATCCACGCGCTCCGCGTCGAGGCGCAGCTCGCCGCCGGCGATCGAGAAGAGCGAGCCATCCTCGGCGCTCACGGTGGCGATCCACGACGCGGGCCGGTCGTCGGTCGGGCGCAACAGCGCGACGTACGCGAGCGCCGGGGCGCCGGACGGATCCGTCGTGGCGACGAGCGCGGGCTCGTGTGCGAGCTCGGCCTCGGTCGGGGGCGGAGCGACGTGCTCTCCGACCCTCGCGAGCACCGCCCTCTTGGCCTCCTCCGGGGAGAGTCTCGGCGACGGACCGACGGCGTCGAACGCGTCGTCGACGCTGGACGCGACGTGGACGATGCGCCCCTCGGCGTCGAGGGTCATGCGCGCTCCCTTGCCGAGGACGGGGACGCCCGAGCCGAGGAGGTGCTGTTCCACATGGACGGTGCGCATCCCGTCGAGACCCGGCTCGACCCGCGGAGGCCCGGTGCGGTCGAGCGCGCGCGAGATCCCCATCGCGGCGCCGTGCACCGCGAGGAGATCGACCAGCGCGGCTGCGGTGCCCTCGTCGGAGCTCGCGACCGATCGCGTGGGCGAGAGGGGCAGCGCGAACTCGACGCGACCCGAGGGGCTACGTGACGCGGCGAACGGGGCGCCGTAGTGTTGCTCGAGGTCCTTCTCGAGCGGATCTTCCGGGAAACCCGCGGGGGCGGGCTCCTCGGCCTGGCAGCCCGAGGAGGCCGGGAGCACGGCGAGGACGGTGACGAGGGCGGTGACGAGCGCGACGGGGGAGCGGTGGGCTTTCATGCCCGCCCGGTCGGATCCCGCGCCGCGCCGTTGCGCGAAAAACGATCAGGTCAGCGGCGACACCCCTCCATCTCGCCGTTGTTGGAGGCCTGGTGCGTCTTGCAGGCCTTCACGTACTCGACCACCATCTTCTTCGTTGGAAGGAAGCACGTCCCGTCCTTCGCGGCGCCCGTGATCCACTTCGAGAGACCGGTTCGCCACGCCCAGAGGGACGCGGACGATGCGTTGCCGAACGACTCGGGCTTGGAGTAGTCGTCGACCCAGTTGTAGAAGCTCCCGCTCCACCGGCCGTACTCGGAGAGGAACGCCTTGAGCTCCGCGGGCGGCTCCTTCATGATCGCCTCGAAGCGGAGCGTCGCCGCCCACATGCAGCGCTTGCCGATCTCGGTCCCGTTGTCCCAGTTGTGATCGGCGCTCACGCCACCCGGCCACTTCTGGAACCAGTCGACGCCGTACAGCGACGGACCCGCAGGGCTGCGGTACCCGGAGCTGGGCGACTTCACCGGCGACTTCTCGCGCCGCACGAACTTGACCTGCGACACCTCCACGTCGACGACGACCACCTTGCGTATCGCCTCGGTGCGCTTGGTGTCGATCTGCTCCGCGGAGAGGTTGTCTTCGGATGTCTCGTCGTCCGCGACTTCAGCCGCGGTACATCCGCTGGCGAGGGGACCGAGGACAAGGGCGAGCAGGGCGACGGGGAGGGGTGTTGAGAGGCGCATGCTCGACAGCTAACATCCATCGATGCCGCGGTCGCTCTCGGAGCGCAAGCGCTGCGCAGATCGGTGGCGTGCTGTAGCCAGGTGACCCACACGATGGTGCAGCGCCGATCCAGCCATCCGCCGATTTTCTCGACGATATCGAGCATCCGACATTGGACTACACATTGCATGACGGGCGGCGTGCGCACCGTGACCCTGCTGCTCCTGGCCTCGCTTGCCTCGTGCGTGACCGCGTGCAGCGGCGCTGGGGAAGCCGCCATGGGCTCGAGCGACGAGGAGCTCGTCCTCGCGCAGCGGTGCGAGCGCGACTTCGGCGCGCCGCTCCGCGCGAAGGTCTCGAAGGCGCGGGCCGCGCTCGAGCGATCGCCGACCCGGTTCGGCGCGGAGGTACGGGGCGAGCTCGACGCAGGCCGCGTGAAGGTGCTCCCCTTCTGCGCCATGACGTCCGACCACTTCGAACACTTCAGGAAGGACGTGGATCTGTCGGCGTTCGGCGCGACGCCGGACGAGCAGCGGCGCCGCCTCCGCGCCGGCGAGACGCGCGGGATGCGCTCGGTGCACACGCAGGTGTACGGGTACCAGTGGGACGATCACGTGTACATCGCATCCAACATGAGCCAGGAGCTCACGCTCGAGACGCTCGGCCACGAGACCCGTCACGTCCTCCGTCGCGCGCACGAGCGGAACTTCAACGATCAGCGCGTCACGTGCGTCGAGGAGCTCGAGGCTGCGCGCGCCGAGGTGCTCATCCACAAGGACACGCTCACCGCCACGGAGGAGCGTGCCCTCCTCGATCGCGTGCACGATCTCTACGAGCTCGACAAGCTCGCGAGCGGGAGCTGCGGGTACTGAGCCGACGACGCGCGGCCGGCGCGTCCGCGTCAGCGTGACCGGGAGAGCCGACGTCGAGCGAGGAGGGCGACGCCCAGGGCCGCGAGGACGGGCCACCACGCCATGGGCATCGCGCCCGCGGCCGCGCTGCACCCCGAGCGGGTCGTGGTCACGCTCTGCTTTTCGGGGGCCGCGGGTGGAGCGGGCTCCGCGGCGGGATCGACGGGGGCCTCCGGATCGACCGTGGGCTCCGGGATGACGCCCGTGCAGGCCGAGCACTTCTTCCGGCACACCGCGAGCTTCTGGTAGGGCTCGTTGGCGCCGCACCCCGCGTAGGTGCCGCCGCTCTGGAGGCACTGGTACCCGAGGCCGTCCTTCGCGGCCGCGCCGACCTCACCGCAGCACGACGACTCGAGGCACGCCTGGCAGTCACCGGCCTTCAGTCGGTATCCGCACTTCGCGGCGCCGCCGCAGATCGCGGGGCCGCACGTGGCCGCGCACCCCGCGCGGCACTCGCACGTCTCGAGCGCGACCTGGGGGCCGACGCCCAGCGGGAAGCGCTTCTCGCACTCCGCCTGGCACGCGCCGGGCGTGGAGCAGTTCTTGAGGCAGTCGACGAAACCCTTGCACGCCGTGCCGGCGAGGCACGCGGCCTGATCGAGCGCGCACGCGTTCTTGCCGTAGAAGACCTTGTCCCGACAGAGGCCACACGCGTCGCCCGTCGGCGTCTTCGCGAGCTCGCCCTGGAGCCACGCGCTGGACGGCGCGATGCGCCCACTGACGGAACCCTGCGTGCAGTCCCCGACGACGTACGAGTGGACGCCCGCGACGTACTCCTTTCCCCCGACGACGTAGAGGACCGGCCCGCCGCTGTCGCCCTGACACGTGCCCCCCCCCGCGAACCCGAAGGACAGCTTGTTCGTGCTGACCTGCCCGACGTTCAGGGTGATCCGCTTGCGGCGGCTGTTCTTCGGGGTGTCCGCCGTCTGCGTCTTGCCGTACCCGACGCTCGTGACCGACTTGCCCGCGGAGAGGTTGTCCTGCGCGGACGCGAGCGCGGGGATGGTCGGCGTCGTCGCGTCCGTGCCGATGACGCGGACCACGGCGAAGTCGTACGAGGAGTCGACCGCGCCGGTGTAGCCCGGATGCGCGGCGTAGCCGACGACCTTGTAATAGAGTGGCTTGTCCTCGTAGTCGGGCCCCTGCAGCACGACCTGGGGCGGAGTCGCCACGCAGTGCGCCGCGGTGAGGACCCAGCCCGCGCCGGTGGCGGGGTCGACCTTCACGAGCGTGCCGCTGCAGAGACCCTGCGTCTGCGCGACGGCCACCACCGCCTCGTGTGTCGTGTCGTACGTCCCGCCGATGATGGCGTCGGAGATGCGGTCGGTGCGCTCGCCGGCGTCGTCCTGGGAAGGGGCGGTGCACGCGACGACGAGGGCGCCGCACGCCACGAGCGAGACACGGGAGAGAAGTTTTCGACGCACGAGATCTCCTCGGGGGCGAGGAGCCTAGTCTTGCACGGGGTCCCCCTCCGTCAAGGAGGTGTAATTTTCGTCGCCTCGAAGAAAGCGCAGAACTCCGCGTGCCGGGCGCGGGCGTCGCTCTTGCCGAGCTCGATGAGTTCGCGCGCGAACTCGCCGTCGAAGAGGAGGTACGAGAGCAGATCGGACTCGTCGTCTGGCTCGCGATCGGCGAGGCGCCGCATGAGCCGCCCGGCGCCGCCACCGACGCGCCGCGCGAACGTGGGCGATCTCACGAACGCGGCGGCGAGCTTGCCGACGTCCTGCGAGGTGCGGATGAGGAGCGAGCGCATGGGTCGCATGCCGCGGCCCCTCGGGTGCCCGAGGACCTCGTTGATCTCGTCGACGAACCCCGGTCCGTACCTGCGCGTCCCCGCCTCGAGGATGTCGTTGATGCTGCGGAGGCGCGCCAGGTCGGTGTCGATGCGATCGAGCAAGAGCGCGTTCAGCGTCTTGCCGAGCAGGAAGAGCGGCCCGGGTACGACGTTCTCGGCGGAGCCTTTCCCGCTGTCGTCGACCTTGGTGTCGATGTGGCGCGGGTTGATCACGATGACCGCTCGCGCGCCGAGGCGGCGGGCCGGTGAGAGGGGGACGTTCTGGCGGAGGCCGCCGTCGCAGTGGAACTCGCCGTCGAGGTGGACCGCCCGGAACATGATCGGGATGGCCGCCGAGGCAAACGCGTGGTGGGCCGTGATGCGGGCTGCGCGAGGCGTGATCGTCGGATCCTGGCTCCACGGCGGGAGCCCGCCCTCGCGCCGGTGCACGAAGACGATCGTACGCCCGGTCGCGATGTGGGTCGTCGAGACGGTCAGGGCGGAGAGCAGACCCTTCTGCATGTGGCCGTCGATCGCGTCGAACGGGATCTTGGCCTCGACCAGCCGCTCGAGCCCCTGCGGGTGCACGAGCCCACCCTCCCCCTTGGCGATCACGTCGCCCTCGCGACTCCCCCGGAGCCAGCGCTTGCCGATCGACAGCATCCCTTTGAGGTCGGGCTGGACCATGGCCTCGACGCGCAGATCGGTCCAGATGTCCGCGAGGCGCCGGGCCCGTTCGCGCGGCTCGTCGGCGAACGCGGCGAGCGCACACGCGTTGATCGCGCCGATGGAGGTCCCGCAGAGGATGTCGAGCGGGATCGGGCGCCCGAGATCCTTCGACACCTCCTCCAGGATGTGCTGCACGACGCCCACCTCGTACGCGCCGCGGGCCGCGCCCCCGGCCAGGACGAGCGCGACCTTGGGCGTGTGGTGGGAGAACGGCATCCCCCCGAGTATACCCTCTCGAGGGCTGGCCTTCCCCCGGCGTTCCCCGGGAACACCCGTCCCCTCAGTAGGCGCACACGAGCTCGACCTCGGTCATGCTCGATCCGTTCGCGGCGCCGAAGGTCATGCCGTAGCGTCGCGAGTAGCCGCCGATCTCGAAGGGCTCGCAGCGCACGACCACGGTCGACCACTGATCTCCGTGCTGGCAACGCACATCGACCACGTCCCGGAACGTTTGCACGAGGCAGGCCACGCCGGGCCTCACCGCGACGAGGCCCGAGGAGCCGTTCGGCACGATCGTGGCCCGCGCGGCCCCGGAGGTGAGATCGGTGATGACGAGCGTCGTCCCGCTCTGCTGCCGGCGCGGGCTCATCGCGAGCCCGGCCGCGAAGCCGAGCGCGAGGAGGCTCGTCACGAGCACGACCGCGAGGAACACGCGGAGCGCGCTACGCATCCGCCGAGGCTACCCCAGCCGGCGGCGGGGGGACAGGCCGCGACTCTGTTCCCCCGTCGCGTCGGGGTCCGCTATACTCGCGCGATGTTCGAATCCGCGGAGCTGGGCCACAAGATCGACGACGCCAGCTACAAGAAGCGCGCGGCCAAGCTGCGCGCCGACCTCCTCGACGCCCAGTACGCCGTCCTCGAGGCCGCGCGGTTCCCCGTCGTGGTCCTCATCAACGGCGTGGACGGCGCGGGCAAGGGAGAGACGGTCAACCTCCTCGCGGAGTGGATGGATCCGCGCCACATCCGGAGCGTCGCCTTCGGCGGCTCCACCGAGGACGAGCGAGCTCGGCCGCACATGTGGCGCTTCTGGCGCGCCCTGCCGCCGAAGGGAAGGATCGGCGTCCTGTTCGGGTCCTGGTACACCTTCCCGATCGTCGAGCGCGTCGCGAAGAAGATGTCGTCGTCCGAGCTCGACCAGGACATCGAGGAGATCGTGCGCTTCGAGCGCATGCTCACGCAGGAGGGGGCGCTTCTGCTCAAGTTCTGGTTCCATCTGAGCAAGGAGGCCCAGCGGCGGCGCCTCCGCGCGCTCGAGCGTGACCGCCTCACACGTTGGCGGGTCACGAAGACCGACTGGAGGAACTTCGCGAAGTACGACGCCTATCGCAAGGTGAGCGAGCGCGTCCTCCGCCTCACGAGCCAGGGCGACGCGCCGTGGACCGTCGTCGAGGGGACCGACAGCAACTTCCGGAGTCTCACCGTCGGCCAGACCCTCCTCGACGCGCTCCACCGCCGCCTGGAGGACACGAAGGCGACGCAGAAGTCCAGGCCCGCGGCGCCCGGACCCGAGGCCACATCCGTCGACGAGCTCCACATGCTCCGCGCGCTGAAGTTCGAGAAGCGCCTCTCGAAGGAGAAGTTCGGCGGCCTCCTTGAGAAGGAGCAAGCGAGGCTCAACAAGCTCTCGCGCACCCCGGCGATGAAGCGGCACGCGGTGGTCGTGGTCTTCGAGGGGAACGACGCAGCCGGCAAGGGCGGTGCCATCCGACGCATCACCGGGGCGCTCGACGCGCGGCAGTACCAGGTGATCCCGGTCGCCGCGCCGACGGAGGAGGAGCGCGCGCAGCCCTACCTGTGGCGCTTCTGGCGGCACGTCCCGCCGCGGAACATGTTCACCGTCTTCGACCGCTCATGGTACGGGCGCGTGCTCGTCGAGCGGGTGGAGGGCTTCTGCGACCGGCACGCGTGGGGGCGCGCGTACTCCGAGATCAACGACTTCGAGGAGCAGCTCGTCGCGCACGGGATCGTGGTGGTCAAGCTCTGGCTCGCGATCACGCAGGACGAGCAGCTACGCCGCTTCAAGGACCGCGAGAAGACGCGGTTCAAGCGCTTCAAGATCACCGCCGACGACTGGCGCAACCGAGAAAAGTGGGGCGCCTACGAGCACGCCGCCTGCGACATGATCGACCAGACGAGCACCGATATCGCGCCGTGGACGTTGGTGGAGGCCAACGACAAGCACCTCGCGCGCATCACCGTGCTGCGGACGATCTCGTCGGCGCTCGAGCGGGCGCTGTAGCGGGCGGAGCGTCCAGGGGAGCGCGGGAGCCCCTCGGTCCTCTCTCAACCCGTGGCGAATCCGTACACCCCTGGGTCGTCGAGCGGCGGCAGCATCGCCTTGTCCACGAGGATCGTGCGCACGGCCCACACCTCGCGGAAGATCCGGTACTTCAGCGCCGTCTGGTCGAGGTATTCCACGCCAGCCGAGCCCCCGGTCCCGGTGCGCCGGCCGATGATGCGCTCCACCATCCGCGCGTGGCGTTGCCGGAACACCACGAACGCCTGCTCGAGCGCAACCAGCCCGTCGATGACCTCCCGCGGCCACGCGAGCAGCGGGAGCTCGCGGTAGCTCTCGATGAACACAAGCGCGGCGCGGATGCGGGAGGCGCGCGGCCGGTCCGCCTCGGGGAGCTCCTCGGCGAAGAGGAACGCGCGCGCCGACGTCGCCTCGCGCTCGTACCGCGTCTGGAGTCGCTCTTCGTCCGCTGCCGTGAGCGCCTCCGTCCGCCCGTGCTCGCGCGCGCGCACGGTCGTGGCGCGGTGCACCGCGCAGTACTTCTCGAGGAACGCAGAGACCCGGTCGGCGTCGCCGGGCGCGTCCGGTGCGGAGCCGTCGATGGGTGTACGATACAACCACTCGTGGATGGCCTCGCGCACGGTGGGCCGGTCCGCCAGGCGCGCCTCGACGCGCGTCGAAGCGATCGACGCCGTGCCGTCCGGGTTGCGGAGCGCGGTGAGGTAGCTCCCCTCGTGCCCGAGCGGGATGCGCTCGGCCTCGTCGAGCCCGAGGAGGATCTCGATCTCGCGGAGGCCCGCCGACTGGAAGCCCGACGCGGGGGTGAGCTTGTCGCGGAACGCGAGGTAATCGCGCGTCGTCATGGTCTCCATGAGGGAGAAGTGCGCCGTCGTGTGCGCGAGCAACGCCTCGATGCGGCGGAGCCCGCGGACCGCGGACGCGAGGGACTGCTCCGGCACGACGGGCGCGGAGAAGAGGTTGCGAACGACGACGAGCTCGCGGAGCATGAGCTTGAACCAGAGCTCGTCGATCTGGTGGATGGTGATGAACATGACCTCGTCGTTCGAGAGGTCGGCCTCGGACGGGGCGATGCCCGACTGGAGGGAGAGGAGCTCCTCGACCTTGATGTAGTCCCAGTAGGCGAGGGGTGGGCGCCGCATGAGGGGCGTTGTAGCACGGCTACCCGGGCCGCTCCCGCTTCGGGATCACGAACCTCAGCGCGGTGTGCGTCTCCGAGAATCGGGCCACCTTGTTGTCCGTGAGCCCCGCCGCGCGCCCGGCCGCGAGGACGTCGCGCTCCGCGAGCTCCTTCTTCCCCTTCGGGTACACGATCCACAGACCCGCCGCCGGCGCGAGCCGCGCGCGCGCACCGAGCCCCGCTTCGCACTCCCCGGGCGTCCGGGCGAACGCGAACACGAAGTCCACCGGTCCCGAGCGCGGCGTGATCGCGCCCGCCTTGCGGAGGTCCTCCTCGAAGCCCTCCTCGGGCCTGCCGACGACGAGCACCTTCGGGGACGGCACCTTCGCCACCCCCAGCTTCGCGAGGAGGCTCGGCGGGCTCGTGAGCCTCTCTCTCCACGCCTCGGCCTGTTCCCCCAGCGCGATCGACGCCCTCTTGCCCGTCTTCCGGTCCGTGAAGCGGAGCTTGCCCGCGCGCACGCAGAGGTCCTCCATGTCGCCCACGCGGAACGCAAACGACGCCCTCTCCGCGCCCGGCAGCGCGGACGCGCCCCGAAAGAGCACCTCCTCCGTCTCGAGCAGCGCCTTCCCGTGGTATTTCGCGCGCCCCAGAACGAGCGTGGTCACGGCCTCACGTCCCATGGTCCCTCCTCCGCTCGCCGTGATCCGCTGTCCCCCTCACCTTCCGAACCCCCGGATCTCCAAGACCAGCCCGTCCAGGATCTGCGGCGCACCGAGCAGCTCCTCGTTGCCGGGCATGATCGGGTTCTTCCCCACACCGAGCCCACCCTTCACCACGATGGTCCGGATCTGCTCGTCGGTCACCGTTCGCTGCCACTCGCGATCCGCGAAATTGCGCGGCTTGGGGCTCAGGGTCGCCGCCGACGGGCCGTCTCCCCTCCCCTGCGCGCCGTGGCAGCCGGCGCAGCGCATCGCGAAGTACTCCTTCGGTGTCGTCGCGGTGAGCGCGCCCGACTGCGTCGCGACCGGCCTGGGCGCCTGCTTCGAGGCGTCGTCGCAACCCGCCGTCCAGGCCAGACAGGCGACGATCACGCCGGGCGCCGGAAGGGTCCCGATGGAACGGCTCAGTGGCGCTGCTCGGTCGTCACGCCCGGCGCCGGGTGGTGATCCCCGTGCGGCGCCTCGTGCCCGCCCGCGCCCGCGGCGCCGTGGCCCGCGTGCTCCTTCACCATCTTCGCTCGACGCTCCTCCTGCACCTTGACGTCGAGGCCGCCAGGAGCGTGCTCCCCGGTCTTCGGCAGCACCCAGACGGCGCTCGTCTCGTCGATCTCGCCCCGGCGCTCCGTGTCGTTCATCGTGTACGTGAAGAACACGCCGATGAACAGGAGGCCGGAGACGAACATCAGCGCGTTGAAGCGGTTGTCGTGCTTCAGGTGCATGAAGAAGGTCACCACGAGCGACGCCTTGCACGTCGCGATGAGGATGACGACGAGCAGGTTCATCTTGCCGAGGTCGACGTACGACTGACCCACCGTGATCACGGTGAACACGAGGAGCATCGCGAAGATGAAGATGTAGAACGGCACCGACGAGATGTGCGCGTGGACCGCGCCGTCGTCGTGGTGCCCGCCGTGCCCGCCGTGGCCGCCGCCTTCGTGCTTCGAGTTGGAGTGGGACGCCATCTTGGCCTCAGATCAAGTAGAGGAGGGGGAACAGGTAGATCCACACGAGGTCGACGAGGTGCCAGTACAGGGCGACGAGGTCGACGGGGGTGAAGTACTCCTTCGAGAAGTCGCCGCGCCGGTTGCGCGCCCAGATCCAGAGGAGCACACCGATGCCGACGGCGACGTGGATGCCGTGCACGCCCGTCATCATGAAGTAGATGGAGAAGAACGCGTGACCGTTCGGCGGCAGCGGCTTGTCGCCGTGGATGTCGTGCGGCGCGTACCAGTACCCCGGCAGGAGGCCGGAGTGGATCTTGTGCGAGTACTCGAAGTACTTGATCACGAGGAACGCGCAGGCGCACGCGATCGTGATGAGCAAGAAGCGCCCCGTGGCCTTCTTGTTGCCGACCTGCGCCGACCGCACCGCGAGCGCCGCCGTGAGGCTCGAGAAGAGGAGCACGACGGTGTTCGTGCCACCCATGATCTTGTCGAGCTGGTGGCTGCACGCGATGAAGGTCTGCGGGTACCAGCTCCGGAACACACCGTAGGCCACGAAGAGGCCGCTGAAGAACAGGAGCTCCTGCACGAGGAACGCCCACATCCCGAGCTTGTCGGCGTCGAACTGCTGCGCGGGCGTCTCGAAGTGGTGGGCGAGCCACTTCGGGTGGGCGTGGTGATCGCCCTCGTGCTCGTCGTGCGGGCTCGCGGCCTCGGTGCTCATGACTTCTCCTCGTCGTCGCCCTCGTCGCCCTTGGATTTCGCGGGCTCGGCCTTCTCCGCAGGCTCGCTCTTCGCGGGCTCGGTCTTCTTCACGGGGTCGGCCCCGTTCGCCTTCGCGAGCTCGGCGTCGAGGTCGGCCATGCCCTCGTCGAGCTCGGCGTCGGTCGCCAGGTGGTACTCGTAGGGTCCGCGGTTCACGACCGGGTCCTTGACGAAGTTGAACAGCGGCGGCGGGGAAGGCGTCTGCCACTCGAGCGCGGCGGATCCCCACGGGTTACGCGGCGCGCGCGGGCCCTTCATGAGCGACTCGGCGAAATTCCAGAACAGGATCAGGAACCCGAGGCCGAGGATCCAGGAGCCCACGGTGGAGATCTGGTGAAGCTGCTGGAACTCCGGGAGGTAGTCGTAATACCGGCGCGGCATCCCGCGCGAGCCGAGCACGAACTGGGTGAGGAAGGTGACGTTGAAGCCCAGGAAGACCAGCGCCCAGCCGGCGACGCCCTTCTTCTCGTCGTACATCTTGCCGGTGAACTTCGGCCACCAGTCCTGCAGCCCGCCGAAGAAGCCCATCACCGTCCCGCCGACCATGACGTAGTGGAAGTGTGCGACGACGAAGTACGTGTCGTGGAGGTGGACGTCGACGGCGAGCATGCCGAGGAACAGGCCCGTGAGGCCGCCGATCGTGAAGAGGAAGATGAAGCCGAGCGCCCACAGCATCGGCGTCTGCAGCGAGATCGAGCCCTTGTAGAGCGTGGCGACCCAGTTGAAGATCTTCACGCCGCTCGGAATCGCCACGAGGAACGTGAGCGCGCTGAACACCATGGTGGCGTACTCGCTCATGCCCGCGACGAACAGGTGGTGTCCCCACACGAGGAAGCCGAGGAGCGCGAGCCCGAGAGAGCTCATCGCGATGAACATGTACCCGACGATGTCGCGCCGTGAGAACGTGCCGATGAGCTCGCTCACGACGCCCATCCCCGGGACGATCATGATGTAGACGGCCGGGTGCGAGGAGAACCAGACGCAGTGCGGGAAGAGCCCCGGGTCGCCGCCCCTGCGGGCGTCGAAGATGCCGAGACCCGCGAAGCGCTCCATCGTGAGGAGGAGCAGGGTGATCGCGAGGACCGGCGTCGCCAAGATCTGGATGACGCTCGTGGCGTACAGGGACCAGGTGAACAGGGACAGGCGGCGCCACGTGATGCCCGGCGCGCGCATCTTGTGGATCGTCGCGAGGAAGTTCACGCCGGTGAGGATCGACGAGAACCCCATGATGAACGCGGAGAGCGTCATCGGGATGACCGCCGACGGCGACCCCACGCCCGGCGGGCCGCACGGGGTGAGCTGGCCGCACGCGGGGTCGCTCGACGAGTACGGCGTGTAGAACGTCCACCCCGTGTCGACCCCGCCGTGCACCATGCTGTAGAGGCCGAAGCACGCGCCGAAGATGTAGATGTAGAGGCTCATCAGGTTGAGCCGTGGGAACGCGACGTCCTTGGCGCCGAGCTGGATGGGCAGGATGATGTTGCCCATCGCCGCCGGGATCGACGGGATGATGAAGAGGAACACCATCACCACGCCGTGGAGCGAGAACATCCGGTTGTAGGTGTCCGCGTCCATCAACGTCTTCCCGGCCGTGAAGAGCTCGGCGCGGACGAGGAGCGCGAAGATGCCCCCGAGGGCAAAGGCGACCGTGACGCTGATGAGGTACATGATCCCGATCCGCTTGTGATCGAGGGTCACGATCCAGCTCATCGGTCCCTTCGCGACGTCGAGGAAGCTCGCGTTCGGATCGCCGTGCGCGTCGTGATGTTCCGGGGATGTAGCTACCGTTGCCATCTTCCCTTGCTCCTACTTCAGCGTCTTCAGGTACGCGATCATCGCGTCGAGTTGCGGTTCCTTGAACACGAACGGCGGCATCTGCTGCTGCGTGTACCCCTCGACGATCTTGGCCTGCGGGCGCAGGATCGACTCCCGGAGGTAGTTCTCGTCGGCCATCGCGGGTGGACCTCCCGCGATGGGCTGCATCGTGCCGGCGACGCCCTTGAGCGATGGGCCGACGAGGCGCGAGCCGTCGCGCGAGTGGCACGTCGGGCAGCCGCTCTTCTCGAACAGCGTCTTGCCCCACTCGGCGGGCGTCTGGCCGGGCGGCGGCTTGTCGATGTCGTCGAGGTGCTTGGCGTACTCCTCCTCGCTGACCACGTACACTTTCGCGAGCATCCCGGAGTGGCTCGTGCCGCAATACTCCGCGCAGAACACCTGGTACTCGCCCTTCACGGTGGGCGTGAGCGCGATGTGCGAGTACACGCCCGGGACCGCGTCGCGCTTCGCGCGGAACGCGGGCACGTAGAAGCTGTGGAGCACGTCCTCGGAGGAAAGGATGAGCTTCGTCGGCTTGCCCACCGGCAAGTACAACACCCCGGGCTCGCGGCTCCCCGTGGGGTACTCGAACTCCCACGCCCACTTCTTGCCGCGGACGCGGATCTCCATCGCGCCCTCGGCCACCGTCGAGTTCTTGATGTAGACGGCGAACGAGACGTGGAACAGGTAGGTGATGAAGATGAGCGGAGTGATCGTCCAGAACAGCTCGAGCTTGGTGAGGTCCTTCGTAGGCTCGGCCTTCACCCCCTTGCGCCGGCGGTACGCCCACACGAAGTAGAACATCGCGCCGACGATCGCGACGAAGAAGATGACGCTGAACCAGTAGACGAAGTAGTACAGGCCGTCGATCTCGGCCGCGCCTTCGGCCGCCTGGATGGGGAGCTGGAATGTGGGGGGATCGAGTCGCATGGTCAGGTCACCTGGTCCGGGGTGAGCGCGTCCTTCGTCGTGGCGGAGCCGAGGAGCCCGCCCTTCCTCCGCTCGCGCGCCCACAGGAGGCCGAGCGTCCCGAAGAGCACGGTCGCCGTCAGCCCGCCGCCCACGCGCATCACGCGTGTGGCGACGAGGACGTACTTACGGCCCTTCGGATCGTAGTGGTAGCAGTACAGGATGAGCTGCTCGACGGTCGAGATGCTGCGCCCCTCGGAGGCCTCGAGGAGGCCGAGCTTGAGGTCTGCCGCGGGGAACTCGAGGCCGTAGAGGTACCGGGCGAGTTGCCCGTTCGGCTTCGTGATCATGACGACGGATGGGTGGGCGAAGTTCTTCTGGTCCTCGTCGCGGCGGTACTCGAAGCCGGCCGCCGACGCGACGCGGTCGATGCTCGCCTTGTCGCCCGTGAGGAAATGCCAGCCGTCACGCGCCTCGGGTCGCTTGTAATCGGCGAGGAGCCGGTCGCGTTTCTTCGCGGTGTTCTCCGGGGTCTCGTCCGGATCGATGCTGATCGTGACGACGTCGTACTCCTTGCCGATCGTCCATCCGACGCCCGAGAGGCCTGCCCCGACCCCGTTCAGCACCATGTTGCAGATGACGGCGCAGGAGTGGTACGCGAACGTGAGCACGACGGGGCGGTCGCCGCGCCAGTACTGGCGCAGGGTCACGGCCCTGCCGGTAGGGTCGCGGAACGGGACGTCGAGCGGGATCGCCTGGTCGAGGTGCTCCGTGACGCCGACCCGCTCGAGCTCGGGAGGTGTCCCGGCCGGCACGACCCCGAGCTGCCCCAGGCGCTGCGCGCGCGCCGGCCCCGCGAGGACGGTCGCGAAGGCGCAGGCGAGGAGGAGGAGCCGGGATCGCGTCATCAGAAGGGGTTCGGAGCGAGACGCCGCTGCGTGGTCGGAGGGGGAGCGGTGCGGGGCCGGGGGCCGGCGTCGCCGCCGGCCGTCGTGGTCGCACCGGCGTCGGCGGTGGCGAGCGTGGCACCGCCGTCGGTGGCCAGGGCGGTGCCGCCGTCGGCGGGCGCCGTCGGCGATGGCACGGTGTCGCGCGCGTCGGCGGGCTTCGCGGGGATGTCGAAGCGCCGCGGGTTCTTGGTCCACCCCGTCATCGCGCCGAGATCGTCGGAGGGACGCGGCGCGATGACGTCGGGGCCGCCCACCTCGGAGCGGCCTCGACCCAGATCGGTCATGGCGGCCGTGATGCTGACGGGAGACGTGGTGAGGTGCTTCTCGGCCTCGGCGCGAACGTTTGTGAGCTGGGTGGTCGGAGCGCGCTTCTCGGCGACGGCCTCCTCCGAGAGGGCGATGAAGTAGGAGTCGAACGCGAACTTCAGCCCGCCGAGGGTGAGCACCGTGGTGACGGCGATGCCGACGATGAGCCCGATGCGCGGCGGTGATTCGTCTACGGCCATGGTCGATGTCGCTTGGTTTCAGGCGGTTTCAGGGGAGCGCGGGGGGCCTGTCCGGCCCCTCGCAACCAGGGAGCTACGCGTTGACGAAGTGCAGCGATCGCGCGAGGCGCGGGTCGCCGATGGGGATGAGGGGGTGCTTCGTCATCTGCCAGAAGACGAAGCCGAGGTACACGCCGCCGACGCCGAGGAGACACGCGCCGTCCACCCACGAGAAGTTGAACGAGTCGGGGTCCAGTCCCGCCGTGTACGTGAAGTTCGGCATCACGAACCAGTACATGTCCACGACGTGCATCAGCAGCATCCACGCCGCGCCGATGCGGAGCAGCGGCAGCCTGCGCTTGATGTTGCGCGAGATGAGGAACAGGAACGGCGTCACGAAGTGGCCGAACAGGACCGTCATGCTGACGCCCGCCCACGGCCCGAAGTCCCACCGGCGGTGGTAGAACGGCGTCTCCTCGGGGAGCGCCGCGTACCAGATGAGCATCATCTGCGAGAAGCCGATGTACGCCCAGAAGACGTTGAAGCCAAAGAGGAGCTTGCCGAGGTCGTGGTAGTGCTCGACCGTCACGACGTCCTTGAGCGGCCCGCTGTCCCGGAGCGCCATCGTGACGACGATGATGAGCGCCAGGCTCGAGACCACGCTCGTCGCGAACACGTACACGCCGTAGATCGTCGAGAACCACGTCGGGTCGAGCGACATCATCCAGTCGAACGCCGCGAACGTGAGCGAGAACGCGAACAGGAACGTGGACGGGGGCGCCCAGCGCTGGGCCTTGAGCGTGAGCTGGGCGTCCTTCGTCTTGTCCTGCTTGGTGGAGAAGTTGAAGAAGTTGATGCCGAGGATCGTCCAGATCGCGAAGTAGGCGACCGCGCGGACGAGGAAGAAGCTGCGGTTGAGGTACGGCGACTTGCGCTCCATCAGCGCCGCGTGCTCGACGGCGTGCGCATCGTTGCCGCCCGCCTGGGCGTGGGCCGGCGCCGCGGCGTTGCCCCCGTGGGCAGCCGGCGGAGCCTTGGCCGCCGCCGCGGGGGCGTGGGGATCGGCGGCGACGGGCGGGGCGGCGTGCTCCTGCGCGTGCGCTTCGCCGACGATGAGCGACACCTGGCCGTGGTGCCCGCCGCCCTCGTGGCCTCCGTGCCCGAGCCAGGGGAACAGGCTGTTCATCTGGAGCAGGATCGGCAGGAACAGGATCGCGAACAGCGGCAGGCCCGATGCGAAGAACTCGGCGGTGCGCCGCACGGTGACGCTCCAGTGCGCGCTCGTGAGGCGCTGGATCAGCACGAAGAAGAGCGAGCCAAGGGCGATCGTCAGGAAGACGTAGAACGCGAACAGGTACGAGTGCGCGAACCGCGTCGCGTCCTGCGTCATCCCGAATCCAGCGCCCGCGAGCCCGAGCAGGCCCACGCCAGCGGAGATCTTCCACGCGCTCTGCCACGACGCGGGCAGGTTGTAGGACTCTTCCTTCTTCTCGGTCTTCTTCTTCTCGGCCACGTTCGCCTCTCGGATCTCAGTGCGCGGTGTGGTGGGGGGGCGCCGCGGCGGAGCCAGCGTGACCAGGGGCGGTGCTCGCGGAGCCCGACGGCGCGGCGGACGCGTGCGGCGCCGCGGAGCCGGACGCGTGAGGGGCGCCGGAGGAAGCAGGGGCGGCCGATCCCGGGGGCGCCCCCGGCGAGGCCGCGCCGCTCGCGGCGGGAGGGGCCTCCTTGGGCGCGACCTTCTCCTGCGAGAGCTGGAGCGCCCGCACGTAGGCGACGATGGCCCAGCGGTCGTCGACGGCGATCTGCGGGTAGGAGGGCATGTTGCCCTTCCCGTTGGCGATCGTGGCGTAGAGTTGCCCGTCCGGCATGTGCCGGATGCGATCCTGGTGGTACGTCGGCGGCACGAACGCCGCCGCGCCGCTCGCCACCGCGCGCTGCTTGACGATGCCGTTTCCGTAGCCCGCGCCGTCATGGCACGGGGTGCAGTAGATGCCATAGCGCTCTTGCCCGCGCTTGAGCGTCGCGGGCATGCCGCCCATGCGTCCGACGACCTCGGGCGGGATCGCCAGCACCCACGCCTGGTTGTCCTCGGTGCGACCCATGGACACGCGGATGTCGATCTCCTTCTCGCGCGCGACGGTCCCCTCGATCGCAGGGCGCATGGTGCGGCGGTCCAGGAAGAAGTCGCTCTCCTCCTGGATGTCGTACTTGTCCTGGTCGAACATGTTGCGGATGCCGAAGATCGGCGTGTCCTTCGACGTCTGCGCGCGGCACCCGGCGAGCGCGCCGACGGCCACGAGCGACAGCGAGGAGAGGAGGAGGATCGGGTGGCGGTGCGTCATGAGGCCTCCGCGTGCCCGAGGGAGAGCTCCTCGGCCGGACTGTCGTCGTCGTGGATCAGCTCGATATGTGTACAATGCACAGACTCGAGGAGTCGCTTCGTCTTGTCGAGGTCGAACTTGGGGTCGTCCGTGCCGACCGAGACGAAGAACTTGTCGTCGCTCGCGGCGTCGAAGCGGCTCGAGTTGAAGATGGGGTGGTGGTGCTGGGGAATGCGGTTCAGGTGGAACATCCCCAGCACCGCGGTGATGGAGCTGAAGAGCACCGTGAGCTCGAACAGGATGGGCACCATCGACGGGATCGAGAACGGCGGCTTGCCGCCGACGACCAGCGGGTAGTCGACGCCGTTCATCCACCAGATCATGACGAACGCGGTGGTGAACCCCGCGAGCCCGCCCGCGAACACCATGGGCCCGAGCTTGGAGTCGGGGAGGCCCATGGCGGCGTCCATGCCGTGCACCGGGAAGGGTGTGTGGGTGTCGAAGCTCTTGTAGCCCGCGTCGCGGAGCTTCTCCGCGGCATGGATGAGCGTCGGCGTGGTGTCGAACTCCGCCAGGAGCAGGGCCGGCTTCTTGTTCTTGGCCATGTCTCTATTCCTCCGCCGTCGCGGCGAGCGGCTCGGCGGCCTGGCCGGCTACGGGAGCGGCCTCCGCGCCGTGCTCCTCGGGGTGGTAGTGCGGGTCGGCCTCGGGCAGCACGCCCTTCACCTCGGCGATAGCGATCATCGGGACCCACCGGATGAAGAGGAGGAACGCCGTGAAGAAGAACCCCAGGGTGCCGAGGTAGGTGAAGATGTCGACCAAGGTCGGGCGGAAGTAGCCCCACGACGACGGCAGGAAGTCGCGGTGGAGCGACGTCACGATGATGACGAAGCGCTCGAACCACATGCCGACGTTGATGGCGATCGAGATGACGAACATGACGGGGATGCTCGTCCGCAGCTTCTTGAACCAGAAGAGCTGCGGCGAGATCACGTTGCAGCTGATCATCGTCCAGTACGCCCACGCGTAGGGGCCGGTCGCGCGGTTCTTGAACACGTACAGCTCGTACTCGTTGCCGGAGTACCACGCGATGAAGAACTCCATGCCGTACGCGTAGCCGACGAGGCTACCCGTCACGAGCATGATCTTGTTCATCAACTCGAGGTGCTTCAGGGTCACGATGCTGCGCACGCCGTACACCGCGCGGGTGACCAGCATGAGCGTCATGACCATCGCGAAGCCGCTGAAGACGGCGCCTGCGACGAAGTACGGCGGGAAGATCGTGGTGTGCCAGCCCGGCATGACGGACGTGGCGAAGTCGAAGGAGACGACCGAGTGCACGCTGAGGACGAGCGGCGTCGAGAGCGCCGCGAGGATGAGGTACGCGCGCTCGTAGTTCTGCCACGCGCGGTTCGACCCGCGCCACCCGAGGGCGAGCGCCCCGTAGATGCGCTTGCGGATCATGTTGCGCGCGCGGTCGCGCAGTGTCGCCAGATCGGGGATGAGGCCGACGTACCAGAAGAGGAGCGAGACCGTGAAGTACGTGCTGACCGCGAAGATGTCCCAGATGAGCGGGCTCTTGAAGTTCGGCCACAGCTGCATCTCGTTGGGCAGCGGGAACAGGTAGTACGCGTGCCACACGCGTCCGACGTGGATACCGGGGAAGATGAGCGCGCAGATGACGGCGAAGATCGTCATCGCCTCGGCGAAGCGGTTGATCGCCGTGCGCCACTTCTGACGGAACAGGAAGAGGACGGCGCTGATCAGCGTCCCGGCGTGGCCGATGCCGATCCACCAGACGAAGTTGGTGATGTCCCACGCCCAGTAGACCGGCGCGTTGTTGCCCCACACGCCGACGCCTGTCCAGAACAGGTACGCGATGGCGAGGCCCATGATGCCCGTGAAGTTGAACGCAATCAGGAAGGCGACCCACCAGCCGCGAGGGGCCGCGTTCTCGGTGACCCGGCTCACGGCCTCGGTGATGGATCGGAACGTTGCGCCCTCGCCCAGGAGGGGGGTCTCGCCCAGCGACTTGATGGGAAGGCCGTGGTACGCCATCACGCCATCTCCGGGTTGGGGTTGCGGATCTTGCCGAGGTAGCTGGTGCGCGGGCCCGTGCCGATCTCGGCGAGGAGCCGGTAGGCGCGGTCGCTCTTCGCGTTCTCGGCGACGAGGCTCCTGGCGTTGTTCAGGTCGCCGAACGTGATGGCCTGGGCGGGGCACGCCTGCTGGCACGCGGTGGCGATCTCGTTGGGGCCGATCTCGCGGTGGTCGCGCTTGGCGGCGATCTTCGTCCCCTGGATGCGCTGCACGCAGTACGTGCACTTCTCCATGACGCCGCGGAAGCGGACCGACACGTCCGGGTTGCCGCGCATCTTCTCGGTGTCGGGCAGCTTGCCGTCGTCGCCGATGTAATTGAGGAAGTTGAACCGCCGCACCTTGTACGGGCAGTTGTTCGCGCAGTACCGCGTGCCGATGCAGCGGTTGTACGCCATGTCGTTCAGGCCCTCGGGGCTGTGCGCCGTCGCGTTGACGGGGCACACGTTCTCGCAGGGGGCCTCCTCGCAATGGACGCACGCGACGGGCTGGAAGGCCGTCTCCGGATCCGCCTCGTCGCCGGAGAAGTAGCGGTCGATGCGGATCCAGTACATCTCGCGGCCGCGGCTGACCTGCTCCTTGCCGACGGAGGGGATGTTGGTCTCGGCCTGGCACGCGACGACGCAGGCGTTGCAGCCCGTGCACGCGTTCAGATCGATCGCCATGCCCCACTTGTGGCCCTTCGAGTAGTCCACCTTGTTCCACAGCGGGAGCACCTTCGGATCGGGCGACCCGCCGCGGCGCCTGCCCTTCCCGTCGGCGAAGTGCACGAACTTGTGGTTCTTGCGGTACTCCTCGAGCGTGGCGTCGATGGCGACCGGGCGGCCCTCCATCGCGTCGTGGTCCTGCGTCTGCGAGATCTTGTACTTGTAGGTCTCGACCTCGAACGGATCGTCCGGCTGGATCCGGCCCGCGAGCGGCGAGGGTCCGTGAGCGAGGCCGGGCCGGGCGATCCGGTCCTTGATGGCGTCGAGCTCCGCGGGATCGAGCTTCTGGACCTTGACGCCATCGGCGAACCAGTGCCCGTCCGAGGTGCGGAGCGGGTGCACGTCGAAGCCGTGCTTCGCGCCGTAGCGGCCCGTGATCTGCCGGCCCCAGCCCAGCGTGAGGCCGATGCAGTGGTCGGCCTGGCCGGGCAGCACCCACGCGGCGATGTCGACCGGTCGCGCGCCCTCGCGCGACAGCCGCACCATCGTGCCGTTCTCGACGCCGAGCGCCTTGGCCGTGGCCGGCGAGAAGTACGCGAGGTTGTCCCACGTGACCTTGGTCACCGGGTCCGGCAGCTCCTGGAGCCACATGTTGTTCGCGTGACGTCCATCGAGCAGCTTGGAGCAAGGGGCGAACGACACCTCGAGGTTGTTCGCGTCGATGGCCTTCTGCGACTTCTGGGCGCCGAGCGCCGCCGCGACCTCGACCAGGCGCGCCGCCAGCGGACCGAAGGGCTGCGCCACCGATCCGGAGAGCACGCCGCGCTTGAGCGACGCGTTCCACACCTTGTCGACCTCGCCCGGCGGCACCGAGGCCTTCACCGTGCCGCGGACCAGATCGTACCCGGACGTCTGCGCCTCGCCCGCGAAGCGCGCGAGGATCTCGATCTCCGAGCGACCGCCGTGGAGCGGCGCGATGAGCGGCTGCTGGAGGCTGCGGGTGCCGTCGAGGGCGCGCAGGTCCCCCCACGCCTCGAGCTCGTGGGCGAGCGGGAGGTGGAACGTGGTCGCGCTCGAGGTCTCGTCGACGTGGGACGAGAGGTGGAACGAGGTCGGGACGGCCTTCACCTTGTCCCCGAGCTTCAGCTCGGACGGCGCGTCGTACACCGGGTTCCCGCCCAGGATGACGAGCGTGGACACGCGGTTCTGCTCGAGCTCGGCGGCCAGCGTCTTGACGTCGGTGAGCTGATCCTTCTCGGTCGGATCCGCCGGGGGGTAGTACCCCACCGTCTGCGCCGCGTTTCCGAGCGCCGCGTTGACCGCGTGGGCGAGCGCGTGGACGCGCGGAGGCTGCCTCGGGCCCACGACGATGATGGACTTGCCGCGGTTGGCGGCGAGATCCTTGGCGACGGCGCGGCCCCACTTCTCCGGCACGTTCACCTTCGCCGCGAGGACCGCGGCGCCGACCGGCCCGAGGTCGACGCCGTGCTTGACGCCGAGCTCCTTCGCCACGGCGAGCAGGAGCTGCTCGCACTCGCGGCCCGGCATCCGCAGGCGATGGTCCGCGTTCATGCCCGTCACCGTGAGCGTGGGCTCGGCCACGTACAGGCGGCTCATCGCGTCCTCCGCGCTGCGGATCCGCCGCGACCCCGAGAACCCGCGCGTCGCGCGCACGCTGCCCGGGTCGGTCCCGAGGAAGTCGCTGTCGATGGCGAGCACGCAGCGGGCCTGCGAGAAGTCCGGCACGACGTTGACGACCTGCCCGAACGCGATCTTCGCGCCCTCGCGCGCGTTCGTCTCGTGGACCGAGGTGTACGTGTAGAACCGCGCCTGCGGCAGCTTCGTGAGGATCGCATCGCGGAGCCGCAGGAACGTCGGAGAGAGCGACGGCTGCACGAGGAACCGGAGGCGCGCGCCCTGGTCCGAGGCCGCGCCGCGGAGAGCCTCCGCGATCTGGGCGTCCACGTCGGTCCACGCCACCTTCGCCATGCCGGTGCCCGCCGCCCGCGAGGATCGCATCGGGGAGCGCGAGCGGTCCGGATCGTACAGATCGAAGGTCGCGCCCTGCGTGCGGACGTCCGTGGAGCCGAGGCTCGACGGGTGATCGGGGTTGCCCTCGATCTTCGTGGGGCGCCCGTCGTGGGACTCCACGACGAGGCCGATCGCGTCGCCGCGACTCACGCGCACAGTGGCGTAATGATTGGCAATTCCTGGAGTGATGTCCTCGTGGGCCTTCGCGTACGGCATCAGCTTCTCGACGGGGCGGCGCGCGCAGCCCTCGGCGAACAGCGCCGTCGTGATCGCACCGAGCGTGAGGAAGCCACGCCGGTGGAGCTCCGCGTTCCTCAGCTCGTCGAAGAGGCTCGGCCTCTCGGCGGCGGCCGCCGCGGCGTGTGCGCCGGGATCCGCCTTCGCCTCGAGGCTCTTCCAGAAGACCTTCCCACCGTCGGGGGCGGGGGCAACGTGCGGTTGGCGCTTCATCGGTGGCACCCCGAGCACTGCTGCGGCGGGTTCACCTTCGGCGGCGTCCAGTTCTTGGCCATGTCCGGGGTCCACTCCATGTTCGTGACCTGGTCACGCGGGCGAAGGTTCGGCGTGGGGTCGCGGTGGCAATCGAGGCACCAGCCCATGTTGATGGGCTTCTCGGAACGCACGACCTCCATCTGGTCGACGCGGCCGTGACACGTCACGCAGCCCACGGCCGCGTTGACGTGGACGCTGTGGTCGAAGTACGCGTGGTCCGGCAGCTTGTGGACGTGGACCCACTCGATCGAGTTCCCCACCTCCCACGAGTCGCGGACGGCGGCGAGCTTCGCGCTCTCCGTCTTCACGAGCGCGTGACACCCCATGCACGTCTGGGTGGGCGGGATCATCGCCTTCGCCGACTTCTCCACGTTCGCGTGGCAGTAGCGACAATCGATGCCCATCTGCCCGGCGTGCAGACGATGCGAGTAGGGCACCGGCTGGGTGGGCGCGTACCCGACCTGGTAGTGCTTCGGCGTGTTGTAGTACCAGGCCCCGAGCACGACGGCCGGGCCTGCGAGCCCGCCGAGGACCGCGGCCACGAGGGGGAGTTTGTTGAGTTGGCGTGGAAAGAGTTGCATCGCGCGGACGATCCCGGGAAAGGGCCTGCAGCGGTCGCCAAGGGCGCGCCGGCCACGCAGATCCGGGGGGAGCCTGCGTCGGAGGCGCGCCACTGACGTACGAAGTCCCGGACAATGCAGCGGCCCGGTCGAGCCCCGCAGAGGCCGGGACCCGTCAGGGGCCCCTTATAGAGGAGGAAAGCGCGCGGTTACAACCCTGGACTCGGGATTTGTCGGGCGAAAAATTTTCGGCCCCGCGCTCATCGAGCTGGCGGACGAACGTGGAGGCCGGCGCTCCTCCCTCGCCCCTCGGCTGAGCGCTGGGCTCATCTCCGAGCGAGTCGAGCATCTGGGGCAAGTGAAGATGAGCCCAGTGCTCAGGCCCCTCAGGGAGAGGGAGGCTGGCCGGGTGAGGTCTGCGCGGGTCTGGCGCTAGTTGGCGAAGCCCCGGATGATCTTGACCAGCCCGGTCACGACCTCCGGCTTGGCGTCGAGGTCGGGGCTGGCCGGCATCACCGGGCTCTTGCCGACCGCGGCGCCACCGAAGACGATGGTCTTCGCGATCTGCTCGTCCGTGACCGTCGACTGCCACATCTTGTTCGTGTAGTTCCGGGGCTTCGGGTTGAGCGCGGCAGCCCCCGGACCGTCTCCCTTGCCATCGACGCCGTGGCAGTTGGCGCACTTCTCGTTGAAGATCTGCTTGGCGGTGGCGTCGTCGACCTTGGCGCTGTTGGTGGTCGCGGTCGCGGCGGTGGGCGTGCCACCTCCTCCGCCCCCGCCGGACGGGGGGGCCGACTTCTCGCAGGCGAGCAGGCCCGTCGCGACGAGCGCGAGGGCGAGGATTCGATGGGGCTTCATGGAGTACCTTTCCTTCCGTGGTTTCAACCGACCAGATGCGAGGCGTGGAGCCGCCGCGAAGCACGCCACAGGCACAGCGTGCCGAGGAACGCCGGCCACCCCACCCCGATGCAGAGCGCGAGCCGCGGCCCGAGGGTGTTCGCGAACCAGAACCCGACGGGACCGAGGACGGATAGCTCGGGGTCGACGCCGCTCAGGACGGCGACGCGAGCGGCCTCCACCGGGTTCGACGCGGCGAGCACGAACACGGCCGTGGGCGACAGCCGGAAGCGAAGGAGTGCCCCGATGAGCGCAAAGTCGTGGAGGGCGCTCGCCATCACGAAGACGACGAGGGCGAGCACGATCGCGCGCTCCTGGGTCCTCGCCACCGACGACACGTAGAAGCCGATGCCGGTGAAGGCCCACGCCAGCGCGCCGGTGACCAAGAGGCACCGCGCGACCACGGGGAGCGTCTCGGGATCGGCCGCACCCCGGAAGCGGGAGGCGAGGAGCGCGACCCCGAACAGCACGAACAGGGGCCCCGCGACGACCACCATGCGCGACGCGACCGCCGACACGAACCAGTCGCGGCGGCGGACGGGACCCGACAGCATGAGCTCGAAGAAGCCGCTCTGCCGCGCCTTCACGATCACCTGGCTCGTCGCGACCAGGGCGACGAGGGGGACCGCGAGGACCACCGCGTTGGAGACGTTGAGCACGACCCGCGAGATCCCCGTGAACCCGAGGACGGTGCTCTCGCGGAGGCCGAGCCAGACGAACCCAGCGAAGAGGAGCACGTACACGCCGGTCGTGAACACGAGCCAGCGTGATCGCAGCGCCTCGGCGATCTCGAGCCGGAGGAGGATGCCCGCGGGGGAGGTGGTCGTGCGCGCGCTCATCGCTCGGCCTTCTTCCGCTGGATCACCCGCGCCCTCATCTCGTCCCACGCGAGGCCACCCGCCGCGCGCGCCTCGAACCCGAAGTCCATGGGCGTCTTCGCGCCCTCCGCGTAGCGCGCACCTCGCGCGTCGACCCACGTCCCCTGTTCGGCGTCGCGCACCCACGCGGGGTGGGGCGGGGCGCGCCGCTCGTCCGCCCAGAGGACCATGCAGCCGATGTCGTCGAAGAAGCGACGCTCGCCGTCCATCGTCGCCTGCGCCGCGTACCGCTTGTCGGACACCAGCATGGCGCAGTGAGCGCACGGCTGCTTGCCCCACACCGGCTCCTCCGGGCGATCGCTCCGCGCGCACGCTGCGACATGTGCAGCATACACGTATTCGACGGCGAGCAAGGAGAGCCCCGTCACGAACGCCCGCCGCCTCACGCCACCACCTCCAGCCGTCGCGCGATCGGCAGGTGAACGACCTCGTGGGCCGCCGCGTCGCCCTTCACCCTCCCGTCCGCCATCTCGACGACGCGTCCGACGAGAGGCCCCACCTCCTCGAGCCGGTGCGAGCACACGATCAGGATCGCGTCGTCCGGCCGCGACGCGAGCTGTTCGAGGAACGCCGCCCTCGCTTCGCCGTCGAGGTTGGCGGTCGGCTCGTCGCACACGAGGACGGGCGCCTCCGTCGCGAGCGCCATCGCGGCGAGGAGCTTCTGCTTCATGCCCCCGGAGAGGTCGCGGAACCTCTTCCGCCGGCTGCCGTCGAGGTCGAGGCCGAGGGCGGCTGCGCGGCGCCACGTCTCCTCCTCGCCGAGGCCCCGCAGCCCGGCGTGGGCCCGCACCACCTCGGCGACCGGCGCCTCGAGCGGGGGCGCGATCTGCGGGATGTACGCGACGCTGCGGAGGGCGATCTCCGGCTCCCGCGCCACGTCCTTGGCCCCGATCGTGAGCGATCCGTCGAAGCGCACGAGCCCGAGGATGGCCCTGAGGAGCGTCGTCTTGCCCGACCCGTACGCCCCGACGAACGCGACCCGCTCCCCGCGCGCGATCGCGAGGGTCACGCGGTCGAGGGCCACGACGGTCCCGAACCGCACCGAGAGATCCTTCACCGAGATCACGGCGCCTCCACGACGGGCGGGCGGGTGAGCGGCGCCGGATCCACGAGGACCTTCTGCGACGCGAACACGGGCACCGCGCGCGACACCGCGTCGACGAGGCCCATCGCGGCCGTCCCCGCGAAGAACTTCAGCGCGGGCCGCCTGTCGCCGAGTTCGGAGGAGAGCGCCTTCACCTCGTGGGGCACGTCACCGATGGCATCGCCGTCGAGGTCGTACCCCTCGTACTCCGTGAAGTGGTTGCCCCGCGCGTCGACGCCCAGCGCGCCACCGCCTCCGTCGACCTCGACCGTGCGGCCGTTGCTCCGGACGTCGTTCCCGAGCACGTGGAGACCCTTCTCGGAGCTGTGGAGCCGGAGCGCGACGTCGTTGAGCGCGATCACGTTGCCGCGAACGAAGACGGCGTCGTCGGGGTTGCGCGGCGTGTTGTCGAGGTAGGCGCCGGCCGTGTTCGCGACGATCCAGTTCCCCTCCACCGTCACCGCGTCGCTGTCCTTGAGGCCGAGCCCCATGCCCGCGGCGCCGCGCGCGCCGGAGAGGAGATTCCGGCGGAGGGCCACCCTCGCGCTGTACATGACGAACACCCCCACCACGTTGCCCTCGAAGCGGTTCCGCTCGGCGGTCCCGTCGTGCGCGAACATGAAGTGCGCGCCGTACCGCCCGCCGCGGACCACGTTCCCCTCGAGCCGCGCGCGCCGCGTGTACCAGACGACGAGATCGCGCGAGCGATCGATCACCGACCGCGACACGCGCGAGCCGTGGGCCTCCCACAGCTTCACGCCGTCGCCCCGCATCTCCGCGTCGTCGGCCGGCCCGGTGATCCGCGCGCGCTCGACCTCGCACGCGCGGCACGCCGCGAGCGAGATCCCGAACAGCGTGTCCTCGACCGCGACGTCCGCGATGCGGACGCGGTCGCCCGAAGCCTTGATCCCCGCGTCCTCGGCGGTGTGCCGGTGCCCGGACCGCCGCAGCGTGACGTTCTCGACCGTGACGTCCGCCGCGTCGATGGTGAGCACCGTGGCGGTCCCGCTCCCCTCGAGGACCGCCCCGGCCATGCCCCGGATCGACACCGGCCGCTTCACCGTGACGTCGCCCCGGTGGACGCCCGGGGCGAGATCGATCACGCGCGGCCCGGACGGATCCGCGATCATCGCGCGGAGCTCGTCGGACGACCGCGCCCACGCCGCGCCGGGCCGCGCCTCGACGTGGCGCGGGCCCGCGTCGTCGCTCGTCCCGCTCGCGACCGACGACACCGGCGCGACCTCGGCCGCGGCGGGGATGCCGCCGGGCGCGGTGCCGGGGAGCGCGAGCGCCGCCCCCAGCAGCCACGCGGACGAGCCGAGAGCACGCACGGTGGCCTCCCTCACTTCCGCTTCGGCTTGACGAGGAAGTAGCCTTGCATCTCGAGGTGCAGCGCGGAGCAGAACTCCGTGCAGTACATCGGGAAGGTCCCCGGCATGTCCGCCTTGAAGCTCATGTTCTCGTGCTTGCCGGGCTCGAGGCTCACGTTGATGTTGTAGAGGTCGATCGTGAACCCGTGCGTCATGTCCTCGGACGTCTCGAGGCTCGTGACGTGGATGGTGACGTCGTCGCCCTCCTCGACCTCGATCTGGTCGGGCGTGAAGTGGCTCCGGATCGCCGTCATGTAGACGTCGACCTTGGTGCCGTTGCGCACGATCTTCTCCTTGCCGCCCTCGACGCGGGCGGGATCGAGCTCGCCGGTGAAGGGGTTGGTCCCGGGCTTGTAGACCTTGATCGGCTTGACCTTGTCGGCCTTGATCATCTGCGAGTAGTGCGGCTCCGCGTTCGGGAGCGGCATGTCCGCAATGAGCCGCATCTTCTCGCCGGTGAGATCGACCAGCTGGAAGTTCTGCGGGTAGAGCGGACCAACCGGGAGGAACCGATCCATCGACATCTTGTTCATCGCGACGAGGTACTTCCCGTCGGGGCTGACCGTGTCGCCCTCCGCGGCGAGGATGTGGCCGATGTTGTACTGGACCTTCAGCTTCTCGACGGGCTTCTTGAAGTCCTTGTAGCTCCACTTGGCCACGACGCTCTCGATGAAGACCGAGGTGAACGCGTTGCCCTTGTCGTCGTAGACCGTGTGGAGCGGGCCGAGCCCGATCTCCACCTGCCCCTGGAGGGTCTCCTTGAACGGCAGGATGCCGAGGCCGTAGGGGTCCTTCGACTCGTACTTCTTCTCCGCGATGAGCTGCTTGATCTTGGCGAAGTCGTAGATCGTCGCGTGAGTGTCGAGCTTGCCACCCACGACGATGGCCTTCCCGTCGGGCGTCACGTCGCACCCGTGGGGGCTCTTCGGCTGTCCCACGAGCGCGAGCACCCCCTCGGGGCCGCTCACGTCCATCATGAGGACGCGCATCCCGGCGATCGTCTTGGTCTTGCCGGCGTTGACGAGCTCCTCGGCCTTCTTCCAGTTGATGATGTGGAGGTAGTCCATGTCGTTCTGCGACGACCCGGACTCGATGGCGGGCTTGCCCTGGAGGGTGCCGCCGGTGGCCATCTCGCTGTTCCACGAGTTGACGAACGCCCAGCCGTCGCTGTCGAGCTTGCCGGCGTCGGCGAGGTCCTGCGTGTAGGGAGGCAGCTCGAGCGCCCAGCTCTTCGAGACGTCGATTCGCCCCTTCTGCCGGTCGAACTTCCAGAAGATGGCCGTGCCCCGGTACTTCTCCTTGTACTCGGACAGCGGCACGTAGTCGCGCCCGAGCGGCGCGGGGTACTGGCTCGTCTCGATGACGTAGTCGGTGTCCGGCGTGACGAACGCGCCGCCGTGGTCGCTCGCGGCGAGAGGGTTCGCGACGATCTGCTTCGTCATGAAGTCCGCGAGATCGATGACCGCGACCCGCGCGTTCGCCTTGTCGTTCACGAACAGGTACTTGCCGTCGTAGTCACCCTTCGTCTCGGACAGGTTCGGGTGGTGCATGTCGGCCCAGCGGATCTTGTGGTTCCCCTGGTTGCCGCCCTCGAGCACCTTGTCGCCGTCGCCGCCGAAGCCCCACCCCTGCCACGACTCCGGCGTGAAGACGCCGATGACCTTGAGCATCCGCATCGACGGGACGCCGATCACGTTCACGTTCCCGGACTGCCCGCCGGACGCAAAGATGTAGTACTCGTCGTGCTTCCCCGTCGGCATGTACGTCTTCAGCGCGGCCTCGACGTCCGCCTCGGAGAGGTTGCGCGCCTTCATGAGGTCCTGGAGCGACGCCGACGCGCCGAGGGTCCCCGACCCCTGCTTCTTGTCCTCGACCTTGCCGTTGGTGGGGCTGTTCTCACAGCCCGCGATCGCCGAGGCGATGACGAGGGCCGCGACCGCGGAGCCGACTACGAGGGTCCTTTTTCGCATGCCCGGCGACGTGAGCAACCCCCGCGCCAGCCAGGATCCCCTGCATTCTCAAGTCATTTCGCGCACCGTACGCGCCGCATCCGGCAAGGCTTGCGACGGGTGCAACGGGTGCGCGGCTCGGCGCGCGGGGTTCTCAGCGCCTCGAACCCGTCACTAGTCCGTGCAGGGCACGTCGTCGTACCGGTGCTCCGGCGCGTCGGGGGGGAGGGAGCCACGGGCGACCACGAGGCGGGTCTCGCTGTCTGCCGCGGTGCGTCGCTCCGGCTCGGGGTTCTTCTCGGTGCGGACGCGGGCGGGGAGGTCGGAGGGTCTCACGCTTCGTGACTCAGCAAGCTGCATGCCGTTCGGGCCTCCGATGGAATCGCGGGCTTTTCGCGCAGGAGAAGGGGAAGCCGCGCAAGCAGCTTCACATCGTGTGTGCGCAGACGATCGCACGCCGCGCGCGATCGTGGCAAGAAAGACCACACGAGAAAGGCGCCGTGGCTCGACACACCGCGGCATGGAACGCCAGCACCACGCGTGGCGTCATCGCAGTACTGTTGGGCCATGCCGCGCAGGGAGGATCGAAAGCTCTCGACCTACTTCGAGAAGCGCACCGCCTCCACCAACGAGCCGTTCGGAGAGGCGGACGCGGGTCACGGGCCCACGCTCTCCGGCGCGTTCGTCGTGCACCAGCACGACGCGACGCGCATGCACTTCGACCTGAGGCTGGAGATCGGCGGCGTCCTCGCGAGCTTCGCGATCCCGCATGGCCTCGGCCTCGAGCCCCTCGAGAAGCACCTCGCCGTGCACACGGAGGACCACCCTCTCGAGTACCTCGACTTCGAGGAGGTCATCCCCGAGGGCAACTACGGGGCGGGCGCGATGATCGTGTGGGATCGCGGGCGGGTGAGCTACCTCGAGGGCCCCGCCGAGGAGGGGATGCAGCGCGGCAAGCTCGACCTCTACCTGCGCGGCTACAAGCTCGTCGGGCGATGGGCGCTCGTGCGCCTCGCGGGCGAGCCAAGGAACTGGCTGCTGATCAAGAAGAAGGACGGGATCCCTCGCGACAAGGAGCGGTTCGCGACCCTGACACGGTCGATCCTATCGGGGCTCACCGTGGCCGAGCGCGCGCGCGGGCCGGATCTCGCGCGCGCGTGGGAAGAGGACGCGGCCTCGCGTGGCGCACCGCTCCGCGAGGCCGGCGAGCGGTACACCCTCCCGATTCCACGTGAGGGGAAGCCCGCGAAGGGGGCCGTGTTCGACGTGGCGCTCGGGGGCGTGCGCGCGCTCCTGATCAAGGAGGGGGATCGGGTCGACGTGCTGCACGAGGGCGAGCGCGACGTGTCCGCGTTCTACACGGAGCTCGTGCGCGCCGCGCGCACGTGGCCCACCTCCCGCGTCGTGCTCGACGGCGAGATCGTCATCTTCGACGAGGCCGGCCAGCCAAGCCCCACGCTCCTCGGGCGGCGCGTCGAGCGCCTGCGCGCCGAGGACGCGCACGCGGTCCTGCTCGATCACCCCGTTCAGTACGCCGCCACCGATCTCCTCGCGCTCGGCGATCGCGACACGCGCCCGCTGCCCCTCCTGGCGCGGCGCGATCTCCTCGCGGGAATGCTCCCCGACGTGCCGGGCGTGTTCCGCGCGCCGCGGCCCCTCGTCGCGAAGGCGGCCGTCATGCGCGAGCTGGTCGTCGCCCACCACCTCGGCGGGGCCGTCGCCAAGCCCCCCGATGGGCCGTACGGCGAGGGCGCCGGCTGGACCTCCTTCACGGCGGGCGACGCGAGCCCGCGCCTCGTGATCGACCACGCCATGGAGGGGCCGGGGCCGGCCCTCCGCAAGGTGGCGGTGACGAACCGCGCGAAGGTCTTCTGGCCCGCGGACAGCCTCACCAAGGGCGACCTCGTCGCGTACTACGCCGAGATGGCGCCCGCGATCCTGCCCTACCTCGCGGACCGCCCCGTGATCCTCGTCCGCTACCCGGACGGGATCGACGGCAAGAGCTTCTTCCAGTGGCGCACGCCACCCGCCGCGCCATCGTGGCTGCGCACGGTCGTGTTCGTCGATCGGGAAGACCGGAAGGAGAAGCGTGGCTTCCTGATCGACGATGTCGCGGCGCTGACCTACGTCGCCAACCTCGCGTGCATCCCGATCCACATCCTCGGCTGCCGCGTCGGCGCCTGGGAGGTGGCCGACTTCTTCACCGTGGACTTCGACGTCAAGCAGTCCACCCTCGCGGCTGCCGTTTCCTTGGCACGGCGACTCATGGAATGGCTGGCCGCGATCGGCCTCCCGGGCCGCGTGAAGACCTCGGGCCAGTCCGGGCTGCACGTGCTCGCGCCGCTCGGGCCGGGGCAGTCGTTCACGACGGCGCGGGGGCTCGCGGACCTGCTCGGGCGGCTCCTCGTGCGCGCGTTCCCGGAGACGGCGACGATGGAGCGCCACGTGAAGAGCCGCGGCGAGCGGGTGTTCGTCGACACCGGCCAGACGGGGCCCTCGCGCGCGATCGTGGCGCCGTGGTCGGTGCGCGCAGCACCGCGGGCGACGGTGAGCACGCCGATCGCGCTCGAGGAGCTCGAGGACGCGCTCGATCCGGGCGCGTTCACCATCCGCACCGTGCCCGCGCGCTTCCGCGAGCGGGGGGATGCGATGGGGGATCTGCTGTCGGCACGCCCGGACGTGGGCGTGGCGATCGCGAGGCTCGATGCGCTGGTGAAGGAGGTGGGGGAGAGGCGGTAGGGACCGCGGGCCGCACCTTGCGCGCGTGTCCTACATTGTGAGACGGAAAGTACGGGCGGACGAAACAAACGAACCTCTTCCAACGTCTTTCCCTGGCTCGACCGTAAGGAGGACGCGACCCTACGCGTCCTCACGCACAGGGTGAGACGATCACGAGCGCCGGCCAACGCGACCGGCCTCCCCGAGAAGGCAGGGACGACGATGGCGAACGAGACATACAGGCGACCGACCGTGGCAGGCTGGCTGGCCCCCGTGATGGTGGGCCCGTGGATCTCGATCTTCCTCTTCGTGACGGCCTACGCCTTCCTCGGCCCGGAGTGGCGCTACGTGCCGCGCTGGGGGATCTGGGCAATCGGCATGCTCTCCGGGACCGTGATCGGGGCGGTCTACGTCGCGCTCCTCGCCCTTGTCGACGTGCTCCTCCTCGCGGTGAAGGTGCGGATGTTCCCGACGGGCAAGCGCGGGTGGCTCACGGCGACGTTGTCCCCGCTCGTGTTCATGACGAGCTACGCGATCCTCCGCCCGTGGGCGTACTGGAAGGGCGGGCCGTGGACGGTGGTGGCGATCCTCGCCGTGCCGCTCGTCGTGACCGCGATCGGGACCCGCCTGTTGACCGGAGCCAGGGTCCCGCGGAGCTGACCCTCACCGTATGCAGGTGCGCCGCACCTCCGCGAGGTCCGTCACCCCGAGGAGCGCCTTGCGGATCCCGTCCTGCTTCAGCGTCGTCATTCCCTCGCGGCGGGCCTGCTCCCGGACGTCGGAGACGGGGCGCTTCTGCTGCACCATCCGCCGCAGGTCGTCGTTCATCTCCATGACCTCGTAGAGGCCCGAGCGACCACGGTAGCCCGTGCGCAGGCAGGCCTCGCACCCTCGCGCGCGATAGAGCCGGGCGTCCTCGCGGCCGACGCCGAGCGCCTCGAAGGCCTCGACACCGTACTCCTCGCGGAGGTGGTCGTAGTCGTCCTCGGAGAGCGTGAACCCCTCCTTGCACTTCTCGCACAGCTTGCGCGCGAGCCGCTGCGCCACCACCCCGACGAGCGCGTCGGCGAACGCGTAGGGCTCGACGCCGAGGTCGAGCATGCGCACGATCGTCTCCGGCGCGGTGTTCGCGTGCAGGGTCGACAGCACGAGGTGGCCCGTGAGCGACGCCTGCACACCGATCGCGACCGTCTCCGTGTCGCGCATCTCGCCGATCATGATCACGTCCGGATCGGCGCGGAGGAGCGAGCGCAGGGCGGTCGGGAAGGTCAGCCCCGCCTTGTTCGCGACCTGGACCTGGCGGAGGCCGAACTGCGTGATCTCCACCGGATCCTCGATCGTCCAGATCTTGAGGTCCGCACGGTTGATGCGCGAGAGCGCCGCGTGGAGCGTCGTCGTCGTGCCGGAGCCGGAGGGGCCCGCGACGAGGATCATACCGTACGGCAGATCGGTCATGCGCTCCACGCGCGCGGCGTCCGTGGTGGAGAAGCCGAGGTCGGCCAGCGGGAGTGGGCGCATCGAGGGGAGGATCCGGAGCACCACGTCCTCGACGCCGCCGCGCGTCGGGACGACCGCGACGCGGAGCTCGACCTCGCGGTCGTCCGCCCTGAAGCGCATCTTGCCGTCCTGCGGGAGGCGGCGCTCGGCCACGTCGAGGCCCGCCATGATCTTGAACCGCGCGATCAGGCGCTGCTCGAGCTCGTGCGGGACGGTGTCGAAGACCAGGCAGCTCCCGTCGACGCGGAAGCGGATGTGGAGCGGGCGCCGATCCGTGTAGGGCTCGAGGTGGATGTCGGAGGCGCCGTGGTCGAGCGCGCTCCGCAGGATCTGGTCAGCGAGCCTGGACACGGTGCGGTCCTCCCCGCCGGGTGCACCGGAATCGGCCCGCGCGAGCGCCTGCTCCAGGAAGGGATCGATCGCGGTGTCGGCGTAGGAGCCGTGGTGGATGTACGCGACGAACCTCGCGACGTCGCTCGCGAGGGCGACGCACCACTGCGGCTCCCGATCGCCGAGGAGGGCATCGACGGCCTCGCGCCTCGCGCGATCGCGCGGATCGTCCGTGACGACGAGCGTGCGGCCGTCGTGATCGCGGATCGCGACGCACCCGCGGCGCTCGAGGAACGCGGTGGACGCGCCCTCCGGCAAGTCGGCGGCCGCGAACGCAAGATCGAAGGCGACGAAGCGACAGCCGTGCGCGCGTCCGAGCGCGGCGCCGACGGCGGCCTTCGAGGCGATCCCGCGCGCGACGAGCACCTCCGTGATCGCGGTGCCCTCGGCGCGCGCCTCCTCGGCGGCCGCGCGGATCTGCGCGATCGGGACGCCCGCGTGCTCGACCAGATCGGCGAAGATCTCGTAGTCCATGGGTGCGGGGCGAGCGTACCGCGTCGCGGGTGGTCGTGCACGCGGCCCGGGCGGTCGCGGAGGACGCTACGGATCCAGCCCCAGCGCCGCGAACAGCAGCACCAGGTACACGATCGAGATCCCGAACAACCGCCGCGCCCACGCGCGCGTGCCGGCGCCACGGCGAAGGCCCGCGACGCCCCCGCCGAGGAACATCGCGCCGAGGAGCCCAGCCGCGACGCCGTACCCGCGGTGCGCGACGCCCAGCGGGAGGAGCAGCATCGACACCGCGACGAGCGCCAGCGTGTAGCGCACGATCACGTGCCGTGTGGCGTGGTCGCCGATCACGTTCGGCGTCACGACGAGGCCCGCGCGCGCGTAGTCGCCCTTGCGGAAGAGCGCGATGGCAAGGAAGTGGGGCACCTGCCAGAAGAAGAGGATGCCAAACAGGACGAGACCCGCGGGCATGATGCGCCCCGTCACCGCCGTCCAGCCGAGGAGCGGCGGGATCGCGCCGGGGACGGCGCCGACGAGGAGCGCGTGGTGGGAGCGCTGCTTCATCGGCGTGTACGCGAGGACGTAGCTCACGTTCGCGAGCACGGCGAGGAGGGCCGTCAGCGAGTTCACCCCGATGGCGAGGATGGGCACGGAGACGGACGACATCGCCACCCCGAACCACAGCGCGACGCGCGGGCTCATGCGGCCGGCGGGGAGGGGCCGCGTCTTGGTCCGGTCCATGTGCCGGTCGATGTCGCGCTCGAGGTACATGTTGAGCGCGTTGGCGCCGGCGACGATGAGCGACGTGCCGAGCAGCGTGCACACGACCGTCACCCACGAGAGCGGGAGCGCCTGCGCGCGGTGCGCGAGCCAGAGACCTCCCGCGGTCGTGACGACGACCATGAAGGTGATGCGCGGCTTGGCGAGCTGGACGAGGTCCGCGAGCGCGAACGTCCGCGCACGGGGACCGGCGAGGCTCTGCGAGGGCTCGAGGAGGCGCTGGGTCATGGGGCCGACCGTGCGCTTCTAGGTGTGCGCCGCCCGGGAGTCAAGGACGCCCGGGCTTGACCCTTCCCCCCGCGGCACGGGACACTTCTCCGCGTGCCGCTGAGGACGGAAGACGAGGCCCTCCTCCTGCGCCTCGAGGACGAGGAGATCCTGCGCGGCCTGTTCGGCTTCGACACCGCGCCGCTCGGCCTGCCGCCGCCGCACCCGCGCGCCGCAGGGATGATCCGGCTCCTCTCCCGGATGCCTGGGGGGGGGGAGGCGAGGGACAGGGCCCTGGCGCTCGACTTCCGCGCGCTCGCGTCGATGATGCGGCCCGAGACGCTGACCGGGCTGGCGCCCGAGCTGCTCCACCACCTCGCCCTCTACTTCGGGCGGCTCGGGGCGCTCCTCACGGAGCGCTCGCCGAACGTCGCGGTCGGCGCGATCGTGCGGGCCAACGCGGCGTGGCTCGCGCTGGAGGAAGAGGGGAAGTACCTCTCGAACATCGCCACGACGATCGCGGGAGCGGACGCGACGCGCGTGGCGGCGCACTTCGCGATGGACCGGATCGACGAGCTCGGCGGCGTGGCGGAGGCGGCGTCGACGACCCTCGACCAGGCGGGGCAGGTCGCGCTGCGCGCGCTGGCGAGCGTACCGACGTCGTGCCTGTCGGCCGGGGTATCGCAAGCCATCGAGCGGCGCGCGGTGGCGCGGGCGCGCGCGCGCCGGGGATCGGCGGTGGACCTCGCCGTGGAGCGCGTGCGGCGCGCGGTGCTCACCATGGCCAGCGACGGCGCGCCCGCGAACGCGCGCGCGACCGAGCTGGAGAAGGTCATCCACGTGTGGGCGTGGTCCGACAAGGACGAGCTCGTCGAGCAGGTCGTCGCCGAGGAGCTGCAGCCGATCGGATGGGAGCTCTACCACGCGGCGAACTGGGACGGCCTGCGCCGCGCGCTCGCACCCTTCCGCGCGGTGATCGACTCGCTCGCGGCGCGCATCGAGAGGAACCCGGACAAGATCGCCTACGCGGCGGGATGCGCGGAGATACTGATGTTCACATCGGAGACCGAGAGCACGATCGAGAAGCAGATCGCGGCCGGCGAGCGAACGCTCCGCGTGTGCCCGACGCACCGGAACGGGCGGCTCGTGATGGCGTCGTACCTGTGCGACAAGGCGACGCGGTCGCTCGACGTTCCGTGGGTGACCGGCGAGGTCGCGCGCACGGCGGAGGCGCTGGTCGCGCGCGCGGAGCAGCTGTACCCCGCGTCGAAGAGCCTTCCCGAGGCGCGGGAGCGACTCGAGGCTGCGAAGGCGCGGCTCGGGCGCGCCTTCTGGGGGACGGGATGAAGCCGCGCGGAGGAGACGGGCAGGGGGACCACGCGGAGAACCCGTTCGAGCGGTACGATGTCGACCCACGGGAGGGGCCCGCGGGCATCACGCGCGTGCTCCGCGAGCGGATCGAGGCGGCGCCGGACGAGGCGACGCGGGACAGGATCCGCGCGGCGTGGGAGGAGCTCACGATGCACCCCGAGCGCCGCCTCCGCGCCGCGCTGCTGGCCCACCCGGAGACGCGGGCGCCGATCGGGCTCCCCCCGCCCGCTGCCCGCGCGGACGCATCACCGCCCGTGTTCGCGGAGCTGGAGGACGAGGCGCTCCTGTACGCGCCGGAGCTGCTGGCGCTCGCGGGGCTGGAGCCGGGCGACGCGGCGGAGCCCGCGATGCCGAGGCTCTCGGACGATCCGCACCTGCGGGGGTGAAGGCGGTCGAGCGGTCCTCGGGGGCCGCCAGGCGCGCAGATCTCGGCGGCCGCGTGCCCGTCTCGGCGTATGATCGTGGGCCCAGCCAGAGGAGCCTCATGTTCGTCGACCGTCCCGTTGGAATCGATCTCGGCACCACCAACTCGGAGATCGCGCTGCTCCACCCGTCCGAGCGGGACATCCTCATCTACAAGGACCGCTTCAACCGCAAGACCGTCCCGTCGGCGGTGGCGTGGGATCCGGTCGGTGAGAGGATCCTCGTGGGCCACGCCGCGCGGAGCCGGCGCGGCAAGGAGCCGGGGCCCATCGAGTCCATCAAGCGCAAGATGGGCCAGCGGACGACGACGCGCCTCGGCAACGAGGATCTGCTCCCGGAGCAGATCTCCGCCAAGATCCTCCGCGAGCTCGCCGATCGCATGCAGGAGCAGCTCGTGCAGGAGGCGACCGAAGGCGTCGACATGCGCGTGGGCCGCGCCGTCATCACCGTGCCCGCGTACTTCGACGCGCCGCAGGTCGAGGCCACGCGCAAGGCGGGCGAGATCGCGGGACTGGACGTCATCGGCATCCTGCACGAACCCACCGCCGCGGCCATCTACCACACCTGGAAGAGCCGCCTCGGCGACGGGTGCTCGCTCGTGTACGACCTCGGCGGTGGCACGTTCGACGTGTCGATCCTGCGGTGCGTCGGGGGCGAATACCAGGTGCTCGCGATCGACGGCGACAACTACCTCGGCGGGGACGACTTCGACCGCATGTACGCGGACTGGCTGCGGCGCGACCTCGCGGGGCGGGGCTACAAGCTCGACCTCGACGTGCGCAACAACGCGGCCGATCGCGCGCGCTTCCAGCGCATCGTGCACCTCGCGCAGGAGATCAAGGAGAGCCTGTCGACGCAGGCCGTGGTGAGCGTCTCGAAGCACGGCGTGCTCGAGGATCAGGACGGCGAGAGCGTGTCGTTCGAGGCCGAGGTCGGACTCGCGGACTACGAGAAGATCATCCAGGACCTGGTCGACACGACGATCGGCTGCTGCGAGCGCGCGCTCGCGCGGAGCCAGGAGGTCGCCAAGGTCGGGATCGGCGAGATCGACCACGTCATCCTCGTGGGCGGGTCGACGCGCGTGCCGCTCGTGATGCGTCGCGTGATGGACGCGATCTGCAAGCCCAGCCGCGCAGAACTGTTCCTGCAGGACGAGGTCGACACGTGCGTCGCGCTCGGAGCGGCCATCCACGCGTCGCAGATCGGGGGCATGCGCGTGGGCGACGAGGATGCGGAGGTGCACTTCCACTCCCCGCTCGTCGGGCACGGGGAAACGATCAAGCTGGACCTCGAGATCACGAAGGCCCCACCGGGGGCGAGCGACGTGGTCGTCCTGCGCGGCCAGGCGGGAGACGAGGAGGTGCTCCGGGAGCCCGCGTCGCCCGCGCGGCAGAAGGCCGAGCTCGCGCTCGGGCCCGACGAGGAGACGCGGCACGAGGTGGTGCTCTGGGGGGGGGGCAAGGAGCTCGCGCGGCTGCCGTTCATGCTCTACAAGGGCGACGTCCGGCCGCGGGCCAGCATGCTGTCGCGGCCGAGCGTGATCGCGAAGGACATCGCCATCGAGGTCGTGCGTGCCGGGAGGCGCGAGCGGAAGGTCATCCTGTCGCGCGGGATGGGGCTGCCCGCGTCGGCGACGCACAGGTTCTTCACGTCGGATCAGAGCGGGGCGGTCGTGCTGCGCATCCTGCAGAACCGGCTGCCGATCAAGACGCTGGTCGTCGAGGTGCCGAAGGAGACGGCGATCGGGACGCCGGTCGAGATGACGATCCAGTGCGACGAGGCGATGCGCATGAAGGCGCGCGCCGTGGTCGTGGGCTCCGAGGTGTGGGCGCAAGTCGAGGCGCCGGATCAGCACAGGTTCGATCCCAAGGGGAACGTGGACGAGCTGCTCGCCGAGGCCGAGACGGCGGGGCGCGGGTTGTGGGGACAGCACGCGAGCTACTACCGACGCGAGGCGGATCAGCTCGTGGTCGCCATCCGCGAGGTGGCCGCGATCGATCCCGACAAGCTGCTCGCGCTCTGCGAGCGCCTCCGGCTGCTCATCGACGAGTGCCGCGGATCGGCCGACGAGGAGCTCGTGCCCCCCCTCGCGCGGTTCGACGACACGCTCAACGCGCTCCGCGTGATCGTGTTCCGCAGCCAGGGAGCCGTCGCGGGGTTCGATCGTGGGCAGTGGGAGGGGAAGATCGCGGAGCTCGAGCAGCGCGGATACGCGGCCCACGACGCGCGCGACGCGAGCCTGTGGCGGCGGACGTACAACGAGCTCCAGGCGCTGCTCGAGACGGCGCACCAGGAGGAGTTCGCCATGATGAAGGTCGACGATCCGGTGTACCTGACGCGACGGCTTGCGAACACGCGCGCGTGCGCGAAGCGGCTCGAGGCGGACGTCGCGGAGTTCGTCCCGGCGGCGGCCGAGGAGCTTCACGCGATGCAGGCGGCCGAGCAGAAGCGACTGGCAGCGTGGCTCGAAGAGAAGGTGAACCGGCCGCTCCACGCGCTCGAGGTCCGGGAGGGCCAGTCCGCGGCGCTGAGGCGCGCGCTCGATCAGATCAACGGGGAGCTCGAGCGGGTGGAGAACGCACTCGAGCGGATCCCCTCCCTCGGGCTGGTGACCGATCGAGGGGGCAGCGGGTGATGCTGGAGCGGCTGGGGCTCGCCGCAGCCGAGCGGACGAGGAGGAGCCTCGGCGCGCGAGCCGGGCTGGCGCTGTACGACCAGCTCGCGCGGAACACGGCGGACGCGGAGGCCCTGGGCGCGGCTCTCCTGGGGGTGATCGGGTGCGGGCTCGAGCTCGGGGACGCTCAGGCGATCTCCCGAGGCGTGGCCGCCTGGGGGAAGGTGGATGGAGGCGCCTTCGCGCCGCAGATCGTCGAGACGGCCGCGGCACTCGCGGACGCGATGAGGCGCGATGAGGCGCTCGCGCTCGCCCGCGCGGAGGCGAGGATGCGGCCGGACGCGCGGCTCCTCTACCTCGTGGCGCGGCTGGAGGAGACGGCGAGCGCGTTCGCGGCCGCGGAGGAGAGGGCGGACCGCGAGGGGCTGGCGAGGCTCGCGGCCGTGTGCCGGGCGCGCCGGGCGCGGCTCCTGGTGCGGGCGGGCCTCGTGGAGCAGGGGATCGAGCTGGCGCGCGGGATCGACACCGAGCGGGTGTCGCCCGAAGAGGTCGTGGGCATCGCGCGGCTCGTCCTCAAGAGCGGCAGCAGGTTCGTGCGCGCGGGGGCGATCGGGATGCTGGAGCGCGCGATGGCCTCGGGAGATCCCGCCTGCAGGAGGCGCGCGGTCGCGGTGGCGCTTCTCCACGCGGACGAGCTGGGGGACGCGCTCACGCCGCTAGAGGCGGATCGCGTGCTCGCGTTGATGAAGCGCGCAGCGCTTCCCGAGGCGGCGATCGCGCAGGCGCGGGGCATCCTCACGGGCGTGGGCGCTTCGGATCACGCGCGCGCGGCGATCGCCCCTGCGCCGGGAGGGCCGGCGCTGCTCCGCCGCGTGGCGGCGGCGCGGGAGGGGGGCGGGAAGAACATGGTGTGCCCCGACGGCGGCGGCGCCGTGCGCCTCGCGTGGCTCGCGATCGACGCATGCCTGGCCATCCGGGACGGGGAGGCGGGGCCCGCGGCGCTCGCGCTGATGGAGATCGGGCGGCGGCTCGATCCTGCTGTGCGGACACCGCGCGCGGTGTGGACGGCGGTGCTGTTCGCGCTGGGCTCCGGAGGGCCGGCTGCGAGCGACGCCGCCGTGCTCGCGGATCGGCTGCTGGGCACGGAGGCGCGGGCGGAGGCGCCGCCGGGGGGATACGCGAGGCTCGCCGCCCTCCTCGCGCGCGCGGGCCACGTGGGGATCGCGGAGCGAGCCCTCCGGCGCGGCGCGGAGATCCGGCAGCCAGAGGCGCGGCACGGGCTCGCGAGACACCTCGTGCGCGAGGCCTACCGGCTTGCCCGGGCGGGGGAGAGCGCGGAGGCGCTGGCGCGGTTGCGGGAGGGTAAGCGGGCTTCGTGAGCGACGTGGGGGCGGCGCCTCACGAGATCCGCGTCAGGTGAGGCCAGGCTCACCGGAACCGGGAAGCTCCCCACCCCGCGGGCGTATACCCCACCACCACGCGCCTCCCGCCGTGCCGCGCCCGCGCGCGCTTCCCCCGCGAAAGGACTTCCCATGCGCTCTTCTCACCTCGTCGTCTCCGCGTTCCTCGCCATCGCCGTCGTCACCGGATGCGGCGGCTCCAGGCAGGGGGCCAACGCGCCCACCACCTCGTCCGCGAAGGTCGAGCTGTCGGCCATGGAGGAGCTGAAGGCGATCCCGAAGGACCTCGACGCGGAGGCCGCAGCGCTCACGAAGCCCATCGACGACGTGCAGAGTGTCCTCGATCAGCTCGCGAACCTCCCGAAGAAGCACGGCATCACCGCGGGCGACATGAGCGCCATGGCGAAGGCCACCTTCGAGAAGGGCACCGTGGAGGTGAAGCTCGACGCGAAGGCGAGCGCCGAAGCGAAGGCCGAGGTCGAGGCCGCCCTGAACCGCCTCAAGGACACCGTCGTCGCCCTGAAGGCCACGCCTGACAGGGTCGCGAGCCTCACCACCAAGATCGCGTCCGCCACCGCGAAGGCGCCGGTCCTTGCCACGAAGATCACGAGCTCCGCGACCATCACCGCCTCGAACCCGATGGCGAGCGCCGACGCGAAGGCCCACGCGAAGGCTGATCTCGAGGGCGTCAAGCAGGCCCAGGCCGACGTCCAGAAGTCGATCGGTGACACGCAGGCCAAGGTCACCGGCATCCCCGCCCTCGCGACGACGGCCCTCGCCAAGCTGAGCGCCTCGTTCGTGGGAGGCGCGAGCGGCGGTGGGAAGTCGGCGGTCAAGGGGCCCGCGCCCAAGACAGGCCCGGGCACGCGTTCGCGGCCCTGACGATCCGGGCCGTTCCTGCTAGCGTTCGCGGCGGTGGACCGCGACTTCTGGCGCGCGCGCTGGCGGGAGGGACGGATCGGCTTTGACGAGGGCCGACCGAACGACCTGCTCGTGGCGCACGCGCGGGAGCTCGGCGAGCGGTCGCGCGTCTTCGTCCCGCTGTGCGGGAAGACCGAGGACATGGCGTGGCTCGCCGGCCGGGGGCACCGGGTGGTGGGCGTCGAGTTCGAGCCGGCCGCCGTCCGCGCGTTCTTCGCGGCTCGCGGCCTCACGCCCGAGGTTGCGCGGCGCGGCAGGGTCGACGCGTACGCGGCGGGCCCGTTCGAGCTGCTCTCCGGAGATTTCTTCGACGTCACGGCGGCGCACCTCGCGGACGCGAGCGCAGTCTACGACCGGGCCTCGATCGTGGCGCTGCCCGGTGATGTCCGCGCTCGCTACGCCGCCCGGTTGCGCGAGCTCTTCGCGCCGGGCACGCCCGCGCTCACGATCACGCTCGAGTACGACGAGGCAGCGACGCAGGGGCCGCCGTTCAGCGTGGATGAAGCCGAGCTGCGGCGCGTGTACCCGGCCTCGGTGATCGACCTCCTCGCCGAGCGCCGGGTCGCCTCCGGTCGCTTCCACGCCGAGGGCATCGCGGCTCTCGAGAAGGCCTGGCGCGTCGTCTTGTGAGCTCCACTGCGCGGACTCGATGCGCCGGGCACGCTGGTTGCTCTGCGTCCCCGCGGCTCGTGTGAGCCCAGCGGGGGCGGGCCGTCTCGCCCGCGACAAGACCGCTTCCCACACCCCCCGCGCTCCAGTACGCTGGCACTCCCCCGCGGACCATGCAGCCGAGCGCCGGTATCCCCAACTTCGACGATCCGCTCCAGAACGAGGAGGCGGTCCTCGACGCGATGCTCGTGGCCCTCGGAAAGGGCCAGCTCCCGCAGACGGCCTGGCAGGACCTCCACAACGCCGCAATCCGAGACGACCGGGTCGCGGAGCTCGACGCCGCGTACAACAAGTTCGCGGGCAGCCCCCGGGTGAAGGCGCTCCCAGCGCCGGCGATGGCCGAGTTCTTCTTCCGCGTCGCCCAGTTCCTCGGCAACGATCTGGGGGACGAGTTCGGGAGCCGCTCGTTCCTCGACAAGGCGATCGCCGCGTTCCCAGGGCACGTCGCGAGCTTCCGACGCCTGGAGGAGCTGCTGATCGAAGGACGCGAGGACGCGGAGCTTGCGGAGCTCTACCGGCTGGCCGCCCCGCACCGGCCCCGCCCCGAGCAGCAGGAGCTCCTCCGCCGCGCGGGGCGCGCGTTCGACAAGCTCGACACGTTCGACGAGAAGTCGATCGAGGTCTATACGCAGCTCCTCAAGCTCGACCCGGCCGACGAGGACGCGCGCGCACGGCTCGAGGCGCGATATGCCCGCACCAACCGACACCGGGACATCGCGAAGCTGCTCGAGGGAGCCCTCGCGCCACCTGCGCCCGCCTCCCCCCCACCACCCGACGAGGCCGTGCGGCTCCGCGCGCGGCTGCTCGACCTCTACACCAACCTCCTCCACGAGCCGGAGCGCACGATCCCCCACATCGAGGCGCTCCTCATCCACGATCCCGCACGGGAGGACGCGCACCGTGTCGCGGAGAAGCTGCTCAGCCACAAGGTGCTCGCGGCACGGGCCGCCTCCGTGCTCGCCACCGCGTTCGAGCAGCTGGGCAACGCCAGCGAGGTCCACAAGCTCCTGCAGGTCGAGCTCGAGAACACGCGCGGGCCCAAGCGCAAGGACGTCTTCAAGCGGCTTGGGGACCTGCGCCTCGGCAAGCTCGGAGACACGGCGGGGGCATACGAGGCATACGAGGGTGCGCTCGCTGTCGATCCCTCCGACGACGAGCTACGCGCGAGCTACTGCGGCCTCGCGATGACCCTGGGAACGGCGCTCGAGGCTGCGCGCACGCTGTCGCGCGTATCGAACCTGGTGAAGGAGACCTCCACGCGCGCGCGCATCGCGGCGGACATGGGGGAGCTGCAGCGCTTCGCGGGCGACACCAAGCGCGCTCGCGCGACCTTCGTCAGCGTCCTCGGCTCCCCGAGCGGCGACCCGATCGCGATCCTGAAGAGCGCGCGAGCCCTCACCGGGTACTTCGCCCAGGAGAAGGATCTGAGGGGCCTCGCCGACGCGCTCGAGCGCATCGGCAACCTGTCCCCCGACGCAGAGGAGAAGCAGGACGCCAACGAACGGCTGGCCGTGCTCGCGAGCGGTCCCCTCGGCGACGACGCGAGGGCGATCGCCGCGTGGCGCAGGCTCGTGGACTCTCCTCTTCGCGCCCGGGCGCTGGACGCGCTCGGGCCGCTCTACGAGAAGAGCGGCGACGTGTCGTCCCTGTCGTGGGTGCTGGAGGAAAAGAGCAAGGACGAGCCGGATCCGGAGCGCGCACGGGCGCTGCTCTTCGACGCAGCGCGGACGAAGGCCCCGGAGGAGGCGGTCCGCGCGTGGGAACGGTTCGTCGAGCGGTTTGGCGAGGACCACGACGTCCTCGCCCAGCAGATCCCGCTGTTCGAGGCGCTCGGCCGGTGGGACGATCTCGCCCTCGCGCTCGAGGCCGACGCGCGGCTCGCGGCAGCCTCCAACGACGACGGCGCGCGCGCGGAGATCTTCGCCCGGCGTGGTGGCGTCCACCTCGCGAAGACGGGGGACGTCGAGAAGGGGATCGAGGCGTACGCCCAGGCTCTCATGGCGGATCCGTCCTGCGCGCCCGCCCGCGCAGCGCTCGAGAACCTCCTCGCGAGCGGAGCGCACCGGCTCGCGGCCGCGGAGGTGCTCGAGCCCATCTATCGCCTCGATCGCTCGGCCGGTGGCGCCGAGTCGGGAGCAGCCGAGCGAGGCATCCTCGCGATCCTCGCCGTCCGGGCCGACCTCGGCGAGTCTCCAAGCGATCGGCTCACGGCGCTCGACGAGGCCACGCGAATCGCCGAGGCCTCGTCGCCGGACCAGGCGGTGGTCCTGGCGGGCCGCGGACTCGCAGAGGCGCTGGCCAGCCACACCGCCCTGGACCCCTGGCTCGCCGCGCTCGATCGGCTCGGCGGGCTCGGCGTGGACGCGACGAAACGCGCTGCGGTGCTCGAGGGTGCGCTCGGCGAACGAGCCATCGATTCGCGCGAACTCTGCGCGCTCGCCACGAGCTCCGCGGAGGCGCACGCGGCAGCGGGGAGCGTGGACGCGGCTCTCGGCGCCTTCCGACGCGCGTTGGCCTTCGATCCCTCGTCACGCCACGTGCTGGCGCGGATCGACGACCTCCTCCGCGAGCAAGGCAACGCCACCGAGCGCGTCGCGATGTTCCGGGCGGCCCTCGACACGGTTGGCGGCGACGTCGCGCGACGCCGCGAGCTGCTCCACACGATCGCCTCCCTCGAGCGGACCGATCTGGGCAACGTCGACGGCGCGGTCCTCGCCTACAAGGCCGCGCTGCTCCACGACCCCGACGATGGGAGCGCGTACGCCGCGCTGCTCGAGCTCTACGAGGAGACGCAGGCCTGGGAGAACCTCTGTGACCTCCTCGAGGCGCACCTCGCGCAGTGCGACGGCGACGAGCAGAAGGAGACGCGCGCGCGGCTCGCCGAGGCCGCCGCGGCGCACGGGCAGGTGGAACGCGCCGCGACGCAGGCGTTCGAGCTGCTCGCGGATCCGTCGCTCGCCGATGTCTGGCTCGACGTGGTGATCCGCGTCGCGCAGACCCTGCAGCACGTGGCGCTCATGCGCGCCGCGATCGGGCGGCGGGTGGAGCGGCTCGAGGATCCGGCGCAGCGGGCTTCCTGGCTCACGCGCCTCGGCGATCTCCTCGAGGCGAGCGGCGCGACGGACGACGCCATCGAGCAGTTCAAGCTCGCTGCGGACGCGGCCGCGGCCATGGGGGATGACGCGACGGCGCGCGATCTCCACCAGCGCGTCATGGGCCTCCGGCCACGCGACGTGGAGAGCGCGCGGCTCCTCGTGGAGATCTACGGGCGTGTCGAGCTGCTCCAGTTGATACCGCCGCTCCTCACGCTGCTCGCCGAGGAGGCCTCGACGCCGCGCGAGAAAGTGACGCTCCTGATGGAGAAGTCCCGCATCCACAAGGGCATGGACGATCCCGGCCGGGCCACGCTGGCGATCGCCGCCGCGTTCGAGGCCGCGCCCGCCGACGCCGACGTCGTCGAGGCGTTCGAGGAGGCGGTGGAGGTCTCCCACGATCAGGACCTGTTCGCGCGCACCATCGACCGCACGACCGACGCGAGTGACGACCAGGCCCTGCGCGGAGATCTCCAGCTGCGGAAGGCGCGCGTGCTCGAGGGCTCCGCCCTGCACATCGGCGCCGCGGGGCGCACCTACCGGCACATCCTCGGGCTCGAAGAGCTCGACGACGCGAGGCGCCAGGCCGCCCTCCTTGCGTTCGAGGGCATGCTCGCGCGGCGGCCGGACCGCGTGGACGACGTGCGCTGGCTCTTCGCCTGGAAGTGCGACCGCGCGACCGACGCCGAGCGCGCGGCGATCCTCCTCGAGTGGGCCGAGATGGAGGAGCACACGCTGCAGGCCAAGGAGGAGGCGCTCGGGCTGTATCGCCGCGCCGTCACCTCGGACCCGTTCAACGAGGCCGCGCGGAGCGGCGTGGCGCGCGTCGCGCTCCAGACGGGCGACGTCGAGACGGCGGTGTACCACCTGGTCGCGCTCCGCGATCAGAGCCAGGGCGACGCGCGCGTTGCGCGGGACGTCGAGATCGCCACCATCCTCCTCGATCGCCAGGGGAAGGCCGACCAGGCCCTGGATCGCGTGGCGGAGATCCTCGCGCACACGCCCACGCACCCCGCCGCTCTCGAGCTCGGTGAGCGGCTGCTCGCGATCCCGAGCGTCGGTACGCGCGCGCTGGTGGTCATGCAGCAGGCGCTCGAGCACACCGACGACGCGGGAAAGAAGATCCGCATCCTCTCCGACCTCGTCGCGCGCGACGTCGGCGCGCCGCCCGAGGTCCGCTGGGGCTGGTACCGCAGCCTCTGCGATCTGCTCGATGCGAACGACCTCCACGAAGACGCGTTCCAGAAGCGCGTGCAGGCCGCACGCGAGCTCCCCGGCCAGCTGGAGCTCTGGGACCGGCTCGAGGCGCAGGCGCGAGAGCGCGGGTCGCCGGAGGAGGTCGCCGCGGCGTACGAAGAGGCCCTCCGCCGGCTGACCGACAAGGGGCTCGCGCTCGAGCTCGGGCAGCGCGCGACGGGCTTCTACGAGGAGTGGTTCGAGGACGATCCGCGCGTCGTCTCCATCCTGGAGCGCGTGCTGGCGCTGGATCCCACGGACACGTGGGCGTTCGACCGGCTGAAGCTGCTGTACGATTCCAGCGAGCGCTGGGACGATCTGTTCATCCTCTACGACCGCGCGATCGAGGTGTCGGAGGGGATCGCGCGCCTGGACTTGCTGGAAGAGGTCGCCCAGATCGCGAAGGATTTTGCGAACCACTCCGAGCGCGCGATCGACTACCTCGAGCAGCTCCTCGCCCTCAGGCCTGGAAACGCGCGGCTCTCTGGCGCGCTGGAACGCCTGTACGAGAAACATGGACGCCACCGCGAGCTCGTCTCGCTCCTCACGCTGAACCTGCCCCAGCTCAAGGGCAGGGAGGCCCAGGAGAGCCGCGCCAAGATCGCGGGGCTATGGCTCGACGAGCTGGCCGACGCCGCCGCGGCGCTCCTGGTCGTCGAGGACCTCATCAACCACCAGCCCGACGCCGCCTCCGTCGGTGTCGACCTCTGCGCCCTCCTCGAGAAGGTGCTGGAGATCGCCGCGCCCAACGCGGAGGTCCGCGAGTCGACGGCCCCCGGCCCCATCGGCGGGAGCCGCGACTCGTCCAGCGGCATCTCGACCAAGCGCCAGCTCGTCCGTCAGCGCGCCGCGGTGCTGCTCAAGGAGCGCTACTCGGAGCCCGGGCGTGAGGCCGACCTCGTTCGCGTGCTCGAGGTGGAGATCGAAGGGGTGAAGAGCGTCAAGGAGCGCATCCGCCGCCACCAGCAGATCGCCTCGCTGTACGAGGGCCTCGGCCGTCAGGTGGAGGCGCTCGAGCACGTGGTGGCGCTCGTCCTCCTGGAGCCCGAGGTCGCGGGACACCGCGAGAAGCTGTACCAGCAGTCGGAGGCCGCGCAACGCTTCGACCGGTTCGTCGACGTGCTCATCACCGCCGCCGACGACTGCAACGACGAGGCCCTGAAGGTCGAGCTGATGCTCACGGCGGGCCGGGCATGCGCCGAGCGCCTCGGGGATGCGTCGCGGGCGATCGACCTCCTGTTCCGCGTGCTCCAGATCGCGCCGCTCGCGGACGAGCACCTCCTGGCGACCTCGCGTCTCCTGGAGCCCTTGCTGGAGCAGGAAGGCCGCCACAGCGAGCGCCTCGACGTACTCGAGCGTCTCTCGATCCTGGAGGGCGGGCCGGAGACGCGGCTCGACGTGCTCGGTCGCGCGGCGCGCCTCGCCGTGATGCTCGGGGAGTACGAGCGCGCCATCTGGGCGTGGGAGGGCCGCCTCGAGTCGTACCCCCATGACCAGGAGGCGCAGGACGGGCTCGTCCAGCTCTTCGAGCGCACCGAGAAGTGGCCGAAGCTCGTCAAGATCCTGAACCGGCGCGCCGAGACGCCCGCCGAGCGGACGGACGTCGAACGCCGCGAGGACCGCGTGGCCGTGGCGCGGATCCTCTCGGACCGCCTCGGCTCGGTCCGGGAGGCGATCGACGCATGGCAGCGGATCGAGGACACCTTCGGCGAGGCCGAGGACTCCACGCATGCGCTCGCCGACCTGTACCGGAAGTCGGGCTCCTACAGCGATCTGGCGCTCCTCCTCGAGCGTGCCGCCTCACGGGCGACCAGCGCCGCGCGGCGGGCCGCGTGGTACTGCGAGCTCGGCGATCTGCAGCGCGAGCACACGCACGAGCTCGGCAAGGCCGTGGAGAGCTACGCGCAAGCCCTCGACGCCGCGCCGCACGACGAGCTGACACGCGCCGGGCTCATGAGCCTCCTCATGCACCCGACGCACAAGAAGGCGGCGACCGCCGTGCTGTTCCGCGCGTTCACCCGGATGGACGAGTGGCAGCGCATCCTCGAGCTTCTCGAGCACAGGCTGGACTCGGCGCCGGACGACGCCGTCAAGGTCGCGATACTCCACGAGAGCGCGGTGCTCGCGGAGACGCGCGCGGGGGACCTCGACCAGGCCTTCGCCCTCCTCCGCCGCGCGTTCCTCGTCGCGCCCGACAGCGGGGAGATCGAGGTCGATCTCGCGCGCCTCGCCGATCTGACGGGCGAGTGGCGCGCGCTCGCGGACGCGCGACGCGAGGTGCTCGATGGGTGGGAGGAGCGGCCCACGAGCCCATCGTTCCTCAGCGCCCTCCGCTTCCGCCAGGCAGAGCTCCTCGAGACGCGCCTCGAGGACGGCCGCGCCGCCCTCGGCCTCTACCAGCGCGTCGCGCACGACAACCCGAAGGATCTCGCCGCCATGTCGCGTACGATCCGCGTGGCCGGGCGCGTGTCCCGGTGGGACGCGGCTGCGCGGGCGCTGGTGGACGGCGCCAAGGCGGTCGGCAAGGTCGAGTCGCAGCTCATCGTCGCGCTCGAGGACGCCGCGGGGAGCACGGGCGGGTGGGAGGCCCTGGCGGGCGCCCTGACCACCTGCGTCCACGAGCGGGCCGGAGAGCTGCCGACCACCGTGGCGCGCGACACCGAGGCCCTCGTCGCGCGCTGGCACCGCGATCGGCGTCGCGATCTCGACGCGGCCGAGGTCTCGTTCGCGCGGGCGCTGGCCCACGATCCCATGAACGCGGAGATCCTCTCGGAGCTGACGCAGCTCCAGCGGCGCGTCAGGGGCCGGCCGCTCATCGAGAGCCTGCTCCGGCTCTCGCAGGCCACCGGTGGCGATCTCGAGCTCCTCGCCGAGGCTGCCGAGATCGCGATAACGGCGCAGATCGATCGCGCGCTGGCGAAGTCGATCCTGGACCGGCTCCTCCGCCTCGCGACCGAGCGTTGGCTCGGCGAGGGCGAGCCCATCACGGCTGGGTCGCCGCGCAACCCGCAGGAGTACGCGGCGCACGCGCTGGACGATCTCGTGCGTGTCTACAAGGACGATGGCGATCTCGAGCGCGTGGCAGAGCTCCTCGTCGAGAACGCCCACCTCCCCTTCTCTCGGGAGACGACACGCTCCATGCGCCTCGAGGCCGCGGAGCTGAAGCGGGTCCACCTCGGCGATCCGGAGGGAGCCGCGGCGCTCTACGCGGGCCTGATCGAGGCCGACCCACACGACATGCAGGCCGTCCTGGCCCTCGTCCTCCTGTACGAGGGGACGGGCAAGACGGGAGAGCTCCTCGCACTCAAGCGCAGGCTCTTGGCCGTGGCGCGCACGCGCGACGAGCGGACCGCGCTCCGCCTCGAGATCGCGCGACTGGAGGAGGCGCTCGGTCAGACCGACGCCGCGATCTTCGCGCTCCGCGAGAGCCTCGCGGAGCACGCGGATCACCCGGAGACCGTCGCCTTGCTCTCCTCGTTCCTCGTTCGCAGCGCGCACCCGTCGGAGCTCGAGCGCCTGTACGCCGACCAGGCGCGGCTCGCCGAGGTGACGAACGCGGCGCAGGCGGTCGAGTTCTGGCAGCTCGCGGCAGAGGTCGCTGAGCAGAAGCTGCACGATCCCAAGCTCGCGAAGGCGCACTGGGAGGCGTTCGTCCGCGTCGAGGAGCGGCCGTCCGCGCTCGACGCGCTCTCGCGCCTGTCCATCTCGCTCGGCCAACTCGCGGATGCGTCGGCCTACCTCGACCGGCTACGGGAGCTGTCGTCCGGCGCCGATCGCTCCCGGATCGCGCTGCGGCTCGCGGACATCCTGATGAAGGCCAACCAGCCGGAGGCCGCCCGCGCGCGACTGGAGGAGGAGCTCGCCGAGGATCCGCAGTCGGAGGTCGTCCGGCAACGCCTCATCGACATGTACCGGGGCGACGCCGACTGGAGGCCGCTCGCCGGTCTGCTCACGAACGGCGCGGATCACGCGCCCGACGACGCGACGCGGCTCGCGCGGCTGCGCGAGGCGGCAGATCTCTACCGGCGCCGGTGCGACGCCCCGGAGATGGCGGTGCCGCTCCTCGAGCGCGCCGCGGAGATCGATCCAGAGGACAGGCTCACGCGGCTCGCGCTCGCCGATGCACTCGGGGCCGCGAACCGCGTGGAGGAGGCTCGGGCCATCCTCCGGCGTCTCATCGACGGCTTCGCAGGGCGGCGACCGAAGGAGCGGGCGCCCGTCCACTACCACCTCGCGATGCTCGATCTGAAGCTGGGCGACCGCGCCCAGGCGATGAGCGAGCTCGACGCGGCCACGCGCATCGATCCCGGAAACCCGGATATCCTGCGCGCGCTGGCGGAGCTCGCGCGTGACGACGGGCAGCTCGATCGCGCCGAGCGATCGTATCGCGCGCTCCTCACCGTGCTGCGACGGGAGGGCGGCGTCGGGCCGCACGCGATGGTCCGCACCGAGGTGCTGCTCGAGCTGGCCGACATCGCGACGCGGCAGGGGCAGGCGGATCGCGCGACGGAGATCCTCGAGTCGGCCTTCGAGATCGCCGAGGAGAGCGAGCTCGAGGCGGAGCGGCTCGAGGCCTCCCTGCTCGCGCGAGGGGACGCAAGGAACGCGCTGCGCGCGCTCGAGGCGAAGATCGCTCGTTCGAAGGACCCGGCCGTCGTCGGTCAGACGTGGATGACGCTGGCGGAGCTCTTCTGGAAGGAGGGCCGCACCCACGAGGCGACGACCGCGTGGTTGAAGGCCGTCGCGTTCCTGCCGGAGAATCCTCGGGCCCACGAGGGGGCTCGCATGGCAGCCGCCGCGGAGGGGCGCACGGACGCCTACCTCGAGGAGCTCGAGCGCCTCATCGTGGGGCGCGCGGCGGAGGGACCGCTCGCCCTGGCCCTCTCGCTCCGACGCGCGAGGCTGCTGGAGGCCGACCTGAAGGACGAGCGCGGCGCCGCCGAGGCGTACGAGACCGTGCTCGCCCGCTCCCCCGACGAGCGCGCCGCGCTGGAGGCGCTCGACCGGATCTACGAGCGGCTCGGCGAGATCGAGGGTCAGGCGCGGGTGATCGCGAAGCAGCTCGATCTCGACGGGACGCAGGACGCGGCGCCCCTCTACCGGCTCGCAGAGCTCCAGCTCCAGCGTCGCTCGATGATCGACGACGCGTGCCGCACCTTCGAGCGCATCCAGGACGCCGTCGGCGACGATCCGGAAGACGAGGCGCGCCTCCTCGACGCCGTTCACGACGCCGCCCACCGGTACCCGGACCACGAGGGACTCGTCCTCTACTACGAGCGTGTGAACCGCGTACCCGGCCGCGAGCGAATCCTCATCGACGCGCTCATGAAGAAGTGGATGCTCCCCGGCGTCGGCTCGGCGCCCGCGCAGGAGGCCATCCTCCTCGCGAAGGACACGCTGGAGGACCGGGAGGCCGCCGAGTGGCTCATGCGCCGCTTCCTCGAGCAGCCCACGGACGATCCCGCCGTGCGCGCGTGGGTGCTGATCGAGCTCGCGGCGTACGCCGAGGCGTCGGCCGACATCTCCGAGGCGGTCCTCCTGAAGCGCGAGGCGGCGGAGCTCTCGGAGGGCGATCAGCAGCGTCGCTTGCTGTTCGAAATCGCCGCGCTCGGAAAGACGCGCCTCGGCGATCTGCACCTCGCGACGGACATGTACGAGCAGCTGCACAAGCTCGATCCGATGGATCGCGACGCCTGGATGCCGCTCCTCGACGCCTACCGCGGCCTGGGCGAGTCCGACAAGCTCGCGAGCCTCATCGCCGAGGTGCAGGGCCTCGTCGAAGACGACTCCGAGCGCATGAGGCTCCGGTTCGAGCGCGTGCGGCTCCGGATGGATCGCATCGGAGACACCGACGAGGTGGTCGCGGAGCTTCGCGAGATCGTCGACGACGATGCGGCGCAGGCGGAGGCGGCGGCTCTCTTGGCGAGCATCTACGAGCGTCACGGCAAGGACGAGGACCTCGTGACCCTCTTGACCCGCCAGCTCGACGCGGCCAAGGACCGTGGTGACACGCCCGCGGTCACCGCGACGTCCCGACGCCTCGGCGGGCTCCTCGAGAAGCGCCGACGCGACGAGGCCAAGGCCATCTACTACACGGCCCTCGACTGGGATCCACAGCACGTCGAGATCCTCCGCGCCCTCGCGGGCCTACACGCGGTCGGTGGCGCGGAGGAGGCGCAGGATCGCGCGGACGTCCAGGAGCGGCTGCTCAAGCTGGCCCCCGACAGCGAGGCCGAGATGCTGGCGCTCGACCTGTCCGTGTCCTTCGGCGACCTCGGCAACGTCGAAGGGGCCGTGCGCGCGCTCGAGCACGGCTTCTCTCGGTGCCCCGGCAGCCAGACGATCCGTGACCGGCTCGAGGCCCTGTACCGCGAGGCTGCAAGTCACGCGAAGCTCGCGGAGCTGTTCGAGACGGAGGCAGGCGCCAAGACCGATCCCGCGGAGAGGGTGGACCTCTTCCTCCGTGCTGCTGCCCTCCACCAGAACGAGCTCGGTGACCTCGATCGCGCCGCGGCCGCCCTCCGCAAGGCTCGCGCCGCCGACCCTGGAGACCAGGGGACGGTCGACCTCCTCCTGGCCGTCCTCGAGGGCGCGAACGATCTGTCGGGCGCAATCGACGAGATCCGCGCCGCGCTCTCGGTGCTCGACGAGCCGTCGCCGCGCCGGGCGCTCCTCCTCCACCGGCGCGCGTTGCTGCGGGCGCGGATCGATCTCGACGACGCGGCGCTCGAGGATTGGGACGCTGCCGGCAGCCTGGGCCTCGTGGATCACCTCCCCGATCTCGCGGCCCACCTGGAGAAGATGGCGGCCGGCGCGAGCGCGGCCGGCGATGCGCCGCGGTGGCGCGCCCTGTGCTTGCGCATTGCGGACCTCGCCGTGGCGCGCGGGGAGCTCGATCTCGCCCGCGACACGCTCACGGAGCTCCTGCGCGCGGACTCGCGCGACCTCGCGGTGCTGCGGCAGCTCGCCCAGATCGAGGAGGACACCGAGCGCTGGGACGCCGCGCTCCCCGTGTACCGCCGCCTCGTGAAGCTCGAGGAGGGCGAGCACGCCGTGGCCGCCGCCCTGAAGCTGGCCGACATGGCCGAGAGGCTCGGGCGCCCCGCCGACGCCCGGAGCGGCCTGGAGCGAGCCCGCGCGCAGTCGCCAGGCAACATCGACCTCCGCAACCGCCTCGAGCGGATCTACATCGACATCGGCGCACAGAAGGAGCTCGCGGAGCTGTACCTGGCCGACGCGCAAGCGAGCGCCGATCCGAACAACCGCTTCGCGTTCCTCGTCCGCGCAGCCTCGTTGTTGCTCGAGCTCGGGGGCGACGTCGAGCCGGCGATCGCGGCGCTCGAGGAGGCCCGCGCCCTCAAGCCTGGGGACCTCGACTGCGTCGCCATTCTCTCCGACGCCTACGCTCAGAGCGGGAGAGTGGACCAGGCGATGGAGGTGCTCGCGACCTGCACGGCGTCGTTCAAGGGCCGCCGCACGCGCGAGCTCTCGGCCCTGTACCACCGCATGGCGCGCATCGCCGAGGCCGTCGACGACAAGCCGCAGACCCTGCTGCACCTCACGAGCGCGCTCGACATGGATGCCCAGAACGGCGTCGTGGCGTCCGAGCTCGCGTACCTCGCCCTCGAGCTCGGCGCCGCCGAGGTCGCGACGCGCTCGCTCCGGACCATCACGATGATGAAGGTCCCCGCCCCGATGCCGAAATCCCACGCGTACTACCACCTGGCGGTGCTGGCGCGAGAGCAGGGCGACGCGAAGAAGGCCGTGCTGTTGCTCAGGCGTTCGCTCGACGAGGATCCGAGCCTCCCGAACGCGCGAGAGCTCCTGGCGGAGCTGGATCCGAAGTAACATGGAGGTCAGCTTCCCGGCGGACGGCCACGAGGCCTGCTTCCGGGTCGAGGACGACTCGTTCTGGTTCACGCACCGCAACGCTTGCATCCTTGCGGCCCTGAAGCGCGAGGGCGTCGGTGGGCCGCTCGTCGACGTGGGCGGCGGAAACGGGGTGGTCAGCCTCGCGCTCCAGCGGGCCGGGATCGAGACGGTCCTCGTCGAGCCAGGGCCCGCGGGCGCCGAGAACGCGCGACGGCGCGGCCTGACGAACGTGATCTGCGCGCCCCTGGACGAGGCCGGCCTCGCACCCGCGAGCTTCCCCTCCGCCGGCCTCTTCGACGTCGCCGAGCACGTCGCGGACGACGCCGCGTTGCTCGCGGACGTCCGGCAGATCCTGCGCCAGGACGGGGTCCTGTGCGTGACCGTCCCCGCCCATGCCTGGCTCTGGTCCGACGAGGACGAGCTCGCCGGACACCACCGGCGATACACCCTCCGTAGCCTGTCAGACACGCTGTCGGCGACCGGCTTCCAGGTACGCTACGCGACGTATTTCTTCGCGCCGCTCACGGCGCCCGTGTTCGTCCTCCGCAGCCTGCGGCGTCGGATCGGTCGGCGATCCGTCGAGGTCGTCGCCAAGGGGGCCGAGCGCCAGCACGTCACGGATGCCCTCACGCGGCGCGCGATCCAGGCCGCGCTCGCGCCGGAGGTCCTCTGGATCCGCGCGGGACGACGCATCTCCGTAGGTACGAGCTGTCTCGCGATCGCGAGGAAGACGTGAGCGGGCCGCGGGTGCGTCCGATCCCGCTCGCGGCCGGCGCGACGCTCCTCCTCCTCCACGAGCGCATCGGCGTGTTCATGGGCTTCCAGGCCGACTTCGGGAACCATGGGGGCAGGTGGGGCGGGCCGATGTCGTTCCTCCACATCTCCGACGCCGAGTTCAGGTTCTTCCTCGCGCACCTCGTCCTCGCGACGCCCGGTGCGCTGCTCGTCGCGTGGGGATTTCGCGCGCTGCTCGAACCCCTGGCCCTCCGGGTCCGGGACGTCGTGGACGGCGCCGCGCCGCCGATGTGGACACGCGCGGCCATCGCGTTCTTCGCGGTCCTCCTCGCGTGGTCCGTGCTGGGCCGCCGTGTCGTGCTCTTCGACCAGGCCATCACCGACGATGAGACCGCGGTCACGTTCGGCGCGCGCATGATCGCGGCGGGCCACCTGAGCGTACCCGCCCTGCGACCAGCTGGCGCGTTCACGGACCTCTACCTCCACGTCAAGGACGGCATGGTGTCCTCGTGCGACTACCCCGGGGTCCTCTTCTTCGCGGCCGCCTCGCTCGTGAGCCGGCTAGGGTCGGGCCTCTACGCGATCGCCAGCGGGGTCGCGGGCGTCGCGTGCGCGTACGCGGCGAAGCGGTGGATGGGGCCGCGAGCCGCGCTCCTCGCGGCGTGCATCTGGCTCGTGTCGCCCATGACGGCTTCGCTCTCCATCACGACGCACGCGCACGTCCCGTCGCGGATGTTCCTCGCGATCGCGTTCGCGTTCGCCGCGCGCATCGACACGGCGACCGCGCCGCGCCGGGTCGACGCGTGGGTCCTCGGCCTGTCCGCGGGGCTCGCGACGATGTGCCGGCCCATCGAGGTGATCGCCGTACTGGCTCCGATGATCGGCTGGCTCGCTTGGCGCGCTCTCAGGCCACCCGATGGCCAGGCGCCCGATCGCCTTACGCCGCTCCGGATCGCGCTGGGCCTCGCGCCCCCTGTGCTCGTCTTCGCCTGGTACAACGACCAGATCACGGGTGCTTTCTGGCTGCAGGCGCGCTTCGCGCCGGGCACCATCGCGGTGCCGGTCGACGCGCACGGGCCGTGGGATCGCCTCGGCTTCAACCTCGCCTTCAACCTCATCATGCTCGCCGTGTTCTTCCTCGGGATCCCGGCGATCGCGACGGTCGCGGGCGGACTCGACCGCCGGCCCTTCCTACGCGCGCTCGCGGCGGGAGCGATCCTCGACCTCTCGATCTGCCTCGCGCATGACAACACGGGCATCCACTCCGTCGGCCCCATCCACGCGCAGGAGATGGTCGTCCCCCTCGTGCTCCTCGCGACCGCCGGCACGCTGCGGGGCATGGCCTGGCTCGCCGCGCGCGACGTCCCACGCGCACCCGCCGCGAACCTGTTCGGGGCTTACCTCGCGCTCGGATGCGGTCTGTTCGATGTGACCCACCTCGCCTCCCTGCGCGCACAGGCCCTCCCCCAGCTGGTCCCACCGCGCGTGCTCGCCGAGGCGGGCGTTCACAACGCCATCGTGCTCGCCCCGGAGTACTTCCGACTGGTCCGCCACCACCCCACGTTCGCTCCGCGAGGGAGCTGGGTGATGATGTACCCGCACCCGGACCCCTTCTTCCGTGACGACGTGATCTTCGCGAGCAACAAGGCGGATCCGGCCGCGCTCCGCGCCCGGTTCCCCGATCGTGCGCTCTGGCGGATGACGTACGCTCCGGATCCGCCGATCCTTCGGGTCGCGCCGATCCAGGCGCCCGCGAGCCCATGACGGACCTCCCTTGAGAATGCCCCACCGTTGTGGTCATGTCTCGCGCATGCGGAGGCCGGCGTGAAAGGCATCATCCTCGCGGGAGGGCGCGGCACGCGGCTCTACCCGCTGACACGCGCCGTGTCGAAGCAGCTCCTGCCGGTCTACGACAAGCCGAGGGTGTACTACCCGCTGTCGGTGCTCATGCTCGCGGCGATCCGGGATATCCTCCTCATCTCGACGCCGGACGACCTCCCGCAGTTCCAGCGCGTGCTCGGCGACGGCTCGCAGTGGGGCCTGTCGGTCTCGTATGCGGAGCAGGCGGAGCCCCGCGGCATCGCCGAGGCGCTGCTCATCGGGGCCCGCTTCGCGGCGGGCCTTCCGGTGGCGCTCGTCCTCGGAGACAACGTGTTCTATGGGAGCGGCTTGCAGGATACTCTCCGGCGCGCCGCAGCCCTCGAGCGCGGCGCCGTCGTCTTCGCGTACGCGGTCGGCGATCCGCAGAGGTACGGGATCGTCGAGCTCGGGGGCGTCGACGCCGAGGGCCGGCACGTCGCCTTGTCGATCGAGGAGAAGCCGGTCCAGCCACGCTCCAACCTCGCCATCCCCGGCATGTACTTCTACGACGGAGAGGCGTGCTCCCTCGCGCGCAGCTTGCGACCGAGCGCGCGAGGCGAGCTCGAGATCACCGATCTGCACCAGATCTACCTCGCGCGGGGCGAGCTTCGCGTCGAGCTCCTCGGGCGCGGCACCGCCTGGCTCGACGCGGGGACCCACGGCGCCCTGCTGGACGCCGCGAATTTCGTGCGCGTCGTCCAGGATCGGCAGGGCCTGATGATCGCCTGTCCGGAGGAGATCGCCTGGCGTATGGGATTCATCGACGCGACGCGCCTCGACGAGCTCGCCCGGGAACTCCCCGACGAGTACGCTCGGTACCTGCGCGGCCTCCTCTCGTGATACCTTCTCCTCGAAGCTGGAGGTCTCCCTGACGCTGTCGCCGGGCCATGACGAGATCGTGCGGTCGATCCACGAGGACGGCTACATCGTCGTCCCGGACGTGCTCGACGCGGACTTCGTCGTGCGGGCGCGCGACGAGCTCGCGGTCGCGCTCGCGCGGGAGGACGAGTACCACCGAGGGCACGATCGTGTCGATCGCGGGATGGTCCTCGTGTGCTCGATGTACGGGGGGGCGTTCCTCGAGCTCTTCACGAACACGGCCCTGATGGCGCCGTTCGAGGCGATCCTCGGGCCGGGCTGCATCGTGTACGCGTACACGTCCTCCTCGATGCCCCCCGGCGGGACGAACTACTCCGCGCGGATCCACCGCGACTGCCCGCGCCGCATCCCGGGCTACCCCACGAACATGGGCGCGACGATCCTGCTCGACGACTTCACGGAGGAGAACGGGGCCACCTGGTACCTGCCGCGGTCCCACACCCGCGCGACCGACCCGACGGAGGACGAGTTCCGCGCGGGTGCCCGTCGCCTCATCGCCTCCAAGGGGACGGTCCTCTTCTTCGACGCGCTGCTGTTCCATGCGGGCGGCGTCAACCGGACGGACGCGTGGCGCCACGCCCTCACCATCAACATGTGCCGCCCGTACATGAAGCAGCGCCTCGACCTGCCGCGCATCACGGGAGAGCTACCCGACGCACCGGAGGTCGTGCTCCAGAAGCTAGGGTACCGGGCGCAGGTGCCAGCCTCGCTCGACGAGTACTACGCGCCGCGAGAGAAGCGTAAATACCGGCAGGCGGCGGAGTGAGGACGGAAGGCCCATGAGAGAGAGAGCACGCGTCGTCATCGACGCGAACATCGCGGTGCACACCAAGCTGGCCTCCTTCTACGAGAAGACCGAGCCCCACTTCCGCGCGGAGAACATCGCCGTCGTCGACGCTCGCCTACGCGCCGCGACCGAGCGCACCTCCGCGAAGCGACTCCTCGACCTCGGCTGCGGCACGGGTTTCATGATCGACATCGCGAAGAAGCACGTCCCCGCCATCGTCGGCGTCGACGTGACCCGCGCGATGCTCGACCGCGTGGACACGTCCGGCCCGGCCGCCATCCAGCTCGTCGAACACGACACGGGCTCGCTCCGCGTGTGGCCGGGCGCCTTCGACGTCGTGACCGCGTACTCGTTCCTCCACCACCTGTACGACGTGCGCCCGACGTTCGCCACCGCCAGCCACGCGCTCAGGAAGGGCGGCCTCTTCTACGCCGACCTGGACCCGAACTTCGATTTCTGGGACGCCATCGCGCAGCTCGACGGCGGGGGCGGTTACGATCCCATCGTGCAGCGCGAGATCGACGCCGTCCTCCACATCGACGACACGATGCACCGCGAGCACGGCATCCCGAACGACGTCTTCAATGACGCCGAGTACGGGAAGAACATCGCCGGCGGCTTCAAGGAAGAGGTGCTGCGCCGCGATCTCGAGCGCGCGGGCTTCTCGCGGGTCACGTTCCACTACTACTGGTTCCTCGGCCAGGCCCACGTCGTGAACGACGCGAGCCGGCCGTCGCGAGACGAGCGTCTCGAGCGCGCGGGGGAGATGGACGCTGTGCTCCAGCGCATCCTCCCGCTGTCGCGCAGGCTCTACAAGTACATCGGGTTCGTCGCGGAGAAGTGACGCGTGCTCGACGTGGCCCTCGCTCCGCTCGGCCCGTGGCACGCGGAAGCCACGCTCCGCTGGCTGCAGGATCCGGTCGTCGCCGAGAACATCGGGCTCCGCTCCACGGCGTCGCTCGAGAGGACGCAGGACTTCATCGCGCGAGCCGCCGAGGATCCCACGATCGCGGCCCGCGCGATCCTGGAGGGCGGCGTCCACGTCGGCAACGTCGTGCTCGACCACATCGACCGACACGCATCGAAGGCGCGCCTGCACGTCTATGTTGGAGAGGCGACCGCACGGGGGCGCGGTGTCGGAAAGCGGGCGGTGGCGCTCGCGCTGGACCTGGCGTTCGGTGAGGTCGGGGTCGACAAGGTGTGGCTGACGGTCCACGCGGGCAACGCGAACGCGAAGGCCGTCTACCTCGCGGCCGGGTTCGTCGTCGAGGGTGTCCACCGCGCCGAGTTCGTGCTGCGAGGCGACCGCATCGACGAGATCTACATGGGCGTCCTGAGGACCGACCTGGCGCGGGCGCGCGCGTGACCACGGCGGTCATCCTCCAGCCGTCGTACCTTCCGTGGCGCGGCTACTTCCACCTGATGCAGCGGGCTGACGTCTTCGTCTTCTACGACGACGTCCAGTACGATCGCCACGGCTGGCGGAACCGCAACCGGGTGAAGACGGCCTCCGGCCCGCGGTGGCTCACCGTGCCGGTCCTGTCGAGCGGGCACATCGCAGAGAAGCTCCCCCTCCGCGATGCGCGCATCGACTGGCGCTCTCCGTGGCCGCACAAGCACCGCGAGACGATCCGCCAGAGCTACGCGCGCGCGCCCCACTTCGCGCGCCACGCGGCCCTCCTCGACGCGATCTTCACGGGCAGGCCCGAGCGCCTCTGCGATCTCACGATCCCGGCGACCGTGGCGCTGGCGGAGCACCTCGGCATCGCCGGGCGCCGCCTCCTCCGCTCGTCCGAGCTCGGCATCGAGGGCGACCGCACCGAGCGCCTGGTCCGCATCGTACGCGCCGTGGGGGCGACCCGCTACCTCAGCGGTCCATCCGCCCGGAGCTACCTCGACGAGGCCGCGTTCGCGCGCGCGGGCATCGAGCTCGCGTACATGACCTACGCGTATCCCGAGTACGAGCAGCTCCACCCGCCGTTCGACGGCGAGGTCTCCGTGCTAGACTTGCTCTTCATGATGGGCCCTCGCGCCCCCGAGCTCATCTGGGGAGGGCCCACGTGATCCCGTTCAACCGCCCCGCGATCGTCGGCGACGAGTTCGCCTACGTCGAGGAGGCTCTCCGGTCGCGCGCACTCGCGGGCGACGGCACGTTCGGTCGCCGGAGCGAGGCGCTGCTGGAGCGGACGCTCGGGGTGCAGCGCGCGCTCCTCACGACGTCGTGCACGCACGCGCTCGAGATGTGCGCCCTGCTCCTCGACGTCGGCCCAGGCGACGAGGTCATCGTGCCCTCGTTCACGTTCGTCTCCACCATCAACGCGTTCGCCTTGCGCGGCGCGCGCCCGGTGTTCCTCGACATTCGCCCCGACACGCTGACCCTCGACGAACGCGCGCTCGAGGAGAGGATCTCGCCCCGCACGAGGGCCATCGTGGTCGTCCACTACGCCGGCGTCGGTTGCGAGATGGGCGTCATCTCGGAGGTCTCGAACCGGCGCGGCGTGCCCGTGGTCGAGGACAACGCCCACGGCCTCTTTGGCGCCTACCGCGGCAAGCCGCTCGGGACCTTCGGCGCGCTCGCGGCGCAGAGCTTCCACGAGACCAAGAACTTCAGCTGCGGTGAGGGCGGCGCGGTCCTCGTCAACGACGCCCGGTTCGTCGACCGCGCCGAGATCCTCCGCGAGAAGGGCACGGACCGGAGCCGCTTCTTCCGCGGCCAGGTGGACAAGTATACCTGGGTAGACCTGGGGTCGAGCTGGGTCCTCTCGGACGTCCTCGCCGCGCTCCTCCTCGCGCAGCTCGAGGCGCGCGAGCGCATCCAGGCAGGCCGGCGCGCCGTGTGGGAGCGCTACCAGGCAGAGCTCGCGGACTGGGCGCTCGCGAACGGCGTGCTCCTGCCGACCGTCCCGCCGGACCGGCAGCAGGCGTTCCACATGTTCCAGCTCCGCTTCCCGGATCTCGCCCGCCGGTCCGCGTTCATCGACCACATGCTCGCGCGCGGCGTGAAGGCGGTCTTCCACTACCAGCCGCTCCACCTGTCGCCGATGGGGCGGCGCTCCGGCGCGCGCCCTGGCGACTGCCCCGTCACCGAGCGCGTGAGCGACCAGCTCGTGCGACTCCCGTTCTACACGGAGCTCGGCGGCGACGAGCAGGGGCGGGTCATCGACGCCGTGCGCGCGTTCTGAGCCCTGTCTCGTGTCCGGCGGGCATCAGCCTGGGGTCCCCATCGAGACATTGAGCCGGCGGGCCACCACGTACCTCGGCCTGTGCAAGACCTCGCTGTACACCCGGAACACGTAGGTCCCGAGGACGCCGAGCGCCATCATCGTGCTCCCGATCGAGATCGTCACGAGCAGCGCGAGCAGCGTGAGGCCCTGCGGCAGCGCGCCACGCGAGACGATGTAGCGCACCAGGAGCGCCACCGCGTACAGGGCGCTCCCGCCGAGGATCAGGCCACCGAACGACACGAGGAACCTGTGAGGCAGATCCGTGTACGCGAGGAGCGAGCTCACGGCGAGCGACAGGCGCTTGCGGAACGTGTACGCGCTCCGGCCCCCCTTGCGCGGAACGTGCGGCACCTCGATCGTCGCTGAACCGAAGCCGATGTGGAACATCAGCGGTCCATAGAGCACGTTGTGCTCGGGGTACGACCGTATGGCCTCCAGGAAGGAACGCGTGAAGGCCCTGAACGTCCCCACGGAGCGCGGGACGCGCGCGCCCGTGATGCGCGAGAAGGTGTAGTGGTACAGGTTCGACGTGAGGCGCGTGAGGAGCGGCTCCTCTTCGCCCTGCTTCACGGTGTAGACGACATCGACCTCGTCGCCGAGAGCGGCGAGCAGCCGGGGGATGTCCTCCGGACGATCCTGGAGATCGGCGTCCATGAGCACGATCCGCTGGCCACGCGCGTGCTCGAAGCCCGCGGCGATCGCCGGGTGCTGGCCGAAGTTCCGGCTCAACCGGAGAGCGCGCACCCGCGGATCGCGGGCAGCGAGGTCGGTGAGGATGCGCCACGCGCCGTCGGGACTGCCGTCGTCGACCATGACGAGCTCGAAGCTCCGCCCCTCCCCTTCGAGCGTCGCCGTGAGCCGCGCGTGCAGCTCTTCGAGGAACTCCGCCGTGCGGAAGATGGGGAGTACGACGGACACCTCCACGCCATCGGTCTTCGTCGAGGAGCTCATCGTCTCCGCTCACTTCTTGCTGAGGAGGTCACCCCAGTCGTCCCACCCGTCCTCGGCGGGGAGGCTCGTGCTCGACGGGGGCGGCGCTGGCTCGGTCCTCCCGCCGGGCGGCGACGACGGCTTCGTCGCGGGCTGCGGCGCCCAGCTGTCCACGGGCGTCCTGAGGGAGAACGTGAGCGGGGTCACCGGCGGCTGCGAGGGCGACGTCGATTCGTAGAGGCTCTCGCGCGCGATGGCCGGCGTCTCGTCGGACTCCTGCTCGTCGATCTCGGCGACGAACACCATGCGCCGCTTCGTCGAGGCCACGAGCTCGAGCGGGTCGATCATGTGGGGCAGCCTCGCGACGGCCTTCGCGAACTCGGGCAGTCCCACGGCGAGCGCAACCGGGGCGAACACGCGCTCGCGCAGTCCCGCGCTGTCCGTCATGACCTCGAGCGTCGTCGTCTCGGCGTCCCCCATGAGCTCCACCCGGAGCGTCCCCTCGAGCCAGTAGCATCCGAGCTTCGCCATCCGCGCGAACAGGAGGAGCACCTTGGGCGCGCCCGTCTCGGGCCGCGCCACGGCCGCGATGCGCAGGACGAGCGCGCGGCAGATATCCCGATCGTCCAGGGCGGCGTCGAAGTCCCGCTCGGTGAGATCGAGGCAGCGCTTGATGTGATCGAAGTTCATCCAGGCTCCAAGGCGATGGCCTCCCAGAGCAGCTTCAGCCGCTCCTCGAGCTCCTGGTTGTGGGGGTCGAGCTGGCGCGCGGTGACGACGAGCGCGCGCGCCTCGTCGAGCTTGCCAATGGAGATGAAGTGATCAGCCTTGCGGCACAGCTCCTTCGCCTTTGGCTCGTTGGTGATCGCCTCCAGCGTCCGGAGCGGCGAGGACGTCGGTGCCGGGGGGACGAGGCCCGCATCGAGCCTGAGCTGGCCCGCCGCGAGCGCACGATCGTACCTCGCGCGTAGATCGTGGTTCGACAGGACGTTGTACGCCTCGACGCCGCGCCGGAAGACCTCGGCGGCGGCCTCGGCGACCCCCGGATCCTGGTCCACGTAGCGATCCGGGTGCGCGTCCAGCGCGAACGAGTGGAACGCCTCCTTGATGCGCGCGAGGTCCACGCCCTCCGGCACCCGCAGGATCGCATAGTAGGTCATCGAGTCCATGGACTCGGCCCATGCCTTGAAGGTCTCTACTTCCGGCATTGACGCGAGGATACCAAAAACCCGGACGCTTGCGAAAGTGGCGAAACACATCAGACGACGGCGTGCCGCTTCTGCGCGGCCATCATCTTCTCGATGTCCCTCGCGTCGGTGACGACGCCGAGGAGGCGGAGCACGGCCGACGTCTTCTTTCCCGTCTGCGGGACCTCCGCGCGCACGTTCAGGATGCCGTCCGCGTCGAGGGCAAAGGTGACGGCGATCTCGACCTCGCCACGGGTGGCCGCGGGGATGCCCGCGAGCTCGAGCTCGCCGAGGTAGGTGTTCCGCGTGAAGCGCGTCTCCTCGCCCTGCGCCACGCGGATGACCACGACGGTCTGGCCGTCGCGGCACGTGCGGAAGGAGCGGGTCTTCGCGCACGGGACGGGCGAGTTCGCGCGGATGAGCGTGTCCGAGTAACCGCCGGCCGTCTCCACGCGCAGGCTGAGCGGCGTCACGTCGATGAGGAGCGGCGGGACCGATCGCGCGCGTATCCCCCGCTCCGGCTCAATCGGCGGCTCCTCTGCGGGCGCGGGCGCGGCGAGCGCGGGCGCGGCGAGCGCGGGCGCCGGCTGCACGACAGACGGCTCCGCCGCGGGCGGTCTCGGCGCTGGCTCTGGTAGCGCCGGCAGGTCGTCGCGATCCGGGAGCGTCGGCGCGACGGAGCGTCGGCGTGCCTCCGGCGGGAGGGGTGGGGGGACGGTCTTCCGAGCCTGAGGCTCGGGGTCGACGTCGGTGAGCTCCTCGAGCGGAAAGTCGTCGAGCGGGAGCAGGTCCGCGGGGGGCGAGAGCGGCGGCGCATCATGGCAGCGCTGCGGCTGGCGCTCCGTCGGCGCAGGGGGTGGGGCGCTCGGCGCTCGCGGAGGCAGCGCCGCCCGACCGATCGCGGGGGGCGGCGGCGGCACGGACCCCGGCGGCGGCCTCGACTCGCGCGGCGCTGGCCGCGGCGGGAGCGCCGGCTTCGGCTGCTCGTCCCCGGCTGGCTCGACGCGCGTGTCGCGCACGAAGGGGAGCTCGCCGCCCGGGAGGGTGGGAGGAGGCGGCGAGCTCTGACGCATCCGCGTCGTGGCCTCGACCTGGGCGAGCGTGCGGGCGCCCGTCTTCTTGGGCTTGATCCGGGACTTGCTCAGCTGGAATGCCTGGATCGCGGCGCCCAGGGCGACGACCTCGTCCGGGTTCACCTTGAGGTGCGGATCCATGCCGAAGAAATCCTTCACCGAGCGCGCAACGAGCGGCATGCGCGTGGCTCCGCCGACGAGGAGCACGCGATCGAACGCCCGCACGTCGAGCCCCGCGGCCGCGATGACGCGCGTCGTGACGGAGATCGTGCGCTCGACGAGCGGCCGGGCGAGGGCCTCGAGCTCGGGCCGCGTCATCTGGAACACGACGCTGAGCAGCTCGCCGCCCACGCCGTAGCCGATGTCGCGCACCTCGAAGGTGATCTCGTCGAGCGTGGAGAGCTGCTCCTTCACGTATTCGCCGATGATGCGCAGCGTCCCGTACGCGTACGAGTTGGTGCGCGGATCGTACCGGTGCGTGCGAATGATCTTGTGGGCGATCTCGTCGGCGACGAGGGTGTCGATGTCCTCTCCTCCGAGCGCGCTGTCACCGGCGGTGGAGAGCACCTCGAAGACGCTCCCCCTAAGGTCGAGCAGGGGCGAGTCTAAGGTTCCGCCGCCGAGGTCGTACACCGCGACGCGCTCGCTCTGCGTGATCCCCTGCCCGTAGGCGAGGGCCGCGGCCGTCGGCTCGTTGAGG
>SXNL01000329.1 GCA_005777185.1 Myxococcales bacterium
ACCGGATCGCGATCGTCGGCGCAGGCTCGGCGATCATCCTCGCCGTCGCCCTCGCGTGGTTCGTGGAGCGCGCCTTCGCGATCCGGCTCCCCCTGCCGCTCCCGCGTTGAGCGGGAAAGACGGGGGCGAGCCTTCGCTCGCCCTCGCCCGTCGGTGTCAGGCCGGATCGAAGCAGTCGCCGGTGTCGTCGCAGCAGATGGTGCCCTCGGCGTCGCAGCAGATGGTCGTGGTGTCATCCGCGGCGCAGATCAGGCAGTCGACGTTGGTGTCGGTCTCGAAGCACGCGCCCGTCATCGTACCGTCGAAGCCGAGGGCGGCCTTGACCTCCTGCGCGTAGGCGTTGCAGTCGAGCGAGTAGAACTTCTGGTCGAAGCAGAAGGCGAGCTCCGTGGTGCTCACGCACGCCGCCACGTTGTCCGCGACGCCCGCGCAGATCGGGTCGCTCGTCGGGTTGGGCTTCTTGCTGGGGCTCGTCGTGGGACCCTTGGCGCCGGGCTTGGCGGTGGGCTTACCCCCGGTCGTCGAGGCGCCCGGCTTGGACGACGGCTTGACGGTGCCCCCGTCCTTCGAGCGCACGGGCGTCTTGGCGACGGCGGCGTCCTTGCCGGCGTCGGCGGTCGTGGTGGTCGGGGTGGGGACGGCCGTGCTCGAGCACGCGAGCACGAGGCCGGTGGCGGCGATGCTGCCGAGGACGAGTTTCAAGGTCTTCATGGTGGTCTCCCTCACTTGCAGAACTGGGCGGCGAACTCCTTCACGAGCTCGACGCAGTCCTTCGTGCACGGGTTGTTGTCGCAGTAGTCCTCGTCGACCTTGGCCTCCGCGCCGTCGCACTCGGTGGGGTAGTCCTCGCAGAACTGCTTCTCGAACTTGTCGGGATCCGTCTCGGCCTGCTCGTCGTCGGCCTGCGCCTCGTCGGTGTCCGGGGCATCGTCCGCGTCCTTGTCGTTGGACTCACCGTCGCCGTCGGAGTCGGCGTCTTCAAAGTCGGGCTGGCCGTCGCCGTCCGTGTCGATCTGGTCCATGGGGTTGGTCGCCGGCGCAAGCTCGGCGGAGGCCTCGTTCACCGTCGTGTCGCCGAGCTGGAGGTCGGCGCCCGTGGCGTCCGTCGGCTCCTCCGCGAGGAGGTTGATGTCCTTCGGCTTGACCGTGGAGCCCTTCTTCTGGGACGGCGGGATGACGTTCGCCTTCTGGGCGGGGTTCGCCTTGGACTTCGGGAAGACCAGCGTGTACGTCTTCTTGTTGATGCTCGCCTGCAGCGTCATGAGGCCCGCAGGCTTGAGGCTCGGACTGTCGATGATGTAGGCGCCCGTCTTGAAGTTGTAGCGCGCGTAGACGAGGCGAACCTTCTTCGTCTTCGGGTCGCGGACCTTCACCCAGACGAAGACCTTCGCGTTCGCGGGCGCCTTGAGCGTGCCCTGGATCTTCGACGGCGACACCTGCGGCGGGGCGACGGCGAGCTTGGCGGGCGTGGAGGTGCTCGAGCAGCCGGTGGCGACGATGGCCACGGCGGTCAGGCTGGCGACCAGCATCGAACCCGCGAGCTTGTTGAAGGTGTGTTTCATGGCAGATTCCTTTCAGCTAGGCGCCCCCTGAGGGCAAGGGAGAGGTCATGACCGCGTCCTTCTTTCGAAACTGCAAGGCCTTGTTGCAGTTCCGCTGCGCGCCATTCATGCGCGAAAGGGTCGTGGGCCCGGGGTGCGCGCTGCGTACTCCGTGGCGAGCGCGATGCTCGGCGCGAACGTGCGCGGGACCCGCGGCGTCTTTCCTCCTCGGGTACACCCTCCCCGATGTCCGCCATCACCACCGAGCGGACGGTGGACGGCGGACACGAGGAGAGCAAGGACCATCGCCCCGACCCCATCCAGCTCGTCCTCTCCGTCGTGATGCGGCGCGACGGCGTGCCGGTCTGCTGCGAGATCTGGCCCGGCAACACCGCCGACGTGAAGACGGTCGTGCCGACGATGGAGGCGCTGAAGAAGCGCTTCCAGATCACGAAGGTCGTCTTCGTCGCGGACCGAGGGATGGTCTCGAAGGCGAACCTCGCGGCGATCGAGAAGGCCGGGTACGAGTACATCATCGGCGCGAAGCTGCGGAACAACGTCGAGGTCCGCGACAACGTGCTCGCGCGCGCGGGCCGCTACGCCGAGGTGAGCGACACCCTCGCGTGAAGGAGGTCATGGTCGACGATCGCCGGTACGTCGTCTGCTTCAACCCCGAGGAGGCGAAGAAGGGCGACTGCATCGGCTTCCCTTCCCTCGCCTCGACGTCGATGGAGCAGGCGCGCGTGGCCGTCTGTCGGGCGTTCGGGTTCGCGTACAAGAAGCAGGTGACCGAGCTCTTGCCGCACGGCATCTACACGATCCCCGAGTCTCGTGCGTCGGGCTGACCGAGGACCAGGTCACCGAGCGCGGCCAGACGCCCATCGTGGGCCGCGCGTCCTACCTCAACAACGCGCGGGGCAAGATCATCGGCGACAAGGACGGCGTGGTGAAGCTGTGTTCGACTTCGAGTCGCGCACGCTCCTCGGGTGCCACTGCATCGGGGACCGCGCGACCGAGCTCGTGCACATCGGGCGGGCCGTGATCATGCTCGGCGGGACGGCCGACACGTTCATCGAGATGGTGTTCAACTACCCGACGCTCGCCGAGATCTTCAAGTACGCCGCCTACGACGGGCTCGGCCGCTGGGCTGGCCACAGGCTAACGAACCTGCCGCCGATCTCGGTCACGACGCGATCGTCCTGAGTCAGCGGCGACGGCGACGACGCTCGACGCCGCCCAGCGCGACGAGGCCAAACGCGATCAGGACGGTCCCCGCGGCGCTCGCGGGAGTGGAGGGGGACGCGGAGCATCCAATGCCGCCACCCTCGAGGGTCCCGTCGTCGAGGGCGGCAGGGCCCATGCCCCCGTCGGCGCCGCTCGGGACACCGCCATCGGCACCGGGGTTCGTCGTCTGGATCGGGAGGATGGTGAGCGACGCGACCGCCGGGGCGCCAGCGCCCGGGACGCTGAACGTCGCGTCGAACGGGCCGGGCCGATCGTTCGCGAGCAGCGTGACGGAGATCCGGCCGCTGGAGTCGGTGACGAGCGGCGAGGTCGTCGTCGCGCTCGGCCCGGTCGAGGGCATGGTGAGCGTGACGGTGACACCGGGCGCGAACTTGCCTGTCATGTCCCGCACCTCGACGACGACGGGCGCCGGGAACGTCGTCGACACGGGCGTCGATTGGCCGGATCCGGAGAGGATCGAGACGCTCCCCGGCGCGGCGTTCGTGTTCGTGAGCGCGAACGACGCCGGCGCGGCCACGCCGGGTGTCGTGGCGTCGTCGACGTAGCTCCCGACGACGGACCCCGCGATGCCGGAGACGATGGCGTCACCGGAGGCATCGGTGCGGGGCGGCGTCTCTGGGAACACTCCCGTCGGCTCCGCTGCAGGGGCGGTGAACGTGACTACGACGCCGAGCACGGGGTTGCCCGCCGCGTCCGTCACCGTGGCGCGGAGCGGCTCGGGATAGGGAGTCGTGATCGGCGCGCTCTGCGGCGTCGACGCGGCGGCCGCCGTCACCTTCGCGGGTGCGCCGGCCACGTTGGTCAGGCGGAAGAAGACTGGTCCCGCCGCGCCCGGCGCCGTGGCGCGCGCGACGAACGATCCGGCAACGGTCGTCGCCGTCGCCTGGACGGACGGCCCAAACGCGTACAAGCGGTCCGTCGCCACGAACACGACACCGTGCGCGACCACGGGCGTCACGTATTGCCCACCGGCGCGAGCTCGCGCGCGCCGGTCCTCCAGAGCGGCTCCATCTTCGTCCCGTCCACGGCGTACAGCACAGGGCCCGGCATCGCGGGATCCATCACCGGGCGCGTCCGGCGCGCGTTCTGGTCCACGACCCAGACCACGGGGGACCTCCCGCCGTCGCTCGACACGACGGGCGAGCCTGGGTTCACGAAGCGGAGCTCGTGATCCTCCGCGTCACGGACGAGGTGCGGCCCCGGCGACGCGACGCGCAGGCGCACGAGGGACGGCGGCACGTTGTCGATGCTGCACCGCGCCGCCTTCGTGCTGCCCGACACGAAACACGTACGACGTCCCGTCCGCGGCGCGGAAGTACGCGGGCGTGGTGCGCATCTTCGCGTGATCCACCGCCGCGTCGTCGTGCGGCGGCCCGAACACGGACAGGAGTCCACGCTCGGAATTCCTCGGCCGTCGTCAGCTCCGTCGCGGGCTCTCCCTGCACGCGCGATTAGGTAATGACGACGTGTGTCCCTGTCGATCCCGCGGTCGCGCGCGGATCAGCCGAGCTGGATCCTCCGCGCACCGGTTCCTCGTGCAGCATCGGTCACGTGAGCGGCTCCGCGTCGGGGGTGGCGAGGCGCCCGACGGCGGGGCTCGACGCGGACAGCCTCGCCTCGATCGCATCGGCTCCCCGCCGGACCACCCGCGCGTAGTGCATCTCGCGCCCGTTCGGCAGCGTGATCTCCAGGCGCAGCTCCGCACCTGGCGGAAACGGCTCGTCCACGGCGATCTCCACGCGGGTCTCGCTCGCCGCGGTGATGCGGCCGGTGAACCGCGCCTCTCCGATCGCGTGGCCGTCGATCGACGCGATGCTGACCTCCGCAGCGCGGTGCAGCCGAACGGGCGGCGGGTCGCAACGCGGTAGCCTCATCTCGTAGTGCCCGCCGATGCCTTCGACCTCGCAGACGACGACCGGCTCGACGAGGCCCTTGGGCGTGAAGCTCAACTCGCCGAGCACGTCCACCGGGACCGATACGGCCCTCCGGGTCGCGTCGGTGACCAGCACCTGGCCCCCCGCGGTCATCGCCTGGACCCTGGAGGCGATGTTCACGTTGAGGCCCACGGCGGAGTACTTCGCGCGGTGCTCCGAACCGACGTTCCCCACGATCACCTCGCCGGTGTGGACGCCCGCGCCGATCGTGATCCGTGGGAGACCGAGCGCGTCGTTGGCCGCGTTCACCTCGCCCATCGCCAGCTGCATCTCGATGGCGCACGCGAGCGCCCGGTCGGCGTGGCCGGGCCGCCAGATCGGGGCGCCGAAGAGCACGAGCAGGCCGTCGCCGAAGATGTCGTCGATGGTGCCGTGGTGCTTGTGGACGATGCGCGTCATCACCCCGAAGTAGATGTTGAGCATCTTCACGACCTGCTCGGCCGGCAGGCTCTCGCACAGCGGTGTGAAGCCGCGGACGTCCGTGAAGAGCACGCTGATGGCGCGCCGCTCGCCGCCGAGCTGCAGCGCCGCCTCCGACTCGAGCAGGGTCCCGACCACCTCGTCGGACATGTACCGCCCGAAGACCTGGCGGATGAAGGTGTTGCGCGCCTCGAGCTGGGCCGTCCGCTCTTGCACCCGCTCCTCGAGGTTGGCGTAGAGGCGCGCGTTCTCGATGGACACGGCCATCTGTCCCGCCAGGAGGTGCAGCACGTCCCTGCGCGCGGGCGTGAACACGCCCGGAGCGAGCGTGTTCTCCAGGTAGAGGATTCCCGACGTGCGGCTACCCGATCGGACGGCGTGGCACATCACCGAGCGCGGCCGGCGGAGGGCGACGTATGGATCGGCGGCGCTCTCGGGGGCGACGAGGGCGTCGTCGAGCACGACCGACTCCCCGCTCCGTGCCACGAAGCGTACGATCGACTCCGGGTACCTGGGGTCCCCGTCCCCGGTCGTGGTGGCGCCGGACGACGTGCCCTCCGCCTCGACCGAGAGGTCGCCGTCCTTTTCGAGGAGGAGCACGACGCGGTCGGCGCCCGCGTTCTCCATCGCTGTCGTGACGAGGCGCTCGAGGAGCCGAGGCAGCAAGACCTCCGTCGAGATGGCCTGGCACGCGGCGAGGACGGCCGCGAGGTCGACGCTGCCCGTGCGGGTGGTGTGCTGGGTGGTCGTCAATGTGCCGGTCGTGGTCACCGACGAGGACTCGGGCGTGATGAAGCGCGGGAACTCCGCCTCCAGCGCCGAGGCCTTGGTGACGGCCCCCCAGCGCGTGAACCCATCGTACGCGTCGCGGAGCGCGTGACGCGCGGGGAGCACGCGCCCCCAGGCCAGGTAGAACCGCCCGGCCGCCTCGCACGCGAGCGCCTCGTCGTTCGTGAACGCGCTCTCCTGCGCCGCCAGGATGGCCTCCTCGTAGCGATCGCGCGCCTCGGTGGGACGGTCGAGGACCCGGAGGCGCTCGGCTTCGATCAGCGCCACCTTGTGAGCGAAGTTCAAGGGCGCCGAGCGTGCCCAGCCCCGCAGCAACTCGAGATCGGCCTCGACCTTGGCGAGGTGGGCCTCGCGCGCATCCGGGGGGGCGTCGGTGCACAGCGCGAGCCGCGTGAGGGCGTCGTAGTAGTAGTGAAGCGGCTGGTTGAACTGACTCAGCACCGCGTCGAGGAACCCCGCCGCGGTGTCGAGCAACGCGAGGGCCGCGCCGTGTTGCCCGAACATGTACGCGAGCATGATCTCCGCGAGCAGCGCGTTGGCGACGGCCATCCGGTTGCCCGCGGCGAGCCACCCGGCTTTCGAAGGCTCGGCGTCGCAGATGGGACCGCGGAGGCGCCAGGGCTCGGCAGAGCTCCCGGTGAGGTTCGCGACGGCCTGGTGCCACGGGATGTGCGAGGTCAACGCGAGGTCGTTGCGCATGCGCCGCATGGCGATCGTGTAGTGCTCGATCTCCCCGAGGAGCGGCCCCAGCGCGTGACCGTGGAAGAACGCGTACTTCGACGCGACGTGCCCACCGTAGCAGCCGAACTCGGTCTCCCCGGTCTCCAGGCCCACGCGCCAGGCCTGCCGCTCGCCGTCGGCCGAGCTCCGGAGGTGCTCACGCCAGAAGCGTGTGTGGCAGCTGAACAGGTGGAGCGCCTGCGCGCGGTAACGGCCGACGTCGGGTCGACCGAGCAGCGTGTCGCTCAAGTGGCCATACGCGTACCCCTCGGCCACGTTGCCCGCGAGCCCGGCCTGGAGCAGGCCGTACACGGCGAACGCGAGCGGCGAGGCGGCGCAGTTCCCGTGTCGCAGGACGAGCTCCACCTGCCGGAGCGTCACGAGGACGAAGACGATCGGGGAGGCGACGTAGGCCGATGAGTAGATCTTGCAGATCAGCGCCACCGCGGTGCGGATCGCCGGATCTTCGATGTCCGGCATCGCGGCGAGGACGGCCGGCGAGCGTCCACCGATGGCGGCAGCCGTGGTGGTCATCGCCGGGCCGATGTCCTCGGGCGTCGGCGAGCGCGGGAGGGAGACGCCGAGCTGCTCGAGGTAGTCGAGCGCGTGCCGGAGCGCGTCCAGGGGGCGGCCCTGGGCGTTGAACGCCTCCGTCTTGATCTCCTGCATCCACGCCGTGTCGAGGGGTGCGCGCGCGTGCCGCACCCCGTCCTCGAACCAGAGATCCATCTGCGCGAACTCGCCCGTCTGGTACGCCGTCTCGACGCCGGTCGACGTGAGTCGCATCGCCAGATCGTGGTCGTGGTCGAAGGGCTCCGCGCCGAGGAGCGTGAGCCCCGAGCGCACGTGCTCGCGGGCCGCGGCGAAGGCAGCCTGGGACTTCGCCGCCTGGGCCGCCTCGAGGTTGAGGGCCGCCAGCGCGCGCGCGTCGTCGGGCGTCGGCGGCGACCCGCCGGCGTTCAGGTGGCGTACGACCGCGAAGAGGACGTCCGCGCCGGTGACGCCGCCGCGGCGCAGGTTCTGGCCGATCGCGCGGTGGAGAGCAGGGCGCTCCTCGTCCGTCGCGAGGGCATACGCCGCCTGCTGGACGCGGTCGTGGCTGAACCGGCAGCGGACGTCTAGCGTGTCCGCGAGTCCCTCCACGTCGAGGCCCATCAGCTTCCAGTCCTGGCCGACCGTGACGACGAGCCCTGCGACCACCGCCGGCCAGAGATCCCGCCACGTCGCCGCGAGCGGCAGATCCTGGGCGATCGCGAGGCGCCGGAGATCGATCTCGCTCCCGAGCGCGCCGGCGACGGTGAGGGCGCGCCGCGTGGCCTCGGGCAGCGCGCGCAGCCGCCCGATCATGAGGTCGACGACGTTGTCGGTGATGTTGCGCGAGGCGATCGCGTCGACGTCGAACGTCCACCGATCCGTGCGCACGAGCAGACCCTCGGCGTGGAGCGCCTTCAGGAACTCCCGGAGGAAGAACGGGTTGCCCTGCGTCTTGGCGAGGACGAGCGCGGCCAGCGGACGGATCGACGGTGCGGGTACCCCGAGCGTGTCGGCCACGAAGGCCACCACGTCCGGAAGCTGGAGCGGCCCGACCTCGAGCGACGCGACGGGGATCCCGCCCGCCGTCCACGCCTCGAGCGCCAGGAGCAACGGGTGCCCGGCGGCGACCTCGCCGTCGCGGTACGCGCCCACGAAGAGCAGGTGGCGGACGTCGTCCCGCATGAGCAGCGAATGCACGAGATCCAGGGACGCCGGATCGATCCACTGGAGGTCATCCAGGAAGAGGACCATCGGCCGGTCCGGGGCGGCGGCCACCGCGATGAAGCGGCCGACGACGTGCTCGAGCCGGCGCCGGCTCTCCGCCGGAGCGAGCGCCGCGACCGGCGGCCGCGGGCCCAGCAAGGACTCGAGCCCCGGCATCAGGTCGAGCAGCACACGCCCGTTCGGACCGATCACCTCCGAGATCCGCGCGCGCCACGTCGCCGTCTCGGCCTCCGTCCCGGCGAGGATCTGTCGCGTGAGCGACCGGAAGCACCGGATGAGGGATCCGTAGGGGACGTCTCGCGCGAGCTGGTCGAACTTCCCCGCGAGCCACGTGCCGTGCCGCGCGGTGATGGGCTTGTGGACCTCGTGCACCAGCGCGCTCTTTCCGATGCCCGCCGCCCCCCGCACGAGGAGGACGGAACGCGCGCCCGCCGCCGCGCGCTCGAACGCGTCGAGGATGCGCTGCGTGTCCGCCTCGCGCCCGTAGAGGCGCTGCGAGAGGGTGAAACGAACGGGACCGGCGCTCGTGTCGAGCGCGAAGCTCGAGATCGAGCCCGTCCGGCGCAGCTCCGCCGCGCACTGGTCGAGGTCGTGCGCGACGCCTTCGGCCGACCCGTAGCGATCCTCCGCGTTCTTTGCCAGCAGTCGCATCACGATGTCCGCGACCACGTCCGGCACGGTCGCCGGCCGGGCGGGCACGCGCGCGATGTGGGCGTGGACGAGGGCGGCCGGGTCGCGGAACGAGAACGGAGGGTGACCGGTGAGCAGGTGATGCAGCGTCGCACCGAGCGAGTACAGGTCCGTGCGCGCGTCCACCGTCCGGTTCATGCGCCCCGTTTGCTCCGGGGAGATGTAGGCGAGGGTGCCCTCGTGGCTCGCGGCGGCCTCGAACTCGGGGGACTCGCGCGTCAGCTGGGTCGCGATGCCGAAGTCGATGAGGCGCACCTGGCCCGTGCCGCGGTTGTACACGATGTTGGCGGGGTTGATGTCCTTGTGGAGGATGTCCCGGCGGTGCACGAGGGAGAGGCTCGCAGCGACGCGGGCGCAGACGTGCAAGGCCTCCTCCAGCCCGAAGGGCCGGTGCTGAAGGGATTCAGCGAGCGACACCCCCCCGATGTCCTCGAGCACCATGGCCCACGAGTCGCCGTCGCGCACGAGCTCGTGGGCGCGGATGACCCCCTCGACGTCGCGAAGCCCCGCAAGGAGCTCAAGCTCGCGTCGGAACCACGCGATCTGGTCCGGCGCCGGGCGTGGCTCGCGCAGCACCTTGAGGACGACACGCTGCTCGGATCCGGGCCGGCGGGCGCGGTAGATCACCGTCTTCCGACTCCGCGCGATCTCGGCGTCGATGTCGTGGTGGAACAGCTTCCTCATGGGTCGAATCCTGCCCCACCCGGTTGTACCGTGATGCTATCGGGCGTCAATTTTTCCCGGACATCCGTTCCCGATGGGGGATTCGCGGTCGCCTCCGGGGGTGGATCGAAACTCGTGCTCGTCCCCCTGATGATCTTCGTGTCCGGTGCGTTCATGGCGGACGCGTGGCTTGGCCACCTGCGGATCAGGCAATACCGCTTCCTCCCCTCGCTCGGCATGAGCTGGGGCATCGTGCTCCCGCAGTACATCTTCAACGTGGCCCCCACGCGCTACGCGTTCGGGACGTACACCGCGGCGCAGATGGCGACTTCCACCTCACGTCGGGCGTGATCTGCCTGGCGCTCGTCTCGCGCTTCCTGCTGGCCGAGCAGCTCGGGGCGAGACATGGGCTCGGGTTCCTCCTCCTCGCCGCAGGGATGACGCTGCTTCTGAAGGAGAAGCAGGAGGGGGCGTCGTGGCCGCGAGACGTGGATACCCCCGTATCGGGCGCCAGGGCGTGCCACGCGCAGGACAAGGTCAAGGAATGAGAACGCTCCCGTTCCTCGCGCTGGCAGGTGTCGCGCTGTTCGTCGCCGCGTGCCGGCGCGTGCATGTCGTGGAAACTCGGCGGGCAGCTGATGGGGTCGGCACCGAGCGCGCGCGTCGTCCTTGCTGACCTCTCGCTGTTCTCCCGGGGCGCCTCCGCGAGGCTGCAGCCCGTCGCAACGATCACCGTGAGCGCGGCGACGGCCGCGAGTATCGACCTGTTCATGTTGGAGCCCTCGCAGCAGCGCGATGCACCCGGTGTGCCTGGCCCTGGACGCGCTCCGATTCTGCAGCGCGTGGAGGTTCTTCCCGCGCCTCGCGCCGATCGAGTCGGCGCGTGGAGCGCGGAACCTTCACATGCGAGTGAAGGATGTTGCGCTACAGCTCATCCGAGCGTGGCAAATTCGCCGGAGGTCGTCGCCGACAAGATCGGCCCCGAGCCCAGCCCGGGCGCTCCCGCAGCCCAGAAGGGCGACTACCTCATCGTGCGCCCGAAGAGCGGCTCGGCGTGGCGCTGGCGGCAGGTCACGGGCGGAACCCCCGCACAGGCCGAGGTGCGCCTCGCCAGCGGCTCCAGCGAGACCGTGAAGCCGGCCGACTACCTCGTCATCAAGAAGTGACGGCGCCGAATCCCCCGTCGGCCTGCGCGGGCGGGGGCCGGCGAGAAGGCGAAATCGGGCACGGACGCGCGTCCGGGCGAGAACATCAGGACACTCCCTGGCCGGTGACCTGGTCGACGATCCCCACGACGACCGAGCGGATGGGCGCGTCCTTTGCGTCGAGGAGCTGCCGGGCGCTGTTCCCTTCGTCCTCGACGATCACCGTCTGTCCGACGCCCGCGCCGACGAGATCCACGGCGACGACGTACTTCTCCCCGTCGAACGCGCCGTCCGGCGTGCACGCACGCACGATCAGCTGCTTTCTCCCCTGGTAGAATGGATGCTGGACGGGGCTCACCACCGTCCCGCAGACGCGTCCGAGGATCATCGTCCCCCCTCGTCCTCGTAGGCGTGCTGCTCCACGATCCCGACAATGGCGTGATCGACCGGAATGAACCACGGATCGTGCAGGAGCGCCGCCTCGCGGGAGGCCTCGTAGGTCACGAGGTCCCCCTGCCCCGCCTGCACCGAGGCGTCCGTGGCGACGAACGGCTCGCCCTCGACGTCGAGCTGCGCCGTGAGCGGGCGCACGATGAGCAGCTTCAGGCCTCGCATCGCTTCGGGCTTGATGGTCGCGACCATCGAGCCGATCACACGTCCGAGCTTCATCCGCGGAACTCCTTGAAGTAGCGCGAGCCGCCGAGGAGCGCCCGCCCGATCTCCCGATCTGCGTTCGGGATCACCACCGTGGAGCAGCCCTCGGGGCGGCCTCGCGCGAAGGCCCCCGTCGCGAGATCGACCGCAGCCTCGACATCGTGCTGGTGCCCCCAGATCAGGGCGATCGCACGGCCTCCCAGCCCCTCGGCCGCGCGAAGCTCGACGAGCTCGACCGTCGCGCCCTTCAACGCAGCGTCGATGCTCCGCAACAGCGTCGGCGACGACGACGTCTGGACGACGCCGAGCGCATCGCCCGAGCCGGAACACCAGGTGGGCTCGCGGCGCGTGCCCAGCGAGAGCGAGGGCAAGATCCGCGGCTCCGCGTCCGCGAGCAGCACGGCGTCCAGCACCATGGGCCCGGCGCACCGGAGCGCGCGCGCGAAGGAGAGCTCGACGGCGTGGACCGCACCGGCGAACGCCACGAGCCAGTGGCCGTGCTGCACCGTGCCGGCGCCGATCACCACGACCGGCGCCTCCTTCACGAGCGCGTCGAGCGCCGCAAAGCCGACGGGGAGATCGCTGATCTCGACCATCGCGAGCGCCGGCCCCTGGTCCTCGACGGTCGTCATCACGTGATGCGGAAGTGACCGACGAGGGTGCACCGGCGCCATCGCGAAAACGAGCGCGGCGTCGTGAGCCCTTCGCCCGTCGGCGAGGCGATCGTGAACGAGGTGCACCCTTCGCCCTCGCCCTCGGCGCCGATCCCCGCCACCGAGCGCCCGTTCTTCACGAAGATGGAGCAGTTGCACCTGATCGCCATCTTCGAGAGCGCGGCGAGATCGTTCGAGTGCATCGTCGCGGTGTGGAAGCAGCCGCCCTCGGCGTCGACGGCAAGATCGATCGCTTCGTCCACGTTGCGCACGCGCGTGATCGGGAGCACGGGCATCATCTGTTCGGTGAAGACCAGCGGATGATCGTTGGGGACCTCGACGAGGACGCAGCGCACCTCGGGCCCCGCCGGGATGCCCAGCTCCTGCAGGATGAGCGACGCGTTCCGCCCGACGAACTTCCGGTTGACCGTCGCGTGGCCACGAGGACCGGCGTTCTTCTCGAAGATCACCCGCTCGAGGCGCGGGAGATCGCTCGCCTTGAGCTCGACCGCCCCCGCGCGCTTCATCGCGACCTTGAGGGCGTCGGCGACCTTGTCGACGACGATGCACTCCTTCTCATCGATGCAGATCACGTTGTTGTCCATCGAGTGGCCGAGCACGATGTTCCGGCCCGCGACGTCGATGTCCGCGGTCGCGTCGACCACCGCTGGCGGGTTGCCGGGCCCCGCACAGATGGCCCGCTTCCCCGAGTTCATGGCCGCCGCGACCACGCCGGGCCCGCCGGTGACCACGAGCAGCCGGATCAGCGGGTGCTTCATCAGCTCGCCCGCCGACTGGATGGTAGGCTCGGCCACGCAGCACAACGTGTTCGGGGGCCCGCCGGCCGCCACGATGGCCTGATTCAGGAGGACGACCGTCCTCGCCGAGACCCCCTTGGCGGAGGGGTGCGCGTTGAAGACGACGGTGTTGCCCGCCGAGAGCATCCCGATGGCGTTGCAGATGATGGTCGACGGTGGGTTCGTGACCGGAGTGATCGCGCCGATGACGCCGAACGGCGCGGGCTCAAGCAGCATCATCCCCTGATCGCCGGTCACGGCGGTGGGCGTGAGCTCCTCGGGACCGGGCGTCTTGTTCGTGACGAGGAGGTTCTTCGCGATCTTGTCCTCGTAGCGCCCGAGCCCGGTCTCGTCGACGGCGAGCCGGGCCAGGTTCGCGGCCTCCAGGCGCATGGCCCTGCGCATCGACTCGACGATGGCCTTGCGCTGCTCCAGCCCGATGGCCGTGAGCGCCAGGAAGGCGACGCGCGCGGCCTTCGCCGCCTCGTCGACACTGGCGAAGACTCCGTCTCCCGCGCTCGGGCTCCGGCCGTCCTTCGCCGCGGCAGGTGCGCTGCCCTGCGCGACGCCGACGAGCCGCTGGGCGATGACCTCCGCGATTCGCCGGAGATCGGCCTGATCCGTTCCGCCGTGCGTAGAACTCATGGATTATCCATCCGCGTAGCCGTGCTCCTGGCCGTGCTTCTCGAACCGGGCCTCACCGCCGACCTCCCAGGAGTCGACGATGGCCATGATGACCGCATCGCAGGGACGGTCCTTCGTGACCTCGGTCTGCCGCGCGGACGATCCCGAGGCATAGAGGACGTACTCGCCCACGCCGCAGCCGACCGCGTCGTTCGCCACGACGAAGCCACCTTCGACGAGCGTCTCCGGATTCACCTGGCGCAGCACCAGGAACTTGAGCCCGTCGAGCTTGGGATCCTTTCGCGTCGCGACCAGGGTCCCCACCACCTTCGCGAGGAGCATCGCGCGGTGCGGCTACTTGCCGCCCCGGGACTCGATCTCCTTCGAGACCGCGTCCTTGCGGCCGAGCGGGAGGACGAGATCGACGTTGACGTGCGGGCGCGCGATGATGTGGGTGGCGATGAGCTCGCCGACCTTCGCCGCGCCGCTCTGACCGGCTTCGACCGCCGCCTTCACCGCCGCGACGTCACCTCGGATGATCGCGGTGACGTGGCCGCCGCCGGTCTTCTCGTACCCGACGAGCTCCACCTTCGCCGCTTTGACCATGGCGTCGGACGCCTCCACCATCGCCGCGAACGAACGGCACTCGATCATTCCCAATGCTTCAGCCATCTCGGTTCTCCTCTCTCACTTCTTGACGGTTCGCCCCGCGAGACTCTTGATCGCGTGCTCCGCGGCAGGCACGGCGACGTCGATGTCCCGGTCCTCGCCCGCGAGGTACACGCGCCCGAGCGATCCGAAGGACACGATCTCGAGCACCTTGATGCGCGCAGCCTTCTCCGCTTCGTTGGCGGCCAGCGCCGCGTTCGCGGCCGGCTGGACCTCCAGCGTGTAGAGCGACTGACCGGCGATGATCATGTGCCCGTGCCTCACGCGGTTGATGAGCTGCGTCTGCCGATCATCCAGGTGACGGATCACCGTGGACGAGAGGATCTCCGGCCGGATGCGAGAGCTCTCCTCGCCGCCGATCTCGCGGAGGATCATGTCGCCGGCGCGGCGCACCTCGGCCTGTTCGTCGTGGTGGATCTCGAGCATGCCGTAGAGGCGCTCGACGATCTGCATGCCCGGCGTGACGCGCGTCGACTTCACGGCGATGTCGGTGATCCGGTTGATCTCGATCCCCGGAGAGATCTCGATGAAGAGCGAGGCCTGCCCGCCCACCGGCAGGAAGCCCTTCGCGACCGTCCCGAGGAACGCCGCGTGCTGCGGTTGCAGCGAGTCGAGGAACACGTAGGCCCTGAGGTCGATACCTGCCACGGATCAGTCCTTCCGCGAGGACTTCGCCTCGCGCCCTGTGAGCATCTCGATCGCCTTGCTTGCCGCGACCGAGGCGACGTCGATGTCGCGCTGCTCGCCGCCGAGGTAGACGCGCCCGAACGCCCCGGTCATGCGCACGTCGACGACGTTGATCTCGGCTGCCTTCTCGGCCTCGTTCGCCGCGAACGCCGCGTAGCCCGCGGGCTCGACCTCCATGATGAAGAGCGACTCGCGAGCGATCAGCATCATGCCCTGGCGGTTTCGGTTGATGAGCTGCACCTGGAGATCATCCACGTGCTTGATGACCTGCGAGGACAGGACGCGCGGCTTGATCCGGTCCTCCTCCTTCAGGTCGAGCGCCTGCAGGATGGCGAGGCCGGCCTGGCGGACGTCGGCCTGCGAGGTGCTGTGGACCTCGAGCATGCCGTAGAGGCGCTCGACGATCTGCATGCCGGGTCGCACGTCCGTCGCCTTGACCGCGATGTCGGTCACGCGATTGATCTCGATGCCGGGAGAGATCTCCACGATGAGCGACGCCTCGCCAGCGACGGGCAAGAAGCCCTTGGCGATGGTGCCGAGGAAGGCGGCGAGCTGCGGCTGCAGCGAGTCCAGGAAGACGAAGCTACGAAGGTCGGCCATGCTCGATGCCCCTCAGTATCCCGAGGCCTTGGAGGTTGTGGCGACGGCTTGACCCTTCGCCTCCTGAACGATCTTCACGCCGACCGAGGCGCCGATGCGCGTCGCTCCGGCCTGGACCATCTTCTGCGCGTCCGCCATCGAGCCGACGCCTCCCGACGCCTTCACGCCGAGCTGGTGGTCGACCGCCTTGGCCATCAGCGCGACATCGTGCACCGTCGCGCCGCCCTTGGAGAAGCCGGTCGAGGTCTTCACGAAGTCCGCTCGGGCCTTCTTCGCCGCGACGCAGGCGGCGACCTTCTGCTCGTCGTCCAGGAGCGCGGTCTCGAGGATCACCTTGAGCAGCGCGCGACCCTCGTGGGCGACCTCGGCGACGATCCGGATGTCCTCGTAGACGTAGCGGTGATCCCCGGACCTGAGGGCACCGATCGGGAGGACCATGTCGACCTCGCGAGCGCCCTCGCGGATCGCGCGCCTGGCCTCGAGCGCCTTGTTCTCGGACGGCGTGGCGCCGAGCGGAAACCCGATGACCGTGCACACGACGGAGGACGCGCCCTTGAGCCGCGCGACGCAGCGCTTCACGTGCATCGGGTTCACGCAGACGGACGCGAAGCGGTACTTGCGCGCTTCGTCGCACAGCTGGTCGACGTCGTCGTACGTCGCTTCGGGGCGGAGCAGCGTGTGATCGATGAGCTTCGCGAGATCGTCGGGGACCGACTCGATGCCGGGCGAGCCCATGAGCCGAACGTCCTGCGCGCGCGCGCCGGCGCCGATGAACGTGCGCACGACGTCGGGCCGCTTCGACACACAGTGACCGCAGCCGATGCAGAGGCCACCGACGCAGTGGACGGGCGCGCCGCCCGCGGCCCCGTAGAGGGGACCGAGCAGCGCCGGATCCCCCGAGAGGATCTGCATGATCGACTGGACGAGCGACTCGTAATCGGTGGTGGAGGGGGCGGCGACCATGGTCCTGGCGGAGGCTACGTCGAGCGCGTCGATCATCGCGACGCGGCGCTTGTGGCGTTCACCACTACACTCGGTGGCGAGGAAGACGTCAACGATCTTCAATGCGTCGTGCTCGGCGAGGTACCCCGCGCCGAGCGTGAGGACGTTGGCGTCGTTGTGCTCGCGCCCGTTCTTCGCGCTGGCGACGTCGAACGCCATGCCTGCGCGCACCCCTGGGAGCTTGTTCGCGACCATGCAGGAGCCGATCCCGGCGCCGTCGACGACGATGCCCCGCCACGCCTCGCCGCGGGAGACGGCCGTGGCTGCGGCGCGCGCGAACACCGGGTAGTCGCAGGCCTCGGTGGAGTGCGTGCCGACGTCGAGGACCGGGATCGAGCTCGCCTGCAGGTGACGCTTGATCGCCTCCTTGAGGGGGTAGCCTCCGTGGTCGCTCGCGAGGACGACCGGGGCTCGCGGGAATGCGGGCGAAGTAGGGGCGATCATCGCGACGTCCTCGCAGGACGCTAGCCCAAGTGGCGCGAGACATGCAAAGGTGAAACGCGTGCGGCGGCGCCTCATCGCGGGCAACTGGAAGATGAACGCGGGCGCGCGCGACGCGGGCCCGCTGGCGCTCGCCGTGGCGCGCGCGGCGGAGGGCATGGACCGGGTCGACGTGGTCGTGGCGCCCCCGCTGGTCGCGATCGCCGCGGTGGCGGACGTGCTCGAAGCGGCGGGGAGCAACGTCCGGGTCGCGGGCCAGAACATGAGCGACCAGCCAAAGGGCGCCTTCACCGGCGAGGTCTCCGGCGAGATGCTCCGCGCGTGGGGGGCGACCTGGGTGATCCTCGGGCACAGCGAGCGCCGGCAGCTCCTCGGCGAGACCGACCTCCTGGTCGCGAGGAAGACGGCGGCGGCGATGACCACGGGGCCCAGACCGATCGTGTGTGTCGGCGAGACGCTCGCGGAGCGCGAGGCGGGCTCGACGCTCGACGTGGTGGAGCGCCAGCTGCGCGCGGTGATGGGCGCGCTCGCGTCGCAGCCGGGCTTCGCGGCCGTCGCGTATGAGCCGGTGTGGGCGATCGGGACGGGCAAGGTGGCCAGCCCCGAAGAGGCCGAGGACGTGCACGCGCGGATCCGGGAGCTCCTGGCGACGGCGTCGACCGAGCTCGCGGAGCGGACATGCCTGCTCTACGGGGGCAGCGTCAACGGCGACAACGCGGCGGCGCTGCTCGCGCAGCCGGACATCGACGGCGCCCTGGGCGGCGGCGCCTCGCTCGATCCGGCTTCGTTCGGTGCGATCCTCGCGGCGGCCCAGCGGTCGAGCGCCGGCGACGCATGACGATGCTCGACGACCTGGAAGCCCTCGCCGGCCGCCTCGGCGACCTTCAAGAGGAGCCGGCGGATCAACCCGCCCGGGCGGCCGTGGCGGCGATCCTCCGCCCTGGCGTAGCCGGCACCGAGATCCTGTTCATTCGCCGCGCCGTCCGCGAGGGAGATCCGTGGTCGGGCCAGATGGCGTTCCCCGGAGGCAAGCGAGAGCCGGCCGACCGCGATCTCCTCCACACCGCTGTGCGGGAGACCGAGGAGGAGATCGGCGTGGACCTCCTCCGCCACGGGCGGCTGCTCGGCCCGCTCGCCGACACGAGCACCCACCGGTCCGATCTCGTCGTCCGCCCCTACGTCTTCCTCCTCGACCGTGCGCCGCGGCTCGGGACGAGCGACGAGGTCGCCGAGACGATCTGGGCGCCCATCTCGCCCCTGGCGCGGGGGGAGGCCACGGGGACGTACACCTTCCAGGCGCCGGGCGTCGCGCTCGAGCTGCCGTGCCACCGGATCGGGGAGCACGTCGTGTGGGGCCTGACGTACCGGTTCCTGGAGCTCCTCTTCGCCGTCGCGCGGCCGTGACGCCGCCGCGACGCCGGGCCGCCAGCGGGCCAAACGGCTTTCAATTTCGGCGCAAGTTCGCTTGAATGTCGGCCGTACCAGGAGAACCTGCCATGACACGGACGTCGATCTTGCTCGCCACGCTCCTCGCCGGGCTGGGCTCGTGCTCGAAGACGGACCCCGCGCCCACGACCACACCGAGCGCAACCGAAAGCGTGACCACCAGCGCGGCGACGGTGTCCGCTTCAGCCGCCGCCTCGGCCGAAGCACCTACCGAGGCCGGCGTGCCGCAGCCGTCGGCGAACGTCCACGTCAAGCTGCCGTTCGACGAGTTGGTGAAGATCTCGAAGCCGCTCGCCATCAAGCCGGCGGCGGTCGATCTGGCGGGGACGAAGCTCACCGCCGTCGTCTGCGCAGTCGAGGGCGCGCCGTTCCTCTTCAAGAGCACCATCGACGGGCTGCGCGCCATCCGCGTCGTGGGCGACCGGGCGCTCCTCGTCACGAACGACGGCGTCATCCGCGGGTACAAGCTCGAGGGCGACGGCTGCAAGCTCGTCGTCGACAAGACCTTCGGTGACGCGGGCGTCAGCAAGCTGGACCAGAAGGTCGAACGCCTCAGCACGGACGGCGCGGGCAACGTGTGGGCCTCCACCGGGGCCTCCGCGGCCTACCGTCTGGGCAAGGACGGCAAGGTCGTCGCGAAGTGCGACGCGAAGCCGGTCGGACACCTCTTCGTCTCCGAGAAGGGCAAGACGGCCATCGCCACGTTCGCGAACGACGACGTCGTGAAGGTCACCTTCGACAAGGACGCGTGCAAGACCGAGAAGTGGGCGTTCACCGATCTGACCAACGAGGAGAAGCGCAAGGGCAACCTCGTCCACGCGCAGGCCGTCGGCTTCCTCGGCGACATGATCTTCCTCGGCGGCAGGCTCACCAAGACCCCGGAGCACCCGAACGACTCCACCGTCGTCCTCGGCCTCGACGCCGCTGGCAAGGAGAGGTTCAAGATCGGAAAGCTCGACACCGACTACGCGACGAAGGATCGCTTCCACACGGTGAACGCGATCGGCCCGTGCCGGCCGGGCCTGTGCGTCCTCGACGCCACGCACCGCCGCCTCACGGCCTGGAGCCCCAAGGACGGTAAGTTCCTCGGCGACGTCGAACTGAGCGCGCTCTTCGGTCTGAGGGAGCCCTGGATCCCGGACTTCGACCGGAACCAGAAGGCCGCGTTCTTCATCGCAGCCCAGGACCGCGAGACCAAGGGCGTGGCCGAGGGCAACGTGTTCCGCGTCAGCGGACTCTGACCGGACCCGTCGGGGCGACGCGCCCGAGAGACCGGCCGTCGCCATCGGCGTCGATCCAGACGGCGCCGGTCATCGCGAACGGCGTGATCTCGGCGGGATCGCCCGCCAGCACGGGGGTCATCGGCGCTCCGCCGCGCGCGATCACCACGAAGGCGGCGTCGCGCTCGACGGCGATCGGCACCTTGACGTCGGCCGCCGCCGCGCCCGCGGGCGTGGGGGCGAGCTTCACCTGCACCGGGCCGATCTTCACGACGTCCTTCCGGCCGGCCTCGACCACCTGGATCTCCACCTCCCGGACGTCCACCCACGGCGCCGCCTCGACATGCACCAGCACCTCCACGCGCTTGCCGCGGGCCAGCCCGCCGATCCCCACCCCCGCCGCGGTCACACGCAGGAACGGCCCGTTCGAGAGCACCACGTCGCGCCGCTCGCGCACGCCCGCCACGAGATCCGCCGTGCGCGCTTCCGACCACGCGTCGAGGCGCGTGTCGTCGCCGACCCTCACGAACGTCCGCGGGTAGCCCGACTCCTGCCCCACGATCCCGTGCGTGTCCGTGTCGGCAGTCGGGGTCGTCGGGTGGCCCGTGCGAAGGAGCGCGTGGAGATCGAGGATGACCTTCTCGCGCTTGTCGACGGGCCGCCCGTTCCACACCTCGAGCGCGTCGAAGTCCGGATCGTAGCCCGGCTCGGCGCCGACACCCTTCTCGGGCTCGAAGTCCAGCTGATCGAAGTACCCGGTCACCCCCGCGCGCGGGTGGTTGATCTGGAGGACGAGCGGCGCGCCCGTCCTCGCGCGTCGCACCTCGTCGAAGACCTCCTTCGCCGTTCGGTCGCGTACCGCGGGCGCGCCGCCCCGGGGCTTCGTGGCGTCCACCTCGAGCGGGAAGGCGTTGGCGTGGCCCCACGGCTTGCGGCTCGCGTCGGTCGTCAGCTCGTTGCCCGCGAGGTGGACGAGGTGCCGCCCGAGGCCGAGATCCGCGACGATCCGCGACAGGTCCACGATCGTGTTGTGCTCCGTGGACACCGCGATCTCGACGCCCTCCGTCGCGTTCGACGCCACGCGATCCACGAGGGCCACGGGCGCGTCCGCGCCGAGCATCGTGTGCTGGTGGAAATCCGTCGCGACGTATCCCGCCGTGTCGACCACGCGGGCGAGGGTGCTCGCGCGACCGCGGGACTCGCCGGGCAGGACGTCCTCCTCGTACTGGGCGAGGGCGTACTCCGGTCCACGCGACAGCGTGACGCGATACCGGCCGGGTGCGAGCGGTACCTCGGCGAAGCCCGCTTCCATCGTCACGTGGTTCCGGGCGAACGCCCCGGCGTGCGGAGGACCGAGATCCGGATCGGAGGCGCCGAGCACCCCCTCGAGCGTGGCGCGGCAGGGGAGCGGCTCCTTCGACGCCGACTCGCACTTCATCCACAGACCACCCGGCTCGCTCACGGAGAACGACGCGTGGGTGAGCCCGTTCGGGCGAACCTCGACGGCCACCTTGCCGGAGGTGGGCCGCCGCCCCGCGCTCGGCGCGAACGCCACGTCGTACGTCCCCGGCGGCAGCTCGGCGGTGAAGCCCTCCTTCGTCGCCACCGCGTCGAGGATCGGGGGCCCGCCGGGCGCGGAGAACACCACCCTGGCGCCCGGGACGGAGACCGCCTTGCCCTGCGCGTCGGCGAGCTTGATCTCGATGCCCCCGACCGCGCCCCCCGCGGCCTTCGTCAGCTCCGCGACGATCGCGGCCCCGTCGCCGCGCTCGCCGACAAGGAATACACGTGCATACTGCACGGATTCGCCGGGCGCGAGCGCCACGTCCTTGCGCTGGATCGTGTCGCTCCACGACGCGCCGCTCACGGCCTCGATCTCGCCGTCGGTCGAGGTGACGGCATAGCTCACGTGGCGCCCGACGCCCCCGAGGTAGGGTCCCTTCGACTTTCCCTTGAAGCTGCGCAGCTTCCCCGGCGAGGTCTTCTCGGCGCCGCCCCACTGGATGGCGTCCCCGAGGCCGAGCTTCTCGATCTTCCCCTTCCCGGCGTTCGTGAGCGTCGTGGTGACGAGGACGGCGCGATCCTCGGGCGCGAGTCGGTAGATCGTGTGGACCGCCAGATCGGCCTCGCGCAGCTCCTTCCCCCAGGCCTCGAGCTGGGCGCTGCCGTCCGGGTTCTCGGTCGCCTTGAGCCGCTCGTAGAGCGCCTGCCGGGGGAACGCGCCGAAGTAGGTGAACACCTGGCCGAGCTCGTCCCTCCGGAGGCGCGCGTCGGCGGCATCGACGATGTTCCCGCCCGTCTCGGCGAAGCCGGAGCTCGAGCCGAGCTGGTCGATGACGAACACCACCTCGCCGTTCGCGAGCACCCAGTCCCCTGCCCTGCCGGTGGCGTTGGGACCGCCGAGCTCCTCGCCACGCGCGAGCGGCCGCGCCGTCGCGCGCGCGGTCGACCTGGGCCGCGCGAGCCCGCCACGACGGCTCGGGATGAGCGCCGCGCGACCGGCGGCGTTGGGGCTCACCTCGATCTGCGGCGTGATGTCCTCGCGCGGCGGGCACGCGACCACCACGGGCGCGAGCGCCAAGGGGACGAGGTAGAGCGCCCTCATGCGCGGGTCGGACACGTGGGTCACCCACCCCGTTGGGTGGTGTCGGGGAGCGCGGGGAGCGCGCCGCGGAGGAGGAGGAACCGCGCGAGCGCGCCGGCCTTCAGGAGGAGCGTGGCGAGCTCGATCTGCTCGTCCTTCGTGTGGAAGCCGATCCCGCGCGGGCCGAGGCCGTCGATGGAGGCGATGCCCATGGCGCTCGTGGTGCTCCCGTCCGAGCCGCCGCCGATGAGGCCCGCCTCGCCGGCGCCGAGGCCGACCGCGCGCGCGCTGGCGGCGTACGCCTCGAGGAGCCGAACCGAGGCGTCGGTCCGCTCCATGGGCAGCCGCGCGATCCCGCCGGAGAGCTCGATGCGCGTGCCAGGGACGCACGCCTCGGTCGCGATCGCCTCGATGCGGCGGATCAGCTCCTCGGCATCCGACCGCGACTCGAAGCGGAGATCGAGCAGCGCCGTCGCGAGGTCGGGGACCGTGTTCTTGCTCTCGCCGCCCGTCACCTTGCCCACGTTGACCGTCACGCCCCGGTCGTAGTCGGTGAGCGCCATCACGCGATCGGTGAAGCGCGCGAGGGACCAGAGCGCGTTCGCGCCTTCCCTGTGGGCGTTCCCCGCGTGCGCGGCCTTGCCGTGCGCCGTCGCGGTCATCGCGCCCGTCCCCTTGCGGCGGGTGATGACGAGATCGTTCTTGCGCCCCGCCTCGAACACGAGGCACGCGCCCGCGCCCTTCGCCGCGCTCCGGATGACGCCCTGCCCTTCCGGCGAGCCGACCTCCTCGTCCGCGACGATCACGACCGTGGTCGGGGGGAGCGCCGCGAGCCCGCAGACCTCGGAGATCGCGCGAAGGGCGTAAGCCACGACGAGCAATCCCCCCTTCATGTCGAGGACACCCGGCCCCCGCGCGAGGTCGCCGTCGCGCCTGTACCCCTCGAAGGTGCCCGGTGGGAACACGGTGTCGAGGTGACCCACGAGGGCGATCGGGCTCCTCCCCGCCGCGTCGTGCGTCGTCCGCAGCACGAGGTGGTCGGCGAAGCGGGCGCTCGACACGGTCTCGTGCGCGAGCCCCGGCGTGGCGAACGCCTCCCTCAGTGCGGCCGCGACGAGGCGACCGCCCTCGACGTTCTCGGTGAAGGAGTTGATGCCGACGAGGCGAGCGAGATCCTCCTCGACGGCCCGCGCCCGCGCCTGCGCCGCGAGCCACGCGCACACGGCCTCGGCGTGGATGTCGGCGGTCGCGGACACCCCATCCAGGTACCACGTTCGACCGCCCGCCGTCCGCCCTCCGCCTTCCGATTCCGCCGCGATCCGGGTTGCATTCTATATTTGCAGAATTCATAATACACCCATGAGCTTCGAGTCCCGACGGGAGCTCGTCCGCGCGCGGGCGCTCTCGAGCATGTCGCGCTGGTACAACCCGTGGCTGCACCTCGGCGCCACGATGTCGATCGGCCTCGCCGTCCTCGCCGTCGCGCTCGCGCGGCTGTCCGACGTGAGGCCGCTCGAGTGGCTCGTGATCCCCGTCGTCTTCGTCATGGCCAACGGCTTCGAGTGGCGCGTCCACAAGGACGTCCTCCACAGGCGCCGCCGCCTCCTCGAGGTCATCTACGACCGCCACACGCCGCAGCACCACATGATCTACACGACGGCCGACATGGAGGTGCGGAGCACGCGCGAGTTCCGCCTCGTCATGATCCCCGCCTTCGGCGTCGCGGGCGCCGTGCTCGTCACCGCGCCGTGGGCGCTCCTCTTCGCGAAGGTGTGGAGCGCGAACGCGGGGTGGCTCCTCCTGGTGACGGCGAGCCTGTACATGGTGAGCTACGAGCTCTTCCACCTCGCGTACCACCTGCCCGCCACGAACCCCATCGGCCGGATCGGCGTCATCCGGCGCCTCCGCGAGCACCACGCCTGGCACCATGATCCCCGGCTCATGCAGCGCTGGAACTTCAACGTGACGGTCCCGCTGTTCGACTGGATCCACGGCACCATCGCGCCGAAGGAGCTCACGGACAGGGTCGGCGCGACGCCCCTCGCCTCCAGCGACATGCTGAAGGAGGCGAACGCAGGCGCGCTCGAGGAGGCGACCGGCAAAGCCTAGCAAGGCCCCCGCGGGGACGGACTCGACCCCGGCGTGCCGCCTTGCTAGGACGCCGTCATGGCAAAGCGCTTCAGGGCCGCCGTCATCGGCGGCAGCGGGTACGGTGGCGGCGAGCTGATCCGGCGGCTCCTCCTCCACCCCGAGGTCGAGCTCGCGAGGGTGGCGTCGGTCGATTTCATCGGCGAGCCGCTCGCGGCGGCGCACCCGAACCTGGAGGGCCGGACCGACCTCGTCTTCGAGGGCGTCGCCCCCGAGGAGGCCGCGAAGGGCATGGACGTCGTCCTGCTCGGCCTCCCCCACAAGGTGAGCGCCACGAAGATGCCCGCGCTCATGGAGTGCGGGGCGCGCGTCGTCGACCTGTCCGGCGACTTCCGGCTGCGCGATCCAGCGGCGTACAAGAAGTACTACGGCGCCGAGCACCCGTGCGCGTCCCACCTCACGGACGGCACGTTCGTGTACGGCCTCCCGGAGCTCCACCGCGAGAAGATCCGGGCGTCGCGGTACGTGGCGTCGCCGGGCTGCTTCGCGACCACGATCGAGCTCGCCCTCCTCCCGCTCGCCCGGGCCGGCCTCCTCGCGGGCGAGGTCGAGGTCGTCGGCATCACCGGGTCGTCGGGCAGCGGCGTCGTCCCCTCCGCGGGCACGCACCACCCCGTGCGCGCGGTGAACCTGCGGACGTACAAGCCCCTCGACCACCAGCACATCCCCGAGATCGTCCAGACGTTGCTCGAGGCGGGCGCCCGCGATCTCGACCTCCGCTTCGTGCCGGTGAGCGCGCCCCTCTCGCGCGGGATCTTCGCGACGTGCTTCGCGCACGTGGCCGACACGGTCACGCCGGACGAGATACATGCACTCTACAAGGATGCCTTCGTCGGCGAGCCGTTCGTACGCGTCCCGAGGAAGCGCCTCCCCGAGGTGGTCGCGGTGAGCGGCACCAACTTCGCGGAGGTTGGCGTGCAACCCGGCGCGGCCAGGGACGGCCGCCGCGTCGTCGCGTGCTTCGCCGCGACCGACAACCTCATCAAGGGCGGGGCGGGACAGGCCATCCAGTCGATGAACCTCATCCTCGGCCTCGACGAGCGGCTCTCGCTCGAGGATCCGGGCGGGTACCCTTGAGCGCGATCGTCCTCAAGCTCGGCGGCGAGGTCGTGAAGGGCGACCACCTCGCCGCGATCGCGGCCGACGTCGCGGCCCTCGCCGCGACCGGCGAGCGCGTCGTCATCGTCCACGGCGGCGGCCCGCAGGCGACCGATCTGCAGAAGAGGCTCGGGCAGGCGCCGAGGATCGTCGGCGGCCGCCGCATCACCGACCGCGAGACGCTCGACGTCATGAAGATGACCGTCGCGGGCCTGGTCAACGTCGATCTCTGCGCGGCCCTCGTGCGCGCGGGCGTTCGCCCCGTGGGCCTGAACGGCGCGAGCGCCTGCGCGATCCAGGCCGTCAAGCGTCCCCCGCGCGTCGTCTCCGGGGGCGGCTCCGACCCGATCGACTTCGGCCACGTGGGCGACGTCACCGCCCTGAACCAGGCGCTCCTGTCACTCCTCATGGGCTCCGGCTACGTCCCCGTGCTCGCGTGCCTCGGGTGCAGCGAGGCTGGCGACGTGTTCAACATCAACGCCGACGTCGTCGCGAACAAGGCCGCGATCCTCCTCGACGCGTCCGCGCTCGTCCTCGTGAGCGACGTCCCCGGCGTGCTCCGCGACGTCGCCGACCCCTCCTCGCGCATCCCCCGCCTCAGCCACGCCGACGCGAAGAAGGCCATCGCCGACGGCGTCGTCACGAAGGGCATGATCCCCAAGCTCGACGAGTCCTTCGCCGCGATCGCGGAGGGCGTCCGCGCCGTGCACGTCGTGGGACGGCTGGAGCGGGGCGACCTCCTCCGCGAGGTGCGTGAGCCCGGGAGCGTGGGGACCGTGCTGGTGGCGTAGGGGAGCGGCCCGGTCTACCGGGTGCTCGCGCTCGCCGACGCCCGCACGTTGATCGACACGTCGACGTTCGCCTTCACGCTCCCCGCCGCGGCGATGGCGCCCGTGAACGTCTCGCCGACGCACGCGGTGATCCTGCCGGCGATGAGCGTGGCCTCCGCCGGATGCCCCGTGGTCTTGGCGATCTCCTGCACGCTGCCCTGGGCACCCTCGATCACCGCCTTGCCGTTCAGCGCCATCTTGGCCGAGCGCTCGCCCATCCCGATGGCGACCTTGAGGACGCCGGGCATGTTCTTCTCGAGGGAGCCCTTGAGCTGCTCGGCCGCCTTCGCGTCAGCCGCGCCGCTGATGGCGACGCCGACGACCGCGGGCCTGCACTCCATCTTGCCGCTGACATGCGCGTCGCACTGCGCCTTGCAGTCGGCGCTCATCTCGGGCGGCCTCACCTCGCCCGTGCACCTCGGCTCCTTGAAGTCGACGGAGCACTTGCCCGTGCAGCTTCCGTCGCAGGAGGCCTGCGCCTTGAGCTGGCAGCTCCCGCCGCACTTGCCCTTGCACTCGCCCTTGACGGTGCCACCCTCGCACTTGCCCTCGCACGTGCCGGCGCACGACGTCTTGCCCTGCTTGCCGTCGCACTTGCCGTTGCAGTTGCCGGAGCACGAGCCCTTGACCTCGGCGTCGCACGATCCGGAGCACTCGCCGTCGCACCTGGCCGCAGCCTTGGCCTCGCACGCGCCCTCGCACTTGCCGGAGCACTCGCCCGAGAGCTTGCCCGGCTCGCACTCGACCTTCGCCTTGCCGCCGGAGAGCTTCGCGTCGCACTTGCCAGCGCAGTCCGCCATGACGTTCACGTCGGCCGTGCACACGGGGGGCTTGATGACGAGGCCGAGCTGCGCCTTCGCGCCGAGCTTGGCCTTGGTGTCGTTGATCGCCCGGATGGCCAGGTTGCAGGCATCGGTGCCGTCCTTGCCCTCGGCCGCACCGAGGTCCTTGCCGATGCCGCCACAGGCGATCTTGAGATCGGCGTCGACCTTGTCGGCGAAGGCCTTGAGCTCGATGGCGGCAGCCGTGCCGGCCTTGAGCTTCGCGGCGGCCTCGGCGTTGATCTTGAACTCCTTCGCGAAGTCGAACGCGAGCACGGCGTTCACGTCCTTCACGTCGGGGCAGCTGCCGCCGACCGCGCCGCCGGTCGCCTTGTGGGCCTCGGCCAGACCAGCCCCCCCGGCGCCGCAGTTGGCGAGCATGGGGCTCGCGAGGAGGAGCATCGCAAGCGGAACAGCGGACAGGCGGAATCGGTTCATCTGTGAGGTCTCCCGGTGAAGTTCTGGGCGCGCCGGGCTTTCGCCACTGGCCTCAGCACGGGCGCGTGTACCACACTCCCCAGCCGCTCGGGCTAAAAGCCGAGGCCGCAGAGGGCCGAGAGCGGCACCGTCCCGTCGTAGAGCGCGCGCCCCACGATGGCAGCCGGGATCCTCGCCGCGGCGAGCGCGCGCAGGTGGTCGAGCGTTCCCACTCCGCCGGAGGCGATGACGTAGAGGCCGGTCTCCTCGGCCAGCGCCCGCGTCGCCTCCACGTTCGGGCCCTTGCCGGTGCCGTCCTGGGCGATGTCCGTGTAGAGTACACCCGATATCGGGCACCCCGTGAACCGGTGCGCGAGCTCGGCGGCGGTGATCCCCGACGACTCCGTCCAGCCCCACGTCCTGACGACGCCATCCTGCGCGTCGACGGCGACGATCGCCGTGTCGGGGTGGGTCGCCGCGAGGGCACGCACGAGGCCGGGATCCTGCGCCGCGCGCGTCCCGACGACGACACGGCGCGCGCCGAGCCCGAGGTACGCCTCGTAGGCCGCCTGCGTGCGCACGCCACCGCCGACCTGGACGCCGTCGCCGAAGGCGCGAACGACGGCCTCGACGACGGCGCGCTGCACGGGCTCGCCCGCCTTCGCGCCCTCGAGATCGACGACGTGCAGGCGCTCCGCGCCGTGATCGCGGAACAGCTTGGCACGCGCGACGGGGTCGTCGTCGAAGACGGTGACCTCGTCGTAGCGTCCCTGGTGCAGACGCACGACCTTGCCCCCGAGGAGATCGATCGCCGGGATGATCTTCGTCACGCCACCATCCATCGCTCGAGCAAGGCGAGGCCCTCGCGCTGGCTCTTCTCCGGGTGGAACTGCAGACCGAGCACGTTGTCCTTGCCCACCGCGCTCGCGAACGGAGCGCCGAACGGCGTCGTGGCGAGCACGACGGCCGGATCGTCGGGGACGCAGGCGTAGCTGTGCACGAAGTAGAAGTGCCGCGCGTCGCCGGGGAGCACGGGGTGCGCCGGGCCCGAGGGTACGGCCAGGTTCCAGCCCATGTGGGGCACCTTGAGGCCGTCGGTCGCCGCCAGCCGACGGACCGATCCCGCGATCACGCCGAGGCCGTGCACGCCAGGCGCCTCCTCGCTCGAGTCGAAGAGGATCTGCATCCCGAGGCAGATCCCGAGGAAGGGAGTCCCGGCGCGGATCCGCTCGAGCACCACCTCGCGCAGGCCGTGCTCGACGTGGTCCGCGCACGCCTTGAAGGCCCCTTGCCCGGGGAACACCAGCTTGTCCGCGCGGCGGAGGGCGTCCGGCTCGTTCGTCAGCGAGACCGTCGTGCCGTCCGGCGCGACGCCGCGGAGCGCGCGGAGGACGCTCGCGAGGTTGCCCATCCCGCTGTCGCACACGAGGATGTGCACGTCGTCAGCGATCGACGGAGTCGTAGTGCTGCACGAGGTTGTCCTGGACCGCGGCGAGCCCCTCGGACGGACCCGTGAGGGCGAACGTGTAGTCGGTGCGGAAGTTCTTTCGGACCTTCGTGTTCCCGCTCTTCGGGAACTTCACCGGATCGGCGAGGACGGTCTCGCTCAGGAGATCGGTGCCCGCGTGCTGATGGCACCCGACGCAGTTGGTCTGCGCGTTGCGGTCGCCGCGCTCGATGTACTGGTTCGAGCACCACGTGGGACCGCCCACCCCCGAATACGCGGCCTTCAGCGCATCGCCGAGGGAGCCAGGGCCCGTGGGGTACCCCCCGGTCGGGTTCGGATCCTGCTCGTTGAACGTGACGACCGCGCACATCTTGTAGTTCTTCCACGGCCCGCCGAGCGCCGTGATCTCGGCGGGGCGATCGGCGCCGAAGTCGGTGTTCGGATCGGGCGACCACCACGCGGTGATCCAGAGCCACTCGCGGATCTCCTTCGTGATGAGGTGGAGCGCCGGCATCCGGAAGTTCGCGCCGTCGGAGAGCTGCACGGTGAAGATGCTGTTCTCGTCGGGTGTGGCCTCCGTGGCGCCCTGCCCCCAGCCACCGTTGTCGATCGTCCCGTCGCGGCGATCCTTGATCGCATCGGGCGTCGTCGGGCGCACCCCGACGGTCCCGCCGAAGTCGGCGCGGAGCCAGGCGGCCTTGAAGATCGCCGCGTCGGTCGGGAACTCGGCGTCGAGGCACGGCGCGAAGTTCGACGTGGGGTTGAGGTCGAGCGTGGGGTTGTCGGCGATCTGCCCGCGCATGCACTTGGTCAGGATTCCGTAGTTCTTCATCGTGTGCGAGATGAAGCCCGGGCTGTAGCTGACGCGCGCGTTCCCGGCGAGGCCCTGCGCCTCCTTCCGCGTGTCCACCTGCCGGATGCGATCGAAGTACGCCTGCTCGGTCCAGGAGCCGCGATCCTTGCCGTTCCAGTCGAACGTGGACGAGATGACCGTGTTCGAGAAGGGCAGCCGCGACTTGCGCTGCGCCGGCGTGTAATCGCCGTACGCCTTGCCGAACATGCGCTCGAAGTCGTCCTTCTGGTACCACGTGCGGAAGAGGGGGATCTTGATGCGCCTGCCGTTCACGCGGACGGCCCTCTCGCTCGTGTTGACGTCCTTCAAGATCTTGGCGAGCGCCTTCCAGGCGACCTCGCGCCGCGCCTTCTGCGACTTCGCGAGATCCGGCGCGCGCGCGGCGAGCGTGGTGTCCGGCACGTAGGGGAGCGCCTTGCCGAGCGCGGCGCGCTCGACCGAGCGGACCGCGTCCTCGTTGCTGGGATCGTCGGACTGCGCCTCGGTGCACGCGCCAGCGACGAGCGGCACCGCGAGGAGCGCGAGTGGGACGAGAACGTTCTCGAGGACGGAGCGCATGAAGGGTCGTCTCCCGGGCGATGGACGGTTCTGGAGTATAGCGGAGGGGCGGAGGAAAAGGGCGGCGGCTGGGTGCATGGACGTCCAGCCGAGCCAGGACGAAGCATGCCTCGTGCCGCGCACCCCGCTCATGAATTCAAGAGGTTACGCGCGGTGGCGAGACGTAGGTGCGACGATGTGGGTGAACGCCTTACCACCCACCTCGCTCCCCGGCTCCGGACCTCGCCCTACTTCCACTTCACGCTGCAGCCGAACGGCACCGTCTCCGCGTTGGGGGGCGGACGGCCCTCGAGCAGCGCGTCGAGAGCGTCCGCGAGGTCGTGCGACGTCACCTTGGACGGATCGCGGTGATTGTCGTCGACGCGGCCGTGATAGCGGAGCGTGCGCGCCTCGTCGAACACGAAGACCTCGGGCGTGAACCGCGCCCCGAGGGCGCGCACCGTGAGCTGGGTGTCGTCGCGCACGTAGGGGAAGTCGAAGCCTCGGCTCCGCGCACGCTGGATCATCGGCTCCATGGCGTCGTCCGGGTAGCGCGTGGCGTCGTTCGCGTTGATCGCGACGAGCTGGACGCCTCGGGGGCCGTACGTGCGGGAGATCGCCATGATGCGCTCCTCGTACGCGATCACGTAGGGGCAGTGGTTGCACGAGACGACGAGGACGAGCAGCTTCTTGCCCGCGCTCTCGTCGAGCGTGTGCTGGCGGCCGTCGGTGCCGGGGAGGTCGAAGCGGGGCGCGGGCGATCCAATTTCCACGAGCGGCTCCTTATCATTTCCTCCGGAGCCGTTCAGCCTCGACGAACGCGTGGGAGGCGAAGAGCGCGCAGTCGCAATATCCCTGGCGCTCGATGTCCTCGCGATGTGGCGTGCAGGGGCACACCATGTGGTGCGCCTTGGCCTTGGACTCCTCGACCGGCGCGCAGGGGCAGTACATCTTGCCGTGCTCGACGAGGTTGTCGGCGAGCCCTTGCACCACGTTCTCGACCACCTCGGGCTCGGGGTAGAGCGTGTAGGGTCCGCGCGTCGTGTAGCTCGCGACGAACTTGCGCACCCGCTTCAGCGCGGCGGCGCGTGCCTCGTCATCCTGTCCCACCCGACCAGCCTATCACCGAGGCGGGCGCTCGACGGGGCCTCGTGGCCGCCTCGAAAGAGACCGGCGGGGGCGAGGGGCTACTCAGGCGATGGTCTTCGGCGGCGCCGCGTCCATCTTCGCGCGCTTGCGGCGCCGGCGAGCGGCCTCGGCCTGCTTCTTCCGGCGCTTGACGCTCGGCTTCATGTAGTGGCGCCGCATCTTCAGCTCGCGAAGGACGCCCTCGGATGCGAGCTTCCGCTTCAGCATCTTGATGGCTCGCTCGATGCCCCGGTCGCTCACGACCACCTCGAGGGGCTTGCACTGGATCGCGTCGCTCACGCTCATGTCGGCTCCGGTATTCTCTCGGGAAGGGGGGACAGGTACCACTGGCACGTTTCGCACGCCAGCGAAAAAACTCTAGTCGTTCCCGTGGGGTGCCGAAGGTGGGACTTGAACCCACACGTCTTTTGGACGACGGATTTTGAGTCCGCTGCGTCTGCCATTCCGCCACTTCGGCCGGGGTCGAAGGACTTTTCTGTAACGAGGATCCGCCCGGGTGTCCACCTTCGCCGACAGCTCCCCGTGCGCTCCCCGCTTTGGCTATCGTGATCCCGATGGCCGATCCCGCCTTCGTGAGCGTCGTCGTGGCGACCTACAACCGCGGCGAGCGGCTCGCCGACATCCTGGGTGACCTCTCGCGCCAGACCCTCGGTCGGCACCGCTTCGAGGTCGTCCTCCTCGACGACGGATCGAAGGCGCCCGTCGACGACGTGGTGGCGCCCTTCCGCGATCGCCTCGACCTCACGCTGCACCGGCAGACCAACCAGGGGGTCGGCGCGGCGCGGACCCGGGGCGCGGAGCTGGCGAAGGGTGACCTCCTCGTGTTCCTCGACGACGACATGCGGCTCCCCGACACCCTCCTCGAGTCGCACCGCGCCGCCCACGCGCCCCGTGAGGACAGCGAGCGCGGCCTCGAACGGCGCGTGATCCTCGGGCGCCTCCGTGGCGCCGAGGACGCGGAGCGCAAGGCGATGCCGCTCTTCGAGCGCTTCCACCTCGCCGCGCTCGACCAGCTCTCGGCGGACGTCGCGAGCGGCGCGCACGTCCTCGACGGGTCCGAGTTCTACACCGGCAACGTGTCGATGCCCCGCGCGCTCTTCTTCGAGCTCGGCGGGTTCGATCGCACGCTGACGCGCGGGGAGGACACCGACTTCGGCGTGCGCTTGCACAAGGCCGGCGTCCCGATCGCGCTGTCCGAGGAGGCGTACACCGTCAACCTGTCGGACCACGCGTCCGCCGGCAAGTGGCTCGAGCGCTCGTCGACGGACGGGCGCTGCGCCTCGCAGATCGCGAAGAAGCACCCCGACGCGCCCTACGCGAACCCGTGGCGATACATGGGCCAGCTCAACCCGATCTCGCGGCCCATCCTCGCTTCGGTCGTCGCGATCCCCGGCGTGGCCAGGCCCCTCGCGCGCGGCGTCTACGGGGCTGCGAACGCCGTCGATGGGCTCGGGCTCGAAGGGTTCGCGCTGCGCGGGGCGACGCTGGCGTACGGCATCCAGTACTTCGCCGGCGTGCGCGGCGAGGCGGGCAGCCTGGGCTCCGCGATGAGGGACTTCCGAGCGTTCCGCCGCGCGTACGCCGAGGCGACGAGCGGGGCGAGCGGGGCGAGCCTCGCCGAGGCCATCCGGGCCGATCACGCCGCGCTGGCGCGGACGCAGGAGCGGTACGGCGGAAAGGAGGGGGCCGAGCGAGGGATCGCCGCAGACGCCGTGACGAACATCGGCTTCCAGCTCCTCGTCGGGTACCGCTTGATGCGCGCGTTCGTCGCGGGCGGCCACGGCGTCGCGGCGAAGTTCACGTCGCGGCTCCTCCGCCACCTGTACGGGTCCGACATCCACTGGGACGCGGTGTTCGAGCCGGGGATCGTGGTCGTCCACGGGTTTGGCCTCGCGATCAACGGGGACACGTACGTGTCCGCGGGCTCCATCCTCTTCCAGCACGTGACCCTCGGGAGGGGCCTTCACCCGGAGACGCGCGCGGCCGGCAGCCCGAGGCTCGAGCCGAACGTCCACGTCGGCGTGGGCGCGACGCTCGTCGGACCGATCGTCGTCGGGCGGAACACGAAGATCATGCCTGGCTGCGTCGTCACCCGCGACGTGCCGCCGGACAGCGTCGTGGCCGCGCCCGAGCCCGAGCTCCGCACGCGGGGGAAGCGGCCGGGCTGATCGCGACCCCTCACTCCTTCTTCGGGTGGATACGCGCGGGCACCCCCGAGGCGACGCTGTCGGGCGGCACGTCGCGGAGCACCACCGCGTTGGCGCCAATGATCGAGCGCGCGCCGACGCGCACGGGGCCGAGGATCCGCGCGCCGGCGCCGATCGTGACGTCGTCCTCGATCACCGGGTAGCCGTTGTCCTTCACGGTGCCCACGGTGTTGTTGCCGAGGAAGCGGACGCGCGCGCCGATCTTCGAGTCGCCCCCGATGATGATGCCGAGCGTGTGCGCGAAATCGACGCCGGGCCCGAGCGTCACGTCCCGGTCGATCTCGATCCCGTAGACGGCCGTCGAGAACAGGCGCAAGGAGTGGTTCACGAGCGGGACGTGCCAGCGCCGCGCCGATTGCCGCAGGCGCATCGAGAGCAGCACCTTGTATCCGTCCTGCGAGAGCGCCGCCTTCACCGCGTCCTTCGCGCTCGGATCGGGGCCGTCGGGGCCCGCCTTCCGCATCGCGCGAGCCAGCTCTCGTGCGTCGGAGACGATGTCGCTGAGCAGGGCCATGACCCAAGCAAATACCATGGATCGGTGGTATGGGGAGGCATGGTCGGTCGCGTCGTGCCCGCAGCGTCCCTGGGCCTCGTCGCCCTCGCCACGCTCTCGTCCTCCCTGGCGTGCACGCCCGCGGGCAAGGTCAGCGAGAAGCACGCCGAAGCTCACTCGCGGAGCCTGGCGGAGCTGGCGAAGAAGGACGTCCTCGAGATCGACCGTGGCCTTCCCGACGGGGCGCGCAAGCTCGCGCCGCTGTTTGCGAAGGGCGACGACCCGCGATCCAACCTCCCGGGCGTCCGCAAGGAGCTGATGCGCATCCGCCGGGACGTGCCGGATCTGCTCACGTCGAAGGCGACGTTCCTGGCGCTCGCGGACGGCAAGGGGATCGCCATCCGCAACGACCTCGAGGAGGACGCGATGGCGGGGAAGAACCTCATCGAGATCTTCCCCGACCTGTCGAAGGCGAGGGACGCGTGCGTCGCCACGGTGGGTGCGTTCCCCGGCCCGGCGAAGCCCGCCGGACCGGATCGGGACTACATCGCGGCGTGCCCGGTGAAGAACCCGGAGGGGGCCACCGTCGGCCTCCTGGTCACGGGCTGGCCGTACCGTAGCTTCGCCAGGCACCTGCAGGAGTCGCTGAAGCGCGAGATCACCGAGCAGACGCGCGCCGCCGATCCGGGCAAGTTGCCCATCCTCTACGTCGGCGTGTTCGACCGGGCGGGAGTGTACATGGCGCCCCTGACGCCCAAGGTCGACGAGGACGAGCTCGTGACGCTGAACCTCGTCGAGAAGACCGCGAGCGGGCACGCGCAGGGCGTCGTCACCGTGACGGACCGCGCGTTCGGCTGGTCGGCCGACCGCGTCGAGAAGCTCGGCCCCGACACGGGAGTGGTCGTCCTGAGGAGCGAGATCTGACTCAGCGCCTCGCGGCGGCGTCGATGGCATCGGATCCGCCTGCACGACCGGCGCGGTGTATCGCGACGACGAGGACCGACCAGCCCGCGAGGCACGCGACTCCGCCCGGGACGGGAGCGGTGGTGCCGGCGACGACGAGGCCGAGCGTCGTCAGCGCCGCGCCTGCGATCAGCGGGAGGGATCCGCGCATGTCCCTCCCTACTTACCACGGGCGGCGTTCCAAGGTACCCTCGCCCTCCTCATGCTGGGCGGTCGAACAGCTGGTCCCCTCGCGCTGGCGCTCGCGATCCTCGCCACGGGCTGCTCGGCGAGCCAGGTGCCGGACCCGCGCGTCGCCGCCGCAGACTACGCGGGAGCGGCCGAGCGCGGCGACGCCGACGCCATCTACGACATGATGACCGCCGGCGCCCGGCGGACGCGATCCCGGGACGACGTGCGTGCCATCGTCAAGGACGAGCGATCGGAGCTGGCCGAGCAGGCGCTGGCGCTCCGTTCCAAGGACGCGCGCGTCGCGGCGACCGCCCACCTCGTGTACGCGGACGGGGAGCGGGTGTCGCTCGATATGGACCACGGGCGCTTCTGGGTGTCGGCGGCCGGGGCGCTCCCCGGCGGCGCCCGGACCCCCGAACAGGCGCTCGATCAGCTGCGCCGCGTCGTGGCGCGCCGCAGCTACGCCGGGCTCATGCGCGTCGTGTCCCCCTCGACGCGCGCCGCCATCGAGGCCGATCTCCGCTCGCTCGTCACGGGGCTCGAGAAGCCGGAGACGCTGCCCGTGCAGGTCACCGGTGACTCCGCGCAGGTCGCCGTGCCCGGCGGCCACCACGTACGGCTCAAGCGAGAGGGCGGGATCTGGCGCGTCGACGACTTCGACTGATCGCCGTCCCCGCCGTTCGCCGTCACTGGACGCAGGCACCCGTGCGCGCGTCACATCGCGCGGGGGGCGTGCAGCCGAGGTCGTTCATGCACTCGACGCAGCGCCCCGTGTACCGCAGGCAGAGCAGGCGCTTCGCGCTGGTGCACTGCGCGCTCGAGAAGCACTCGACGCAGCGTCCGATGATCGTGTTGCAGTAGGCCTCGACGCCGCCCTTGCAGTTGTCGTTGCGGGAGCACTCGGCGCAGCGCCTGTCCTTCTCGATGCAGGTGAACCCCGGCGCGAAGCACGCTCTGCTGTCGTCGAAGCACCACTCCACGCAGCGCGATGTGCCGGGATCGCAGTAGCGGCCCGGCCCGCAGTGGGATGCCTCGGTGCACTCGACGCAGACGTGCCCCTTCGTGTCGCACTGGCGCCGCGGCCCGTACCCGAGCGCGCAGTCTCCGTCGTCGAGACATCCGACGCAGACCCCTTGCGTGGGGATGCAGCGGGCCTGCGAGACCGCGCAGGCGCTGTCGTCCTGACAGGCCCTCGAGACGGGCGACACCTCCGGCCCGAGGGCGGCGTCGCTGCTCGCGTCCCGGGCGGGCGCGACGTCGAGGCCCGCGTCCGTCGTCGAGCCGGGCTCCTCGAAGCGAACCTCCCCATCACACGCCATCGGCACCGCCCCGGAGACGCCCGCCAGTACCGCGGAGAAGGCGGTGAGCGCTCGGCCCCCGCGCGCTCCCGTCATGGTCGCGCCAAGATCCGCTTCGCCTCCGCCTGCGCGAAGCCCGTCGGCCACTGGCCCAGGTATTCCTGCGCGCTGCGGCGCCCGGCAGGGTGATCCATCGCGTCGAGGAGCTTCATCCGCTCGACGGTGGCGCTCTCGCGCAGCGGTCCCGTGGGGTACTCCGCGATGAGCCGCTCGAGCCGCGTCACCGCGAGCCCCGCGTGCCCCTGTCGCTTGTGGCCCATGGCCTCCTGGAAGAGGTCGTTCTGCGCGGCGAGCGTGGTCGCTGCGAGGGTCGCGGCCGCGGTGGGCTCGATCGCCGGCCCCGCGACCGGCGCGGTCGAAGCGACGCGAGGGAGCCCCGACGTGGGAGCAGCCTGGATCTGCGCGCGAGCGCCCTTGTCGTCGGGGCTCGGGACAGCGACGGGCGGGTCGGCGCGCGCCTCCTCGCAGCGTGGCCACACGTCGCCCGGGCCGAGCAGCGTCTCGCGCCCACCATGGCGCACGGCCACGAGGCCTTCTGCCACCTCCACCCGCGTGGTGGTGCCGCAGCGGGATGCCGCCGCGAGCGACACGTCGAACGCCGTACCCCGCACCTCGATCTCGACGTCGGACGTCCGGACCAGGAAGCGCTCGTCGCTCTGGAGCTTCGCCACCTTCGCCGAGACCGTCCCCCGCGACAGCTGGAAGACGCTGCGGGGGCCCTGCTCCACGACCACCATGTCGCCGTGCAGCGCCATGCGCGTGCCCGTGAGACTCTCGAGGTGGATCGCCTCGGCCGCGCCCGCCACGAGGCGCGCGCCCTCTTCGACCTTCCTGCGTTCGCCGCTCAGGGACACGTCCACGCCGCTGGCGCGAAGCTCACCTCGGCCCGTCGCCGCCCACGCGGGAGGGCTGGCACCGCCGGTGTGCCGTGCGACGCGACCCTTCGCCCACCAGCCGCCCGCCCCGAGGAGGACCGTCGCCGCGAGCGCCGCCGCGATCACCCGCGCGCGACGGGTACTTCGCAACCTCGCGCTGTTCCGGATCGCCTCCGAGAGCGCGAGGATGGTCGCGAGCTCCTGCTCGCGAGAAGCGGGTTCCGGCGGCTGCACGTCGCGCATCGCCTGCTTGAGGAGGCGCGCCGCCTCGGCGCTGAGATCCCGGCTCGTCATCGCTGGTCTCCGAGGCTGACGAGGGCGTTGGCGAGCTCCGGATCCGTGGCGAGGCGCTCGTGGAGCTCACGCCGTCCGCGGACGAGACGCGTCTGTGCCGCTGCGACGCTCACCTCGGTGATGGCCGCCACGTCGCGGAGATCGTAGCCGCACACGTCGTGCAGGAGGTAGGTCCAGGTCTTCGCCTCGTCGATACCATCGAGGTGATGGCGCACGCGCCGGAGAAGCTGCTTCGCGACGGCCTCAACGCCCGGGTCGTGGCCGGAAGGCGGTCCGTCTTCGCGGCGACCGGGGGGCGATTCGGGCTGGTCCGTGGAGAAGATGCGGCGCTCGGTCTTTCGCCGTCGGATGTGCTTGTACACGACGTTCGCGGTCACGCTCGAGATCCACGAGTCGAGCGCGCAGTCGCCGCGGACGCGCTCGATGCTGTAGACGACGGCGATCATGGCCTGCTGGGCGAGGTCCTCCGCGTCACGGTCGCCGTGACCGAGGAGCCTGCCGACGGTGCGCACCACCGCCGGGCGGGCGCGCCGGTAGAGGGACGTCGCTGCGTCCGCGCCGCCTCGACGCAGCTCCGCCAGGAGCTCGCTGTCGTCGAGCGCCGGCGGGGGCGGGGGCTTCTCGGGGGTTGCGCTGGAGCGGAGCAAGCGCAACTGCGCGCGCTCCCCCCGGGCGGGGTGGGACATGGCGTTGTTAGAGTACCCCCGGCTGGAAAGAGCAGGCGCTCTTTCAGAACTCCACCGCGACGCCAAGCTCCAGAAGGGTGCGTAGGGGTGGGACGACACCGGTGCGTGTGCCGCCAACGACGACAGCGGTACGGCCGAAGGCGATCTCCGCGCCCAGGGCAGCACGGACGAGCGCATGGTCCGAGAGGCGAAGCCCGCCCTCCCCGAGCACCTGTACCCCCGGAACCCACCGCCCTCCGGACTCGTCCGCGTTCGGGGAGACGCGGGAGATCTGCAGGTGCTGGAGGACGAGGTCGGTCCGCCCCCCGACGACCCAGCCCGGGGCGACCCTCGTGGAGAGCCCCGCCCCTGCCGCGGCCGTGACGAACGTGGTCGATGCCTGAGCGCTGCTCACCTCGCCGCGACGCGCCGACAGACCGGCGTGAAGGAACGCCGGGCCCCGGACGAACACGCGACCTCCCGCGACCCCACCGAGCGCGGTCGCAGCCCCGCCCACCCCGACCGTGGCGAGCGCTCCTGCCTCGAGCACCCAGGGAAAGCGCCGCGCGCGATCGCCCGAGGGCCCGCGGTCCGGAGGGGGGGGCGGCGGCGCCGGAGGCTCGCTCGACGGCAACATGGAGAGGATCGCGAAGCCCACGGCCCGCGCGCGCTCGACCTCCGCGTCGGCGCTGTCGAACGCGAGCTCGCGTTCGATCCACTCCGCTTGCGGAGCGGGCTGCACGCGCAGACGCGCCGAGCCGCGAGCCGGGTCGAACGAGACGACCGCGACGAGCGACGCGCCGACGCGCGCACCGAAGCCGGCCGCCTCCGCGGGCGGGGGCTCGCCTGTCGCGAACACCACGTTGTTCTCGAGCGAGAGCGCGGCCCGCATCGCGGCCTGGGCGGCCGATGGATCGTCGCCCGATCCGACAAGGAAGATGGCCACGACCGCCGCCGGCAGCTGCATGTCGGCGCAGAGGATGCACCTCGGCGCCCGTGAGGGCAAGGTGCCGGGCGCGCGGCTGCCTGTACGGCGCCCGCGAGCGGAGTACACTCCGGCGGGATGCCGACGAGGGCCGCGACATGGATCGTTCTCGCGCTCGCCGCGGCGGGACTCCTCTTCGCGCTGCCGCGGCCCGCCGCCGCGTTCGGCGACGTCGGCGCGTTCGAGCCGCGAATCCTGCTCGTCGGGTCGCTCACGGGCGCGGCGCGGCCCTCGGCGCCGGCCCGCTGGTCCTTCGAGGTCATCCAGCGCACGAGCGCCCCGGCCCGCCGCGCCCCGACGACCGTGCGCGCCGACGCGCCGGACGTGACGGGCGCCCCCTTCCTGTACCTCAGCGGCGACGCGGAGCTCGCGAGCTTCACGCCCGGCGAGGTCATGGGGCTCCGGAGGTTCTTCGCGCTCGGAGGGCTCCTCTTCGTGGACGACGCCGGCGTCGGCGAGCGCGGCGAGCCAAGCGCGTTCGGGAGGAGCGCGCGCCGCGAGCTCGCCCGCGTGCTTCCCGACACGGTCCCCATCCGTATCGGCCCGGATCACGTCGTGTTCAAGAGCTTCTACCTCCTCAGGCGCGCCGAGGGGCGCGTGGAGGGGCAGAAGCACCTCGACGCCATCGTGCGCGGGGGCGCGGCGCAGGTGATCTTCTCCTCGCACGACCTCGGCGGCGCCCTGGCCCGTGGCCCGACGGGGGCGTGGGAGCACGCCGTCCTGCCCCACGGCGATACGCAGCGCGAGCGCGCCGTCCGCCTTGCCGTCAACATCGCCATGTACGCCCTGTGCTCCGACTACAAGGACGATCAGGTCCACGCGCCAGCCCTGATGCGGCGGCGCGCCGTCCTCGGGCCGCGGGGCGAGCCCTAGATGGAGCTCTCGCGAAGGCTCGCCGTGAGCGGGGATCTGCCGCCCTGGTGTGCGGCGATCGCCGCGATCCTCGGAGCCGTGAGCCTGATCTGCCTGGTCGTCGAGCTCACCCGGACGCGGAGAGGTGGCGCCGTCGTGTTCGGAACCGGCGCGCTGTCGATCGCGATCGTCCTCGCGGCGATCCTCCGGCCCGTCCGCGTGTCCGCGCGGGAGAGCTCCGTCGGCGCGCGTGTCGTCGTACTGGCCGACGTCTCGAGGTCCATGGCGCTCGCGGATCAGGGGACGACCCGGGCCGAGGTCCGCGATCGCGCCCTCGCCGCGCTCGCGGGACGATCGCGTGACGCGCGGCTCGCGGTGCTCGGTTTCGGGGACGGGCCCGCGCGACCGCTCGCGGGCAACGAGGGCCGCGCGCGCGCGGGTGATCCGCGCAGCGATCTGGCGTTCGCGCTCCGCTCGGTCGCGGAGTCTCCGGACGAGCGCCCGAAGGCCATCGTCGTCGTCAGCGATGGGCAGCTCGACGATCCCCCCGAGGGGGCCTCCCGCCCGGCGCTGGCGGCGGCCGCACGGACCGTGGGCGTGCCCATCCACACCATCGCCACGACACGGCGGACGCCGAAGGACGCAAGCGTGCGACGCGCGAGCACCGCCGGCGCAGCGGTCGCGCACGTCCCCGTGCCCATCCGGGTGGAGGTCGCCTGCGGCGGCGGGCTCGACTGCGACAAGCTGACGGTCACCGCGAAGGAGCTGCGGGAGGACGGGCCGCCGGCCCTGCTCGCGTCCGGGATCGCCGACGTGACGAGCGGGAAGGCCGTCGTCGACCTCACCGTCACGATGGAGCGCGCCGGGGCGAGGATCGTCGAGATCGCCATCGGCGCCCCCCAGGGCGACGAGATCCGCGAGAACGACCGACGTCTGCTCGCGCTCGGCGTGGTGCGCGAGCGCGTGCGCGTCCTCCACGTCGCGGGGCGCGCGACGCAGGACGTACGCGCGCTGCGGCGCTGGCTCAAGCAGGACGCCTCGGTCGATCTCGTGGCGTTCTTCATCCTCCGTACACCGGCCGACAACCCGCAGGCCGACCCCGACGATCTGGCGCTCATCCGCTTCCCGGTCGACGAGCTGTTCGACACGCACCTGCCCTCGTTCGACGCGGTCGTGCTCCAGGATTTCGACGCCCAGCCCTACGGGCTCGTGAAGCACCTCCCTTCCCTCTCGCGCTATGTGCGACACGGCGGTGGCTTGATCATGGTGGGGGGACCCAACTCGTTCGTCGCGGGCGGATACGCCGGGACGCCTCTCGCCGAGGTGCTGCCGGTCGAGCTGGACGGCTCCGCCAACGCGGAGGGCGCGGACGTGGCGCCGCTCGTGCCCGCGTGGACCCAGGAGGGCGCCGCCGCGCGACTCCTGGGCCCGCTCCGCGGGGTCGTCGGCGACGAGCTCCCGGAGATGCCGGGCGCGAACGTACTCGGTACCGCGCGAGCGGGAGCCCTCGTGCTGTGGACCCACCCGACGCGACGGACGCGCGCCGGGACACCGATGCCGGTGCTCGCGGTCGGAGACCAGGGCGACGGGCGATCCATCGCCCTCGCGGTGGACGGCGCCTGGTTGCTCGACTTCTCGCCGCTCGGCGCCCGGACGGCTGCGCGCGCGCACGGCGCGCTGTGGGACGGCATGCTCGGCTGGCTCATGCGCGATCCTCGCTTCGAGCCGGCGCAGGTGGACGTCCCCGGCGGGTGCGTCGCGGGCGAGCCGGTCCGGTTGCGCGTGCGCTCCGCGCTTCACTTGCAGAATACACGCATTACGACCGCGCTGACCCGGCTCGACGCGAGCATGCCGCGGCGAAGCGTGGAGACCACCGCCTCGGGAGAGACGGCGACGGTGGAGCTCGGATCCCTCGACGCGGGTGGCTACTCTGCGCGCCTGTCCATCGGGGAGGGGCTCTCCACACGTCACGATTTCGCGTGCGAGGCAGGCGGCGACGAGTGGGCGGACTCGCGGCCCGACGGCGCGCGCCTGCGCGAGCTTGCCGCCGCCGCGGGCGGTACGTTCGCGTTCGCGGACGGCCCGATCGACGTGCCCGTGCCGCCGCCGACCGTCATCAACGCGGAGCGCCACGTGACGCCGGCGCTTCCCGCGTGGGTGTGGGCGTTCCTCGCGGCGTCCACGCTCGGGACGCACTGGCTCGTCAGGCGACGCGGCGGCCTCGCGTGAAAGGGTGCTACGCTCGCGGCAGATGAACGCGCGACGCGTCCTCCCTGCCCTCCTGATGGTCGCGCTGATCACCCGCGGAGGGACTGCGGCCGCGTTTGCGTGGCCGGACGTCGCCGACCGCGTCGAGCGGGGCTTCGCGTCCTCCGATCTGTCCGTGCGACGCGCGGCTGCGCGCGATCTACCGAGCCTGGGCCGCACCCGGGCGGCTCCGCTCGTGCGGGCCGCGCTCGAGGATCCGGATCCAGACGTCCGGATCGCCGGCGCCTCGGCAGCCGTCCGTCTCCAGATGGAAGAGGCCGTGGACGCCGTGCTCCCCTGGCTCGGCGAGCGTGACGGCAAGCTCAAGCTCGCGGCCTGCGACGTCGCGCGAGCCCTCGGGCGCGGGAGGGCCACGGCGGCGCTCGCCCGCGCGCTCGGGGATCAAGATCCCCTCGTCCGCGCGGCGGCCGCCGATGCCCTCGCCTCGCAAGCGACGCCGGGCCGCCCGTTCACGCCGGGAACGGGCGATCCCGTCGCGCCCCTCCTCGGGAAGCTCGACGATTCCAGCCCGCCGGTCCGCGCGCAGGTCGCCCGCGCGCTCGCCCGGCTCGGGGATCCGCGCGCGGTGGTTCCGCTCGTCGGGAAGGTCCAGGACTCTGTCCCCGAAGTGCGGCAGGCCGTCGCGCGCGCGCTGGGAGATCTCGGCGACCTCCGCGCCTCTCAGGCGCTCCTCCTCCAGCTCCGGGACAACGTGATCGACGTGCGGGTCGAGGCGCTCGCCGCCCTCGGTCGCCTCAAGGCTCCGGACGCCATCGACGCCATCGCTCCGCTGCTCTCCGATCGCGCGCCGCCGGTGCGGCACGCGGCCCTCGCCGCGATGGGACGGATCGGGACGCCAGCCGCCGTGCACGCGCTCGCGCAGGTCCTCGGCACCGCCGAGGACGCCACCGGCTCGCTCGAGACCACACCCGTCCGGCAGGCGCTCGTCCTCGCGCAGTCCGCCGCGATCCCCGAGATGATCGCGGTGCTCGAGCGTCGGGAGAACGGCAACGTCGCCACGAGCGCCGCGTGGGTGCTGGGCGAGCTGAACGCCCGCGCGCAGGTCGGCGTCGTCGTCACCGCCATGCGCAAGGGCGTCCTGCCTCCGCCCGCCGCGCTCCGCGCCCTCGCGCTCGCCGGCTCCGAGGAGCACGTCCCGGTGGTGCTCGAGTTCCTCGCGGACCCCAGCCAGCTCGTCCGCGCCGAGGCCATCCACGCGGCCGGTGCGCTCCTCGACCCAGCACGGCCGGACGGACGTGCCGTCGAGCCGCTCGTCGCCGCCCTGAAGAACCCGCGTCTCGTGCCGCACGAGCGCGTGGCGACGATCGGCCTGCTCGGCCGCTCGGGCGCGCCGCGCGCCGCGCAGCTCCTCGCCGAGCTCACGCGCTCCAAGGACCTGCCGACCCGGATCGCCGCGATCGACGCCATCGGCACGCTCGGCGCGGCCGCGGCTGTGGACGACGCGCTGCTCGAGCAGATCGACGACGCGGATCCCACCGTGCGCCTGCGCGCGACGTCGGCCCTCTCCCTCGCGGGGGGCGCCCGCGCCCGGGACGAGATCCTGCTCCGCCTCTCCCGTAACGACGAGATCGATCGGCACGCACACCTCGCCGCGCTGGCCGGGATCCTCGCGCGCACGCCGAACGACCGGGCGACGGAGCACCTCGGGCGGGCGCTCGAGATCGCCGTCGGAACGGAGCGGGACGCCGTGCTCGCGGCGCTCGGCATGTCCACCGCGCCCGGCGCGCGGGCGCGGGTACAAGCGCTGTCGAGGTCGCCCGCTCCGGAGGACCGACGGGCGGTGGCGAACCTCCTCGCCGCGCATGTCGGCGATCCCGCGGCCCGCGCCGCGGCGCTCGCCCTGGCGTCCGACGCCGATCCGTTCGCGCGCGCGGCCGCCGTTGGCTCGCTGGGCTCGCTCGCCACGGCCGCGGACGTCACCGTGCTCTCGACCCTCGCGCGAGGTCAGGACGCCGACGTGGCCGTGAACGCGGTCGCGGCGCTGGGGCGGACCCTGGCGCGCCTGAGCCGGCGTGACCTCGTCGAGAACGCCCTCTGCCCACTCGTCGCCCACGCGCGGCCCTACCTTCGCGCGAACGCGCTCACCGGTCTCGCGCTCACCGGCGCGCGCTGCGGCGACGGCGCCCCGGAGCGCCGCGCCCTCGCGAGCGACACCGACGAGATCGTGCGAGCGGCCGCGGCGCTCGCGATCGCCACGACCCGCGCGGCAGAGCCCGATCGGGCGCGTGAGGACACACGAGCGCTCGAGCGCTGCGCGCAGGCGGATCGTTCCCCCCGCGTGGCCGCGACCTGCCGGGGACCGCTGTCCCCGCCCCCCAAGGCGACGTCCGCCGTCACGCTCTACGTCGTCCCAGGGGGCGCCGCGACGCCGCGGCCCTTCGCGCCGTGCGCCGTGCGTCACGCCGACGGCCTCGTGCGCATCGCGTACACCGACTCCCGGGGTGCGGTGGTCGTCCCGGACGCGCCGAGAGGTCCCGTCGCGCTCCTACCGGTCAACCCCGGTCAGCGGTAGTACGTCGCGCGGCAGACGTCGTTCTCCCAGACGTCGACGCGGTGGATGTGGACGCGTGCGTCGTCGACCTTGGCCGCGAGGTCGTCGGCGACCACGCGCGCGAGGTTCTCGGCGGTCGGGTTGACATCGTCGAACGGCTTCACCTCGTTGAGGAAGACGTGCTCGTACCGCTCCACCAGCGCGCGGAGCGTCGCCCCGAGATCCGCGAAATCGAGGACGAAGCCCCGGGCGTCGAGCGCGCTCGCGCGGACGGTGGCGCGGATCCGCCAGTTGTGGCCGTGGAGGCGCTCACCCTCGCCCGGCGCGAAGCGTAGCTGGTGCGCGGCGGCGACGACCGTTTCCTGGCTGATCTCCCACATGGGTGCGCGTGTACGTAGAACGAAGCCGACGCGGCGGCAAGCCCGGCGTGCGCCGACGACCGTGCTATGCAGTGGTCATGTCCCGAAAGCGACGCTTCCGGCAACCGCTCCGGAGGCCAGAGGGGATCGAGGACGTCCTCTCCCGCTCGGGAGACGCGCGCTTCGCGAGGATTCGCGCGCCCATCAGCGCGCGGCTCTGGCGGGAGGCCGTCGGCGGGCGCATCGCCTCGCGAGCGGAGCCCATCCGCGTCGAGCAGGGCGTGCTGGTCGTGAGGGTGGCGAGCAGCGTGTGGGCCTCCGAGCTCTCGCTCCTGTCGGAAGCGATCCTGGCGCGCCTCCGCGTCGCGGGCCTGGACGTGAAACGCCTTCACTTCCGCGTCGGCGAGATCGCCCCGCCCGACCGGCCGCCCGAGCGCCGCCGCACGACGCGCGCGCCTGCGGCCGTCCCGTTGCCCCCCGACCTCGCGCACCACCTCGCCGCGATCGAGGACCCGGACCTCCGTGGCGCGATCGAGGAGAGCGCCCGCATGAACCTGGCGTGGCAGCGCGAGACCGAGCCCGTGCCCGCCAGCCAGGCTAGCGGAGCGCCGCGAGCCGCTCGAGTCCCTCGAGGCGCTGGAACAGGAAGCGCTCCGCCGGGCTGTAGCTCGGGACGTAAGGCTTGAGGTTCGCGATGTACCCGCGGAGCCGGGGCATGTCGACCGCGGTGACCTTCCGCATCGCGTTGTAAAGCTCGTCGATCACGGCCGCGGGAGGCGGCCGCTTCTGCGCGTCGTAGAGCTCGATGACGTAGTCGGCCCAGCCGCCCTTGCCGGTCGCGGTCGCGAGCTTCGCGGAGAACTTGGCGGCCTGATCCACGAGCATCGGCGGGAGGAAGCGACCCGCCCGCGTGGACTCGATCACGTCCGCCAGGGCGGAGGCGAGGAGCCGCTCGGCCTCCGGTGCCTTGCCCATCGCGAGCGCCTTCTCGGCCACGCCTCCCAGCGTCTTGAACTGGTCCGCGCGCCGAATCATGCTGGGCTCGGGGTCGGGCTCCACGCGCGGCGTACCCCCGCTCGGCGTGTTTATCGCGACCCGAGGCAGCGTCATCTTGGGGATGTTCGCGACGGGCGCGGTGGGCTCTCGGCCCGCCAGCAGGGTCAGCTCCTGGGAGCCGATGAGGATCCGGTCGCCCACGGCGACGGGCACGCGGCCCTCGATGCGCACGCCGTTGACGAGCACGCCGTTGCGGCTACCCAGGTCCTCGACCGTGACGCCGCTCGCGCCGACCTCGAGGATCGCGTGGCGCCGCGAGACGAGCGGATCGTCCAGCGAGAGCTGGCAGCTTGCGTTGCGCCCGACCGCGAACTCGCCTTCGCCTAGCTCCAAGTCGTGCTGCAAGTACCGAAGGCGATACCGCATCGTGTTTCCAGGCTGACCTCCAGCTTGAAATACCTCCCGATCGCCTGGCGCGGCAAGTCTTCTTCAGTCCGCCAGGGCCACGCGGTGTGCGCGCTCGATCAGTTGAGCGTGACGGGCGCGTCGCGCGACCAGACGGCCTCGCTGACCTCGACGAGGTGGGCGAGGCGCCCCTCCTCTCCCGAGGCGGGCGCCCGATCGCGAAAGTGGGTCGCCAGCTCCGCGAGACCCACGCCCACGTCGGGAAACCTGGCGACCACGTCCCCGAGGGCCGTCACGATGCCGGCTGGCGGGAGGAGCCCCGCGCGCCGGTACACCTGGGTGACCCACAGGCTCCACGTCGCGTCCTGCGTCGCGCTGCTCACGCCGATCGCGTGGCGGGCGATGGCCTCGAGCTGGGTCGCGTCGACGGTGTCGTCCTGGAGGACGCGCGCTTCGACCTGGGCGGTCGCCCGTCGGATGACGCGCTCGGCGTCCTCGATGCGTCCCATCGTCATGGCCTTCTCGAGCACCTCGATGAGCAGCTGGAGGCTCCACGACGCGCGATCCTCGGCGCCGAAGCTCCCGGAGAGCGTGTCCCGCTCGAGCGAGTCGGAGCCCCCGCAGTTCGGGCAGGTCGCCACCTCCTCCGGGTAGGGGAGCTTGCAGTTGGCGCAGTGCCGGAGGAAGCCTGTCGTCTTCACGGTCCAGCGCGTCGCCTCGATCCGGCAGAAGACCAGCTCCTGCGTCCCGATGCGGATCCGGTCCCCGTCCGACAGGCGCGTGGCGTCGTGGATGACCTGCGCGTTGACGCGCACGCCGTTACGGCTCCCGAGATCGGCGATCGTCGCGCCCTCGTCGTCCACGACGATTCGCGCATGCTGGCGCGAGACGAGCGGATCCTCGATCGTCACGTGGCACTCGGTGCCACGACCGAGGACCGTCGTCCCATGCGGGAGATCGAACTCCTGCAGCAAGAAACGCAGCCTGTACCTCGCCAACGAGTGCCTCCGGAGGGAGCGTGAAATATACCAAAGGTTCATGGTAACGTCGATGCTTCATGGAAGAAGGCGCGTCTGTGCGTGAGAAGGTGATTCGCGCCTGCAAGGAGTTCGCGGGCCCTCTCGTCGCCGCGGACGGCGGCCAGCTCTACGTGGTGACAGCGACGAGCGAGGACGTCCACATCCACCTCGCCGGGACGTGCGCGGGCTGCCCCGGGGCGACCATGACGCGCGACACACTGCTCACGCCTGCGGTGAGCAGCGTGCTGCCCAAGGCGTCGGTCAAGGTGACCACGGGCTGGCGCGTGCCGCCTGGCGCAGAGAAGGTCTGAGGCCTCGGGTCAGGGGGCGGAGACGCCCCGCCGGAGCCCGTCGGCCTCGACTGTCGACGCGATCACTTCTTGGGCGGTGCGGTCTTGGGGGCGGGCTGGCCCTTCTTCCCGCTTGCGCTGGCGCTCGGCGCGGTGCGCGCGGCGTTCGGGTCGACGCGGTTGTGTCCGCCGGACACCGCCGACACCGTCGGGTCCATCTCCGTCGGATCCACGAGCTTGTTCGGGCGCAGGGCCGCGAGGTTCTTGAAGGTCGACATCTCCTCGGTGACCACGCCGACGAAGCCCTCGGGCGTGCGGTCGACCGCGCGCAGGTGGTTGCCCTGCGGGTCGGCCCAGTCCACCGTCGTGAAGGGGAGCCCCTGCTCGGGGTTCGCAGGCTGCACCCGGCCCATGACGCCGAACTGCGCGCCGAGCTTGTTCACGGCGGTGAGGAAGTCCTTGCCCATCACGCCGTCCGCGCCGAGCTTGTACTCGCGGTAGATCTTCCAGAGCCGCCCGTTCTTCTTGTTCTGCGGGTTGTCCTTGTCGACGCCGAAGAAGAAGTAATACGTCTTGCCGGTGGGGCGCTCGACGTACACCAAGCCCTCGCCGTTCTTGTACGAGAACTCGCTGCGCAGGCCGGTGGAGTCGAGCGCGATGGGGCGGCTGCCGTCGAACGGGATGTAGTTGCGATCGACCGCGTCGGCGGCGTGCTGGCGCTCCTGCTCGATGGCCTGCACCTGCGGGCCCGACGCCTTCATGAGCTGCTTGTCGTAGTCCTTCCAGATGATGCCGCCGACCTTCGTGAAATCCTTCGTCATCGCCTCGGGCGTGATGCCCCACTTGAGCCCTTCGAGCATCGTGGCGAGCGAGGCGGCCTGACCGGGCTCGCCCTTCGGCTGCGGCCCCGATGAGCCCTTCGGAGCTCCCACGGCGGCGAGCGGATCGCCACCGGACGACGAGGAGCCCGACCCGGACCCACCCGAGCTGCCCGACGTTGCGCCTGCGCCACCCGCGGCCTCGCTCGTGGCGCCAGGGGCCCCCGGGTCTGGCGCGTCGGCCTGCTTCGGCGGCGGCGTGTTGCAGTGCGCGAGCGCGATCAGGGCGAACGCGCCAAGGGCCCAGTTTGTCGGTTTCATGCGTTCAGCTCCTCGAGGTTCGCTTTTGCTTGGTTTCTAGCACCCGCCCAACGTGAAGCCCAAGCGAAAGCTTACGCCACGCGGCGCGGATCGGGCCCGAGGACGAAGCCGAGCCGGCGGCCCGAGCCGGTTTTCCGGGGTAGACCGGCGCCCAGCCGAGGGTCTAGTGTGCACGCCATGCGTTGGTTGGTGACTTGCCTCGCGCTGCTCGTGGCGGGCTGCCCGGACAAGCCGGCGGATGCCCCCTCGCGACCCCTCCCGGCGTACAGCGGCCACGCCACCGAGCTCTTCGACGACGCGGTCGAGCCCGCGGCCGTCGGCCTCGACGTCGATCGCAGCTTCGCTCCTCGCTCGGACGCCCTCCTGCGGGAGCGCGCCCAGGTCTCCGACGCCGTGCTGCGCGTGCGCGTCGCGACCGTGACCACCAAGCAGGAGGAGACCGGCGCGACGTTCACCATAGGCCTTCGACCCGTCGAGAAGCTGCACGGCGACCACCCCCCGCCCGGAGAGACGTTCAACGTGCGCATCGACAAGAGCAGCGCCTCTCAGGGCATCATGAAGAGCTTCGGGGCGCGGCTGGTCAACCGCCCGTTCATCGCGTTCGTGCGCCTCTTCGTCCGGCCCGACGGGGACAGCGAGCTCCACTTCCACCTCAGCCCCGACTCCAAGGAGATGGTGAGCGCGGTGGTGGATGCGATCAGCCTGCAGCGGCTGAAGTAGCGCGTCCAGCCGGTCACGGGCCCCCCTCGCGGCCTCGAGAACCGGCCTGCGAAGAATCGCGCGCGTTGACAAGCGCAAGTTTTGCAGCCAAATGGGAGAGGTCGTGGCCGTCGACATCAAGAGCCCCCGCGAGATCGAGCAGATGCGCGTCGCCTGCCAGATGGCCGCCGAGACGCTCCTGCTCGTCGGCGAGCGCATCCGCCCGGGGATGACGACCGAGGAGATCAACACGCTGGTCCACGAGGACACCGTGCGACGCGGCGCGTTCCCTGCCCCGTTGAACTACAAGAAGTTCCCCAAGAGCGTCTGCACGTCGATCAACGATGTCGTCTGCCACGGCATCCCCGGCCCGCGTGTGCTCCGTGTGGGCGACATCGTGAACGTCGACGTGACGACGTTCTACAAGGGGTTCTACGGCGACACGTCGGCCACGTTCTACATCGGCACGCCGAGCAAGGAGGCGCGCCGTGTCACCGAGGTGTGCCGGCGTGCGCTCGAGATCGGCATCGCCCAGGTCAAACACAACGCGCGCCTCGGCGACATCGGCGCGGCCATCCAGGAATACGTCGAGGGCGAGGGGTGCAGCGTCGTCCGCGACTTCGTCGGCCACGGCATCGGCCGGAAGTTCCACGAGGATCCGCAGGTCCACCACTTCGGGAAGCGCGGCTCCGGCGAGCGCATCCGCGCGGGGATGACCTTCACGATCGAGCCGATGGTCAACCTGGGGGGCTGGGAAGTCGAGATCGATCCGATCGACAACTGGACCGTCACGACCAGGGACGGCAGCCTCTCGGCTCAGTTCGAGCACACGCTTCTCGTCACCCAGCACGGCGCCGAGATCCTCACGCAACGGGGCAAGACCCTGATGCGAAGCGAAAACGTCGCGACCGTCTACGCCTGATCGTCAGACGGCCCTCAGCCGGACGCTGCTCGCCGGGCGCGAACCTGCGGAGCGTGGCGATCGCGCCAGGAGATCCCTCGCCGCGCCACGCACGGCGGCGCCTGCGTGCGCGCCCGCCATCATGCGAGCGATCTCCGCCTCCCGACCTTCCTCCGAGAGCGGGCGCACACGGCTCACCGTGCGGTCGCCGCGGCTCGCCTTGTCGAGGACGAAGTGCGCGTCCGCGAGGGCGGCGATCTGCGGGAGGTGGGTGATGCAGATCACCTGGCGGTGGCGCGCGATGTCGCGGATGGCCTCACCGATGGCGCTCGCGACCGCACCGCCCACGCCCGCGTCCACCTCGTCGAGCACGAGCGTCGCCCCGCCGCCGTCGTCCGCCAGCACGCGCTTGAGGGCGAGCAGCACGCGCGAGAGCTCGCCGCCGCTCGCGATCTTCCGCAGCGGGCGCGGCGCCTCGCCACGGTTCGCGGACAGGAGGATCTCCACGCGATCGACCCCGTCCGGCGTGAGGCGCGACGGCGTACCCCCCGCCCCGCCGCGCGAGACGATCACGTCGAGCCCGCCCTCCCTCGGGGGCTGGGGGGCCACGTCGATCAGGACGCGCGCGCCGAGCATCCCGAGGCGGGCGAGCTCCAAGGCGATCGCGTCGCCCAGCCGGCGGGCCGCACGACTCCGGGACGCCGACAGCGCCAGCGCCGCCGAGGCCGCCGAGACATGCGCCTCCTCGAGCGCGCGATCGAGCTCGACGACGAGGGCGGGCGCGCCCTCGATCGCGGCGAGCTCGGCCGCGAGGCGCGCACGGTGCTCGAGGAGGTCGGCGGTCGTCGGCCCGTGCCTGGCGAGGAGCTTCGACAAGCGGAACAGCCGCTCCTCCACGCGATCGAGCGATGCCGGATCGGCCTCCGCCTCCTCGGCGTAGCGCTCGAGCTGGCGACCGACGACGGCGAGCTCTCCGCACGCCGTGTCGAGCGCCCCGACCGCTGGCAGCAGCGACGCATCCAGGGCAGAGGCCGCGCGCACCTCGCCCGCGAGCCGGAGCAGCGCGTCGAGCAGCGCGGGGCCGCCCGCGGTGGCATCGAGGAGCGTCGACGCCGCACCGCGCGTGAGGCTCTCGAGCTTCGTGGCGTGCCTGAGCACGTCGCGACGGCGAGCCAGCTCGTCCTCCTCGCCGAGCTGGGGGTCGAGATCGTCGATCTCTCGGAGCTGGAAGGCCAGGAGCTCTGCCCGGTCCGCCTGGGACGCCGCCCGGTCGAGGGCGGCGCTCCGCCGGCGAGATATCTCCACCAGGGCGTGCACCTGCGCGGAGAGGCTCGCGCGATCCAGCAAGGTCCCGGCGTACCGGTCGAGGTGGTCGAGGTGCGCGCCCGGATCCGTCAGCGCCACGCTCTCGTGCTGCGAGGAGACCTCGCACAGCGCGAGGGCGCGGCGGGCCACCTCGCCGCTCGTGACGGGCTGACCATCCACGAACGCGCGGCTCCGTCCTCCTCGTTGCACCAGGCGGCGAACCGCGACCTCGCCGTCCGCCCCGCGGAATCGCCCCTCGACCTCGGCCGAGGCCGCGCCCCGTCGCACCAGGTCGGCGCTCGCGCGCCCTCCGAGGAGGAGGCCGAGCGCGCCCACCAGCATCGACTTCCCCGAGCCCGTCTCGCCCGTGACGACGTTGAAACCCGGCGCCAGTTCGACCACGACCTCCTCCAGCAGCGCGAAGTTCCGGATCGATAGCTGTACAAGCATTCAGTATCTCTAACCCGTCCTGAACGCATGGTCAAGCTCAACAACCTTGACCTGTTACGCCCGATTTCATTAGCTTTCCCGAGCCTGGGGCGATCGATATGCGCGCGAAGACATCCTCGAAAGCCCCTGCCAGCGCGAAGAAGAAGCGCGTCCGAGCACCCCTGGCGCCCGCGCGCGCGAGGACACCGTCGCTCGAGGAGCGCACCGAGGCGCTGGAGGCGCGCATGCAGCGCACCGATCCACGCTTCCAGCAGCGCTACGCGCAAAACTTGGACATGTCGTGGATTTACCACGACAGCGCGATCGAAGGCTCCGTGTACAGCGAGCAGGAGCTCCGCCTCGCGCTCGATCCGGAGGCCGTGGCACCCCCGGAGTCCGGCATGCAGCCGCTGTTCGCGGAGATCCGCCGCCACCGGGAGGCGATCGACTACATCCACGATCTCGCGGGCTGCTCGCGACGGGCGCCCGGCGTCGTGCCCAAGCCGGCCCCGCAACCCGCGAAGAAGAAGGCGCCGATCACGGTCGACGTGATCAAGCGCCTCTTCCTCATCCTCCACCCCGAGGAGGGCGACCTCAAGACGGTGCGGTACCGCAAGGACGTCCCCCAGCACCGGCTCTACTTCCACGAGTACGCGCCGCCGGACAAGATCAACTACAAGGTCCGCCAGGTCGTCGACTGGATCAACGATCCGGAGACGAAGAAGGCGCGCGGCCCGCTCCGGCTCGCGTCGCGGGCGCACTACGACCTGCTGCGGATCTTCCCCTTCCCGACCGACAGCGGGCGCGTGGCGCGGCTGCTCATGAACCTCCTCCTCCTCCGGAGCGGCTTCCCGCCGGCCATCGTGCACTCGACGGAACGGCAGCGCTACTACGAGGCGTTGAAGGGCTCGAGCGCGATGATGAACCAGATCGTCCTGGAGGCCATCGAGAACAACCTGGGGAGCGTGGAGAAGCTGCTCACCCAGTACGAGGAGTCGAGGTGATGGGCCGTTGCTCACGCGCCGTGTGATCGCCTGTCTGGACGTGAGGGGGGGCCGCGTCGTCAAGGGCGTGAAGTTCGAGGGGCTCCGCGACCAGGGGGACCCCGTGGAGTGCGCCGCGCGCTACGACGCGGAGGGCGCCGACGAGATCACGCTGCTCGACATCACCGCGAGCGTGGAGGGCCGCGGGACGCTGCTCGACGTCGTGCGACGCACGGCCGAGGCCACGTTCACCCCGCTCACCGTGGGCGGCGGGGTGCGCAGCGAGGCGGACGTCGAGGCCCTCCTCCTCGCGGGCGCCGACAAGGTGAGCCTGAACACGAGCGCGGTGGCCGACCCTCCCCTCGTGGCGCGCTGCGCACGGCGGTGGGGCTCCCAGGCGATCGTCGTGGCGGTCGACGCACGGCGCACCACCGCCTACCCGGGAGGTCCTGCGAGATCTTGGGAAGTGTGGGTACACGGTGGTAGGACTAGGACCGATCTCATGACGCTCCCCTGGGCACGACAGCTCGCGGACCTGGGCGCCGGCGAGATCCTGCTCACGAGCATGGACCGCGATGGCACGAAGGATGGGTACGACCTGGAGCTCGTCCGCGAGGTGTCCGACGCCGTGACGATCCCGGTCGTCGCGAGCGGGGGCGTCGGTACGCTCGAGCACCTCCGGGACGGCGTGACGACAGGTCACGCGAGCGCCGTGCTCGCGGCCTCCATCTTCCACGAGGGCACCTTCACGGTCGCCGAGGTGAAGCGCTGGCTCGCGAGCCAGGGGATCCCGGTGCGGGAGCTCTCCCGCGGGGGAGGGGCGCCATGAGCCTCGAGGGATCCGTCACGCTCGACGAGGTGATCGCCGCGGTGCAGGCCAAGCGCGTCCCGCTCGCGCCAGAGCTGGCCGGCTACCTGACGCTCGAGATCGCGGACGCCGCCGCCGGCCAATCGCTCGCCGTCGACACGGCCTCGGTGTTCATCGGCGAGGATGGCGTCGTCGCCGTCGTGCGGCAGAAGCCCGCCACCGAGACGACGGGAGACATCGAGACTTCGGTGCGCGACATCCTCGTGCGCCTCCTGGACGTGAGCGGCTCGCAGACCCCGGCGCTCGGGGCCACGGCGCGACGCAAGAGCGGCAATGGCCTCCGCGCTCTGGTCGACGAGGTGGAGGCCGCCCTGATCCCGGTCAACCGGGCGGCCGGCCGGCGTGCGCTCGCGCGACTCGCGCGCGAGGTCAAGCGCGTCACCCACGGCGGCGGTCGGTACGCCCAGACCGCACGGAAGATCCCGCTCGAGAGCCGGGGCGCGGCGCAGGACGCGACGTCCGGGCTCAAGCCGCGCGGGATCGCCGAGGGGCCGACCGGCGACCAGCCCTCGGTGCCCCGAATGCGTCCGTCGGTGCGGCGCGTGACCCCGGCTCCCCTCGTGGCGCCAGGGGCCGTTCCCGCCAGGTCCGCCCCGGTCGCTCGCCCCCCCACGCCTGGATCTCCCGCCGCTGCGATCCAGCGCTCGCCGCGACCACCCCAGGTCGCTCCCGCTGCGGCGCCGACCCCCGCGCCCCCCCGCGCGCTCACACCTCCCCCGGCACGCGCTGCCACGCCAGCCCCACCCCACGTCGCTCCCCCGCCACCCGCGGCGAAGCCCGGCCCGGAGCCCGACGACGAGCCGCCTCGCAACAGCCTGTTCGAGCAGGACGAGGTGGAGAGCTTGCTCGCGACGTTCGAGGTGGCCGGCTCGTTCACCGAGAAGGGCGTCTCCACCGAGCTCAAGGCCATGTCGGGGCTGGATCCGACGCCCCCTCCCCCGGACCAGCTGCACAAGCTCCTCGGACCCTCGGCGACGTCCGGCCCCTCCGCGTTCACCCACGCCCGTGGGCCCGGCGACGGCGTGGACGAACTCCTCGCGCTCGGCGATGCCAGCGGGCCTCCATCCCCACCCTTCGGGCCACCCGTCCACGGTGCTCCGCCGCCGGAGGCCACGCTCCCGGGCGACCCGCCCACGCCGATGCCGGCCCTGTCTCCCGCGCCGCCCGCGGCAGCACCACCGGTGGGGCTCGGCCTACCTCTGGCGGCGCCGGCGTGGCCCGAGGCGCCTGCTGCCATCGACGCGAGCGACAGCTCGAGGCCTGCGCAGGACACGACGCGGAAGGGCGCACGGTGGATCCATGTCGTCCTCTCCCTCCTCGCGCTCGCCGTCGTCGGCGGCGCCGCGGCGGCCACGTTGCGGTTCGCGCCCGGGTTCTTCTCCGGGCGCGCGGCCGAGCAGATCGCTCGCGAGAAGGCGGAGCAGGAGCGCTTCGCGAAGATCGGCCAGGAGCGCGCGCAGCAGAAATGCAAGGTGTCGCTCACGGTGAGCCAGGTTCCGCAGGACGCCGAGGTGCTTCTCCGCGTGGGGCAGGCGCCCGCGGACGTCGAGCGCATGCCGAAGGGGCCGCGGCTCGAGTTCGTGGCGACGGCGGAGGGGTATGCCCCGCGGCGCGTGGTCATCCTCAAGGACGCACCGTGGGAGACGGGGCCCGACGGAAAGGCCCGATACGAGCTGGCCGTCCAGCTGGACCCCTCGAAGGCCAAACCCGGCCAGCAGGACCCCTGGCCCGCGAGCGAGCCGGGGAGCGAGGTGGGCGGGACCGGCCAGCCCGGCACGGTCCACATCGTCGGCACACCGCGTGGCGCCGAGCTGTGGCTCCTGGCCGGCGTCGGCCCGCAGGCGCAGATCGAGCAGCTCCGCTGCGACGCCGACGTCGAGCTCCTCGTCGCGGGCAGGGTCCGGCAGCGCCTCAAGGTGACGCAGAAGGAGATGGAGGCGTTCCCCGTCGACGCGGCAGGGATACGCCCCGTGAAGATCCAGGCGGGGCCGCCGCCCAAGTAGCGGCTACAGCAGCTCGAGCAGCTTCTTCGCGCGGGCAGACGCCTCGGAGATCACGGCCTTGCCTTCCTCCTCGGGGATCCGGAGGCGCTTCATGAGATCGACGAGCAGCTTCGTCTCCTCCACCGCCTGATTGCCGTCGGCGTAGGTGAGGAGCACGGCCTGCTGGAGGAGCACGCGACGATCCTGCGCCGACAGGTCCTGCAGGTTGATGTCGTCGAGGGTGCGGCGCTCGCTCGCGTACTCGAGGATCTCCTTCTCCTCGCTGGGCGTCGCGCGGTAGGCCGACAGGATCGCGCGAATCATCTCCTTCTCGGTATCGGCGAACTCGCCGTCGGCCCAAGCCACGGGGACGAGCGCTCGAACGATGGCGTACTCTTGTTCGTGCATGTTTCGTGTTCCTTCCCGGGGTCGCGCCCCTCACTCCTTGACGCGGATCTTCATGGAAGAGTTACGACGCGTCCTGATGGACTCGATCTCCTTGGCCAGCGAGCTCGGAGAGAACGGCTTGGTGTAGTACGCCGACACGCCGGCCTCGTGCGCGGCGGCCTTGGCCTCGTCATCCTCGAGCGAGGACAACGCGATGATCGGGACCGTCAGCGTCGGCGCGCTCTGCCGGAGCCGCTTGCACACCTCGAGCCCGTCGAAGGGCCCGGGTAGATCGAGATCCACGAGGACGAGATCGGGGGCCCGTGCCAGGGCCTCCTCGAGTCCGCGCGCGCCGGTCTGCGCGGTCGTGACGTCGTAGCCTCGGGACGCGACCAGGGCTTCGATCATGTGGAGGACCGAGTCCGAGTCCACGACGATGAGGATGCGCAGCGACATCAGCCCCCTCGAGCCGGAAACGTGACCACGACGCGCAGCCCGCCCAGCGGGGCGTCGGTCAGCTCGAACTGAGCGCCCTGGGTGGCCGCGAGCTCCGCGGCGAGGTGGATGGGCACGCTGCTGGGTCGGCCGTAGGTGCCGGGCGCGACCTCGAGCGCGATGTACGCGCGGCGTGCCGACGCCGGGAGCGGTGGGCCCGCGTCGTCGACGGTGAGGCGCGTGCCCAGGAAGTCCGAGGTGAGGCCCACCTCCACCGTCGCGCCCTTCGGACTCGCGTCGATGGCCTGCGTGACGAGCTCGCGCACGAGCACGCTCGTCGCCCGCGGCGGCACTTTCGCCTTCAGCCGGGGGGCGTCCGGCGCGGCCTCCGGAGGCCCGATCACGAGGTCGACCTCCGCGGTCTTCGCGCGCGCGTGAAGCGGCGACGTCGCGGTGTGCACGAGCTCCGCCAGATCCACCTGCTGCGCCGGCTCATCGAGCGCGAGCTCCCCCACGCTGCCGAGACCGGCCGCAAGATCGGTCAGCCGGGCCACCCTGCGGCGGAGGGTCTCCATGTCGGGCTGGGAGTCCCTCCCCGGCGCCTTCCCGAGCGCCGCCTTGAGCTCGTTGGCGATGCCGCGCACGAGCGGTATGACCACGGCGATCCGGTTCGCATCCGTGGACGCCGGAGGGTAGCTCGAGACCGTCGAGGGCAGCTCGTCGCTGCGGTCGAGCGCCGCCGCCAGCTCGCGCGCGTAGACCTCCCCCTGGCGACGCGCCTCGTCGAGCTCGCGGATGAGCGCCTCCTTCTCCTCGCGCTCGCCGTCGGCGGGCAGGGCGAGGACCTCCATGCCTCCCTCGAGCTCGTGTCGCCCTCCGTAGCGGACGGCCATGCGGCTGAGCCAGATGCGCTCGGTCTCCATCGTCGGGGACTGATCCGGGCCGAGGACCACGGCGACCTCGACGTATCCCTCCGAGCGGCCGACGTGGATGGACGACCCGAGACCGCCGCCGTGACCGGTGAGCACGTGGAGCATGCGGCGGAGCTCCGCCTCGTCGCCGAAGACCTCCGTCCCGCCGCCCGGCTCGATCTGCACGCGCGCCTCCGGCGCGACCTCCCAGAGCAGGGCCGCGAGATCGATGCGCCCCCTTCGCGAGTGCGCAACGGGCTTGGCGTGGAGGTTCGACAGCATCCGCATCATGTCGTCGAGCGCGTCGAGCGATGCGTGGATGTCGCCCTCCTCCGGCGACTTCGGCGGCAACACCACGCCCTCCGGGGCCGGGCCGCCCTGGGTCGTCTCGGCCTCGAGCGATCCCGTCCGGAGGATCTGCACACCCTGGCGAAGCCTCGTGGCCGCGCCTTGCGCCTCTTGTGTGAGGAGCCAGCCAAGCTCGTGCCGCGTCAACCGACCCTTCGTCACCCTGGACCTCCGGCTCGGCAGGATAGCCGACCCGGGGCAGAGGTCGGCACGATTCCGCCCACGACCGGAGGCCCGCAGGCACAACGTCTTGAAAAGATGGATCATTACCGTGAGGCGAGGACAGCCGGCGGGGGCGGTCTTAAGCTCCGGCGGATGCTCGATGAACGCCGCGCCACGACGCTCCGCCGTGAACCCCTGAGGACCGTGCTCGAGATCGAGGGCGTGACGGCACGCGTCGCCACGCGCGAGGCGTCGATCCTGCTCGACGCGCGCGGCGACGTCGTGGGCGTCGACCTCAGGGACGCCGACGGCCGTGGCGTCGTCGTGATGGCCGGCGCGCACGAGAGCGTGCAATCGACGCGGTCCTTGCAGGTCGAGGTGGGCCTCGCGGGTGACGGCACCGTCACCCGCGTGGTCATTCCCGGCTGATGCGCGACGCCTCTCGGGCCGGGCGCCGGTGCGCCGTGGCGGGGTCCCGGTCCCGCACGATGAGGACGTCCTCCGTCGGCAGCTCGCGCGGCACGGTCACCCGCGTCGGGCGCTTGAACGCGCGCGGATCGCCGATCTTGCCGTGCGCCACCGCGAAGGCGGCCGCCTCGACCGACGCGCGGACGGCGCCGGCGTCGCGGGGATCCGCGTCGAACGTGCGCACGCTGGCGCCCTCGGACGTTGGCGGATAGAGCGCGCCCGACAGGACACGCTCGTCGGGCTCGATGATCCGCGCGCCGGTCGCGACCAGCTCCGCCAGCGCGCCGTCCGCGGCGAGGACCTCGAGCATCTGCCGCGACGGCACGGCCACGAGCCACTCCACCCCGGACGGGACCTTCTTCGCCTTCAGGAGCGTGGAGGCGGTCATCATGTCGCGCAGCGTCACGCCATCCCCGCCGAGGACGACCTGCGACACCGGCCTCCCCGCGAGGTCGCGCACCGGACGGATGGCGCCCGCTTCGTCCACGGCGAGGGGGTCGATCGCCCCGAGGTCCACCGTCACCGCCTCCTCGTAGCGGGCGCCGGGGTCCGGTGCGAGGGAGCGGTGGGCCTTCGATCGCCTCTGGTCGCGAAGGAACACCTCGGTGCGCTCGTCGCCACCGAAGAGGACGGCGAGGGCGCCGATGCGAGAACACACCGTCGCGATGATGGCGCGCTCGCCGACGGAGAGCAGACGCGCGGAGGGCCCACCGACCTCGAGGACGATGGGCGCGCCAACCCGCTCGCCCACGTCGCGCACGAGATCCCCGAGGCCGCGTCGGCACAGCTCGAGCACCACGTCACGCGGCCCCACGAAGGGTCGCAGCCGCCCCGACAGGAGGACGTGGACCGATCGCGGCGTGCGCAGCGTGCACGTACCCCGCGCCAGCGCTTGGCCGATCTGGCGTGGCGTGGCGAGCACCGAGAGCATGCCCGCGCCGCCCGTGAGGGACAGCCGCGGGGAGTCGCTGACACACAGCCGCGCCGGGCTCGCGAAGCGCTCGAGGTGGACGGGGCCCGCGAAGCCGGCGCCCGGACGCGCCACGGACACCCCCACCGCCCTCGCGCGGGTGATCGACGTGGGATCCGGATCGACGCCCGCCGCCTTGCCGGTCACCGCCACACCCGCGTGGAGCACGGCGACCTCCACGCGCGCTCGCTGCGACGCGCCGAGGCCGGCCTCGCGCAGGTAGGGCTCGAGCGAGCGCGTCACGGCGACCTGGTCCACCTTCACCTCGACGGACTCGCCCGCCAGCGTGGGATCGTCCGCGCGCGGGGCGAGGATCTTCTGGACCATCGTGCGGGGCGGTTCCCCGGAGCGCGCGCGCATGTGTTACCTAAACCCGCGGGCGCTGCACGTTCAAGTCTTTCATGCGGCGGGTGCCGCAGGGTGGACCGGGGCCGGAAGCGGAGCAAGCGGTATTATTTGGCCGTTTGGCGCAGAGTTCCGTAGAGTCAGCGTCGGGCCGCGCGCGCGGTCCGGAAGGCAGGGCCCCAGGCGGCGGGCCCGGAGGGCAACCCATGTTCCAGGACGCGCTGCGCAACATCGTCAACAAGGCCGACGGCGGCATCGCGGCCATCGTGATGGACTCCAACGGCATCGCCCTCGACAGCTACACCGTCGACGGGGCGACCTTCGACATCAACACGATCGGCATCGAGTTCGGGGTGGTCCTCGGCGACGTCAAGCGCGCGGCCAAGAGCCTCGACGCGGGCGACGCGCACGAGATCGCCATCGGCACCGGCAGGCTCGTGACGATCGTCCGCATGCTGAACGATCAGTACTACCTCGCGCTCGCGATGAGCCCGGACGGCAACATCGGCAAGGGCCGCTACCTCATGCGGACCCAGGCCCCAGGGCTCATCGCGCAGCTGTGAAGCCGGCCCGCGCGCGCCGTGCTCCGGGGCGCGGGGCCCCCCTCAGGGTGCGCTGCATCTCGGGCCCGAACCTCCAGCTCCTCGGCACGCGTGAGCCCGCCTTCTACGGAACCGAGACCCTCCAGTCCATCCACACACGCCTCGTCGCGCGCGGAGAGGCGCTCGGCGCCGTGGTGGAGGTGTTCCAGACCAACCACGAGGGCGACATCTGCGATCTCGTGGCCGGGTGCCGTCCCGCGGGCATTGATGGCCTCCTCTTGAACGCGGGCGCCTACACCCACACATCGCTGGCGATCCTCGACGCGCTCCTCGCCGTCGGGCTTCCCTGCGTGGAGGTGCACCTCTCGAACCCCGACACCCGCGAGGCCTACCGGCGGCGCTCCAGGATGGCGCCGGCCTGCGTCGGCCGCGTGGCCGGCTTCCGCGGCGAGAGCTACCTCCTCGCGCTCGAAGGCCTCGTCGGCGTGCTCCGGGGCGGCTGAATTCGTGCTAGGGTCGCGCGCCCATGGACATCGATCTGTCGAAGCTGAAGGACCTCCTCGAGCTGCTGGAGGAGCGCGACGTGGCCGAGTTCGAGCACGAGAAGGACGGCGCCCGGGTCAAGGTCGTGCTCGGTCGCGAGGCGGCCGCGCGCGTGGCTCTCGCCCCCGCGTACGAGGCGCCGCGGCCCGCCGTGCCGCCCCCCACGGTGAGCGGTCGCCTCCCGGTCGACGACGACGAGAACATCGACGTGACGAGCCCGTTCGTCGGCACGTTCTACCGGCAGGCCACGCCCGACGCGCCGCCGTTCGTGGAGATCGGCTCGGTCGTGCGGCCAGGCCAGGCCCTGTGCATCATCGAGGCGATGAAGCTCATGAACGAGATCGAGGCCGAGCTCTCCGGTACCGTGACGGAGATCTACGCGCAGAACGGGAAGTCCGTGGAGTTCGGTCAGAAGATCTTGCGCATCAAGAAGGCGTAGCGGTGTTCAAGAAGATCCTGATCGCC
>SXNL01000330.1 GCA_005777185.1 Myxococcales bacterium
CGCAGGCCCCTTCATCCCCTCGCTCCTCGACCAGCAGCGGCGCGACGCACCGATGGATCGGCTACGGGAACGCCGCCCCGGGCGCACGTCGCAAGCACTCGCTGCAAGGAGCCGGGGTGGACGCTAATGGACGCCGCCATGCTCTTGAGACGTCTGAATTTGGGGCCAACCCGGCTGCGGAGTCGACTAGTATCCGACCGTGCGCATCAGCAAGCGTCCCACGCTGCCCACCGCATCGACGATCATTCATCGTGTGATCGCGCAGCGGCAGGTGTCCGTGGTCTATCAGCCGGTCGTCGATCTCCGCACGAAGCGCATCTTCGCCTACGAGGCGCTCGTGCGTTGCCAGGTCCCCGAGCTGGCGTCGCCGCTCGCGCTGTTCGACGCTGCCGTCGCGGGGGAATGCGCCGGCGAGCTGGGCCGCCTGATCCGCGAGATCGCGGTGGAGAACGTGGGCTCGCACGCCTTGTTCCTGAACATCCACCCGGCGGAGCTCAACGAGCGCTGGATCGTGCAGCCCGATGATCCGGTGTTCGCCCACGATCGCGACGTGTTCCTCGAGATCACGGAGGGTGTCCCGCTCAGCCACTTCGCGCTCTGCCAGAGCATGCTCCGCGAGCTACGCGGGCGCGGCGTCCACCTGGCGGTCGACGACCTCGGCGCGGGCTACTCGAACCTCAAATACATCGCGGATCTGCACCCACGGGTGGTCAAGCTCGACCGCAAGCTCGTCACCGATCTGGTCGGGAACTCCCGCATGTTCAGCCTCGTGTCCGGCATCGTCGTGCTGTGCAAGGATCTGGGCGCGCTCGTCGTCGCCGAGGGCATCGAGACGACCGAGGAGCTGGAGGCCGTTCGCGACGCCGGCGCCCAGTACGGCCAGGGCTACCTGCTCGCGCGGCCCGAGTTCCCCCCGCCGCCCATCATCTGGCCGGTCCTCGGCAAGAGGGGGCCGCACTCCATCCGGTCGCCGCGATCGATGCCGCCGAAGCAGTCGGCCAGCAACCTGTCCGGCCGCCTGTCGGGCCCCACGTCCGCGCGCTCGGAGGCCGGGCGCGCGTCGAGCCGCCCCCCGCCCTCACGCCGCGGGTCCGTCCCTGCGCGGCGCTCCTCGCGGGCGCCCTCGACGCGCAAGAAGTAGCAGCGCACGGGGGCGGCCTGCTCGGCGTCGTCAGGATGCCCCCGGCTCGCGCGCGGCGTGCGCCACGCCCGTGACGACGCGATTCCGCCCCGCGTCCTTCGCCGCGTAGAGCGCGTGGTCGGCGGTGCCCACGAGGTCCACGGCGTTCGCGATCGAGGGGTTGGGCAGGCCGGCGATCCCCACGCTGATCGTGATGGTCACCGGGTGGCCGTCGTGCTCGAACCTGGCAGCTTCCACGCGCGAGCGAAGCCGCTCCCCGAGCACGGCGGCGTTCGCGAGCGGGATGCCGCGGCACAGGATCACGAACTCCTCCCCGCCCCACCGCGCGAGCACGTCCTCCGAGCGGATGCACCCGCGCGCGATCTCGGCGAGCCGCACGAGGACGACGTCGCCCGCGAGGTGTCCGTGCGTGTCGTTGACGCGCTTGAAGTGATCGACATCGAACATCAGCACGGAGAGCGTCGAGGCGTGGCGTTTCGCGAAGGCGAACTCGGACTCGAGTCGATCGAGGAAGTACCGCTTGTTGAAGGCGTGGGTGAGCCCGTCCCGCAGGGCCGCGTCGTACATCTGCTGCTGGAACCGCTCCTCCACCTGATCGTGGTACCCGAAGCGCAGGATCGTCCCCGTACCGAGCCGGATCTTGTCTCCGTCGGCGAGCGCGCGGCGTGTGACCAGCGCTCCGTTCACGATCGTGCCGTTGGCGCTCCCGAGGTCCTCCACGACGATCTCCCCGTCGCGCACGAGGAGCTTCGCGTGGCGCCGCGAGACGCCGTCGTCGCGCAGCCGGATGTTGGCGTTCATGCCGCGTCCCATGACGAGGTCGCCTCCCTCGAGCCTGTGGGTCTCCCCGACGTTGGAGCCCGCGAGCACCACGAGATAGGCCGTGCGGGCCTCTCGCTGGGCGAGCGCCTCGTTCACCGCGACGCTGCTCGTCTTGCTGGTGATGCTCGTCGATTCGGGATCGTCGCCCAAGCCTACAGCCCCTTCTCCTTCACCCACTTACCGATGAACTCTGCGCTGTGCTGCCAGCCCGTGCGGAAGCTGTGCTCGAGGACCTTCTCGATGACGGAGCCTATGCCGAACACCTTCGCCTCGGCGGTGATCTCCACGACGCGGCGGCAACGTTGGTCGCCGATCCTCTCGACGCGGACCGAGCCATGGTTGATGAGCTTGTCGCTCATGACGCTCGTCTTCATCTTGAAGCGGAAGGTCTCGGTCTTCTTGTCGAAGGTGCCGTCCTCGACGTAGCCGAAGCTCGGGCCGAGGGCCCGGGCGACGACGGCGGGCGCGTCCATCCGCGGCTGGCCGTCGATCTTGCGGAAGACCTCGGTGTCCGACTCCCGGTACTCGAGGATCTCCCATTTCGGGAACTTCAGCTCCTGCTTGAAGAGCGTGGTGTTGTACTCGGCGTCGAAGAAAACCTTCCAGAAGGTCTCGACCGAGCAGTCGATCTCGTGCGTCATCGTGAACGTTCCCATGACGGTCCACGATATCACGAGTCCGCCCCGGCCGCGCCCGCGGGCCGAGTGGCGCCCGTTCGCCGGGAAGCCCCCCGTCGGGCGGCTCACAGATCGATCTGCGACCCCAGCTCCAGCACCTTCTCGGGCGGGATCTCGAAGTAGGTCGTGGCCGACGTCGAGTTCCGCGACAGGATCGCGAACAGCCCCTCCGTCCACGACCCCATCTTCCCCTTGTCGCTCGCGATGAACGTCTCGCGACCCAGGTAGTACGTCTCGTCCACGAGCTCCGCCCCGAAAGCCGGATCCCGGGAGGCGAACGCGAGGAGCGGCGGCACCTCCGGGCGGTCCATGAACCCGAAGCGCCCGATCACGCGCGTGAAACCCTTGCCCAGGGCCTCGACCGTGGCGCGCTCGGCCTCGGGGACGTGGGGCACGTGCTCGAAGCGGATGGTGAGCAACACGACGTGCCACGGCAGCACGTGGAGCCGCTCCGTCTGGTGGATGAGCACGGGCGGTACGCCCTCGGGGTTCGACGCCATGTAGATGCCTGTCCCCGGCACGCGCTGGATGACGCCGGCGGTCCGGCTGCTCCCCGAGACGGGCGCCCCGTCGGGCTCGGGCAGCCTCGCAAGGAACGCATCGAGGGGCGGCGACTTCGCGCGGAGCACGTCGCCGAGGTGGCGGCGTCCGACGTTCCAGACGAGCATGACGGTGAGGAACACCACACCGACCGCGATGGGGACGTAGCCGCCGTCCTTGAACTTCAGCGTGTTCGAGGCCAGGAACGGCAGGTCGAACGACAGGAAGAGGACCAGGAGCGGCAGCGCCTTCGCGCGCGACCAGCCCCACGTCTCGCGCGCGACCACGTAGTACACGACCGACGTGATACCCATCGTCCCCGTCACGGCGATGCCATACGCCGCCGCGAGCCGGCTCGACTCCTTGAAGACGAGCACGAGGATCACGCACGCGACCGCGAGGATCCAGTTGATCACGGGGGCGTAGATCTGGCCCTCGGCCTGACGCGACGTGTGCCGGATGGTCACGCGCGGAAAGAAGCCGAGGTGGATCGCGGAGTGGGTGAGGGAGTACGCCCCGCTGATGAGCGCTTGCGACGCGATCACCGCGGCGAGCGTGGCGAGCACGACGAGCGCGAGGAGCGGCACGTTCACCGATCCGGGCGAGGACGGCACCATCGCGAAGAAGGGATTCTTCGCGGCTTCCGGGTTGGCGAGCACCAGCGCCCCCATCCCGAAGTACGAGAGGACCAGCGACGGGAAGACCATGGCGATCCACGCGAGCCGGATCGGGCGCCGCCCGAAGTGCCCCATGTCCGCGTAAAGTGCCTCCCCGCCCGTCACGGCGAGGACGACCGAGCCGAGCGCGACGAACGCATGGAACCCGTGCGCGGCACAGAAGCGCACGGCATGCAAAGGGCTCAGCGCCGCGAGCACCGAGGGGTTCCGGGCAAGGTGGTACGCGCCGAGCGCCCCGATCGTGGCGAACCACGCGAGCATGATCGGCCCGAAGAGCCTGCCCACGGCCTCCGTGCCGCTGCGCTGGATCATGAAGATGAGCGCGAGGATCACGCACGTGATCGGCACGACGTACTCCTTGATCTCGAACGCGGGCGGCAGGAGGTGCGCGAGCGACGGCGTGGCCACCTCCAGCCCCTCCACCGCCGACAGCACCGAGATCGCGGGCGTGATCATCCCGTCGCCGTAGAGGAGCGCGGCCCCGGCGATGACGAGGACCGGGATCCACCCGAGGTTGCCGTCGAGCGTCCGCTGGCGCTTGCTCGGCGTGAGCGCGAGCAGCGCGAGGATGCCGCCCTCGCCGCGGTTGTCCGCGCGCATGATGAAGGTCAGGTACTTGACCGTGACCACGAGGGTGAGGCTCCAGAAGACCAGGCTCAGGAGGCCCAGGACGTTCGCGGGCTCGGGCTTCAACCCGTGGGGGCCGTTGAGGCACTCCTTCAGCGCGTAGAGCGGGCTCGTGCCGATGTCTCCGAACACGACGCCGAGCGCGCCTACAGTGAGGCTCGCCATGCTCCCGTGGTGGTGCGAAGTCTCCTTCTCGTTCACGTCGCGCTCGCTTCGCGCCAACGTACAGGGAACAAGCTGTGGCGCAACCCTGACAGGGCCGTGACGGGGCCGGGTCTACCGTTCCGGCCATGAAAGAGACCGAGCGGCCGCGACGCGACGCCATCGACGCCATCGACGCCATCGACAGGCGCTACTCGTTCCTCGGGATCTTGCCCTTCGCATCCATCCACGCGGTCGCCATCGGTAGCGCGCTCTGGCTCGGGTGGTCCTGGAAGGGCTTCGCGCTCGCGGTCGCGATGTACTACGTGCGCATGTTCGGCGTGACGGCTGGGTATCATCGCTACTTCGCGCACCGGACGTTCAAGACCAGCCGCGCGTTCCAGTTCTTCCTGGCGCTGCTCGCCTCGCTCTCCATGCAGAAGGGCGTCTGCTGGTGGGCGGCGCACCACCGCGCGCACCACAAGTACTCGGACGCCGAGGGGGACATCCACTCGATGAAGCGCGACGGCTTCTTCTGGTCGCACATGGGGTGGCTGCTGAGCCAAGGCTACACGAAGACCGACACGAAGCGCATCCCCGACCTCGTGAAGTACCCGGAGCTCGTCTGGTTCGACCGCTGGTACTGGGTGCCGCCCCTGCTCATGACGCTCCTGTTCTGGGGCCTCGGCGGGTGGTGGGCGCTCACGTGGGGGGTGGGCGTGTCGACCGTGATGCTCTGGCACGGCACGTTCACGATCAACTCGCTCTCGCACTGGATGGGCAGGGTCCGCTACAAGACCCGCGACGAGAGCAAGAACAGCTTGATCCTCGCCATCGTGACGATGGGGGAGGGCTGGCACAACACCCACCACTACTACCAGCGCGCGACGAACCAGGGCTTCTTCTGGTGGGAAATCGACGCGACGTTCTACGTGCTCAAGGTCCTGTCGTGGGTGGGCCTCGTGTGGGATCTGCACACGCCGCCGGCGCACGTGCTGGCGGCGAACCGCGTGGAGCAGAAGAAGGCGCCGGGGCCGCCCGCGTCGGACCCCGCCCTCGGACCGATCGCCATCCCCCTCGAGTCCGACGCCGAGTGACGGCGACGGGTTCCCGTTCTCTACCACCCTGGCCCTGGCCGTGATGGTAGAGTGCCCCTTTCATGAGCCTGCCCCTCGTCATCACGCCGAACATCACCCTGCCCGGGAGCGACCTCGAGTGGAGCGCGGCGCGCGCATCGGGACCCGGGGGCCAGAACGTCAACAAGGTGTCGTCGAAGGTCGAGCTCCTCTTCGACTTCGAGGGCACCGTGGCGCTCACCGACGCGCAGCGCGTCCGCCTCCGCGTCCTCGCGAGGAACATGCTCGATCACGAGGGCCGCATCCAGATCGTCAGCCAGAAGACGCGCGACCAGCAGAAGAACCTCGAGGACGCGCGGGCGAAGCTCGTCGAACTGGTCAAGAAGTGCCTCGTCGCGCCGAAGCCGCGCAAGGCCACCAAGCCGTCGCGCACCGCGAAGAAGCGCCGCGTCGACGACAAGAAGAAGGCGGGCAAGAAGAAGGCGGCCCGCCGCAAGGTGACCGGCGACTGACGTGCCCGCCCTCCGCGTCCCGTACCGGTCGGTGCAGCGGGTCTACTTCGATGACCTCGACGCGCTGAACATCCTGCACAACGTGCGCTTCCTCCTCTTCATCGAGCGCGCCCGCGGCGAGCTGTTCAACGAGCTTGGGTTCCGCTGGGAGGATGACCTCGAGGTGAACCCGGACAAGTGGCACGTCGTCGCCGAGCACACGATCCAGTACAAGGTGCCCGTACGCGGCGAGGGCGAGCTGATGATCGAGCTCCGGCCGCTCAAGCTCGGCACGTCGAGCTTCATCCTCGGCGCGCGCGTCTGTGCGGTCCACGGCGACACGGTGTTCGCGGAGGGGACGACTCGCCTCGTCCGCCTGGACCCCGCGACGAGCCGCCCGTGCCCGTGGAGCGACAGGTTCCGCGCGGCCCTGGAGCCGCTGGTGCCGCGACCCGCCTAGCCCCATTGCCGTTCGGATAAGGCATTCGTTCGAGCGAGGGTGCCCCCACCCGTCGCGCTTCGCGCGCCGGCCTCCCCCCGATCGCGCGCTACGCGCGCGATGGGGGAGGCGACGAGGTTCCGTGGAGGCGGTGGGAGGAGCCCGCGCAGACCTCACCCTCCCGGCCTCCCTCTCCCTGAAGGGAGAGGGCTGAGGAATCCCCTCATTTTCGAGCCCGAGCCCGAGCCCGAGCCCGATTCCTGCGCAACGAACCCGCGGTTCGTGCCGACGGGCGGGCATGGCCGGGTTCGAACCTGAGCGACTCGACGTCTACCGTGCGAGCAGCGAGCTGGTGGCGGGGGCGGACCAGCTCGCGGACCGCTTTCCGAGGGGCCGCGCCTACCTCAGCGATCAACTTCGGCGAGCTGTCGCCTCGATCCCCCTCAACATCGCGGAAGGCGCC
>SXNL01000331.1 GCA_005777185.1 Myxococcales bacterium
GACGTTGATGTACGCGAAGAACTTCGCGTCCATCGCCGCGCGCCATTTTTCCGGCGTGAGCTCGTCGGGCGGGCTGCGCCGCGCGGCGCCGGCCGAGGAGACGAGCACGTCGATCGGCCCGAGCGCGTCCTCCGCTGCGTCGACCCACCCGGCCGCGGCCTTCACGTCCGACAGGTCCCACGGTACGACGCGCACCTTCGCGCCCGAGGCCGCGGGCGCGATCTCGTCTGCGACGGCGCGGAGCCGATCCTGCCTGCGCGCGACGAGCGTGAGCGAGTGCCCATGGCGGGCGAGCTCGCGCGCGAGGGACGCTCCGATTCCCGAGGATGCTCCGGTGATGGCGACGTGCATGGCTGGCTCCTTGTTTCCTTCTCTGGGTCCTCCCTGGAGGACTGGTCTGGATGACTGAATAGGTTTCTTGGTCAGTGTCGGGTGTACGTGGCGTGGATCGCGGACCTTCCCCCGATCAACCGGCGGGGTGCGCGAGGGGCGCGTCGCTCGGCCCCGTCGCATCGTGGCGGCCGAGCCCGTGGAGGACGAGGTCGAGCCCGACGCGCACGCGATCGGCCACCTCGTCCGCGCGGTCGACCGTCCGGGGACCGCGGGAGGCGGCGAGCTGGAAGTCCTGGAGCAGGCCCGCCACGATGTCCACCTCCAGATCGGGGCGGAACGCCTTCTGGCGGATCCCGATCCTCAGCACCTCGACCACGTGGGTCCGCCCGATGGCGCGAAGCTCCTCGAGCCTCTCCGACCAGTCGGGCATCGCGCGCAGCGTCTCCCCGAGCAGGAGATCGCGGACGAGCGGGTGCTTCTCGACGTAGTCCATCGCCGTCGCGAGCAGCCTGGCGAGGAGCTCGGGCGCGGGGACGCGCGGATCGATCGTGCGCGCGCACTCCGCCTGCCAGGCGCGGACCTCCCGGTGGAGGGCCTGGTAGAACAGGTCCTCCTTGGACTCCGCGGCCAGGTAGACCGTGCCCTTGGCGACCCCTGCCTCACGCGCGATTTCGTCGATCGACGCCTTCTTGAACCCGAACCGCGAGAACGCGCGGGTCGCTTGCAGCAGGATGCAGTCCTTCTTTGCGGCGTCCACGGAATGACCAGAATAGTCATCAGGTCAGTTCCGTCAAGGGGGACGGCCTCCCCCGTCCGCCGTCGCCCGCCGCTCGGGCAGGATGTCGGCGCCGCCCACCCCCGTGACGCGCCCCTTCTCCAGCAGCACCACGCGCTCCGCGATCGTCTCCGCCTCCCCCACGTGGTGCGTGATGAACAGGGTCGGCACCCCGAGATCCTTCACGATCTCGGTCACCACCCCGAGCAGCTCCCGCCGCAGCCCGTGGTCGAGCGCGCTGAACGGCTCGTCCATCAGAACGACCCTCGGCGCCATCGCGAACGCCCGCGCGAGCGCGACCCGCTGCGCCTCGCCCCCCGAGAACGTGTCCGGCCGCCGATCGGCGAGGTGGCCCACGTGAAACCGCGCGAGGAGCTCCCTCGCCCGCGCCGCGCGCGCCTCGCGTGGCGCCTCGCGGCCCATGCCGTACGCGGTGTTCTCCACGGCCGTGAGGTGCGGGAACAGCGCCAGCGACTGGAACACGTACGCGACCTTCCGCAGGTGCACCGGGCGCTCGACGCCCGCCGCGCGATCGAGCCACACGTCGTCGCCGAGGGCGATCCTCCCGCGATCCGGACGGGCGAGGCCGCTCACGAGGGCGAGCACCGTGCTCTTTCCGGCGCCGGACGGGCCGAAGAGGACGGTGACGCCCGGCGTGGCGGACAGGCGCACCTCGAGCGTGAACGCGCCCGTCCTGAGCGCGACGTCGACATCGAGCACGGTCATCGGACGGTCCGCTCCCTCCGCGTGAGCTTGCCCACGGCGTAGAGGGCGGTCAGCGAGGCGACCGTCAGCACCGCGACCAGGGCGTAGGCCTCTCCCTCGCGCTGCGCCTGGATCGCGCCGTAGATGGCCAGCGACGCTGTCCGCGTCTCCCCCGGGATGTCGCCCGCGACCATGAGGGTCACGCCGAAGTCGCCGAGCGATCGGGCGAACCCCAGCATGAGCGCGGCGACGATCCCCCGCCGCGCGAGCGGCACCTGCACCGTGAACAGCGCCCTGAGCGGCGACGCCCCGAGCGTGCGGGCGGCATGCATGTAGACTGCATCGACCCCTTCGAGCGCCGCCCGTCCGAAGCGCACGATGAAGGGGAGGGCGCCCACGGCCGCGGCGATCACGGCACCGGTGCGCGTGAAGACGATGGTGTGCCCCGTGACGCGCTCGAAGAGCTCGCCGATGAAGCTCCGGCGCCCGAGAACGACGAGGAGGAAGTACCCGAGGACGGTGGGGGGAAGGACCAGCGGCGCCGTGAAGAGGACATCGACGATGTCGCGGCCCGGAAACCGCACGTTCGCGAGGAGCGTGGCCACGGAGAGGCCGACCACCGCCGCGAGGAGGGTCGCGAGCGTGGCGATCTGGAGCGACAGGGCGAGGGGGCCGAGGTCCATCCCGCCGATGCTACCTCGGTCCCGGCAGCGCCTCCCCCGGCAGCACGAACCCGTACCGCGTCATGATCGCGCGCCCGGCCGGCGACCCCACGAACGCGCTGAACCTCCGCGCGCGATCCAGGTGCGCGCCGCGCGCGCCTCCCCTGCACACGACGAGCGCCTGCCGGAGCGGCGCGTGGAGCGCCGGATCGATCCCCACGTACGTCCCGCCCGACACGACGGCGAGGGAGAGCGCCACGACGCCGATCTCCGCGTTTCCCGTCTGCGCGTACGTGAGCGCCTGCTGGATGTTCTCGCCGTACACGATCTTGGGCTTGACTCCCTCCCACACGCCCATGCGCGTCATCGCGTCCTTCGCCGCGCGCCCGTACGGCGCGTGGTCCGGGTTGGCGATCGCGATCTTCACGTACCGCTGGCCGAGAAGATCCCCCAGGTCCTCGGCCTTCAGCGAGGGATCCTTCGTCCACAGCACCAGCCGGCCCTCGGCGTACATCGCCTTCGACTCCGCGAGGCACTGCCCGCTCCTCACGGCCTCGTCCGCGAACGACTCGTTCGCGGCCGCGAACACGTCGAACGGCGCGCCCTCGGACACCTGCTTCGCGAGCAGGCCCGTGGAGCCGAACGTGAAGTCGACACGATCCCCCTCCGCCTTCTCGTACGCCGCCCCCACGTCCTTGAACGCGTAGGCGAGATCCGCTGCCGCGGCCACACGCAGCGTCACCGCCTGCCTACCCGTGCCCGTGCCCGTGCCCGTGCCCGTGCCCGATCCGGCGCCCTCGCGCTTGCCGCAGGCGAGGAGGAGGAGAGCCAGGAGGACGACGGATAGCGGACGGGCGACGGCGGACGGCGGACGGCCGTCGGCTGTCGGTGCGCTACCGCGTGATGATCGTCCCAACGTCCTCTCCTTCCAGCGCCCTCGTCAACATACCACGCTCGAGCCCGTTCACGATCTGCAGCTCCGAGCAGTACCGCGCGCGCCCGAGGTACTCGATCACCACGCGCTCCACGACGAGATCCGGCAAGTCCATCGCGATCAGCTCCCGCGCCGAGATCCGCGGGATGTGCTTCGCGCTCCTGTTCTTCTTCGGATCGTCCTCGAACAACCCGGCCTCGTCCTTCACGAAGATCGCGCGCCGCGCCCCGAGCACCTCCGCCGTGAGGAACACCCCCGCGTCGGTCCTGTGCGCCGGGATCCGGCTGTTCTCCGCGGGCTTCTCCCAGTACCCGAACGGCGGCATCCCCGTCATGATCGGGATGCACCCGAGCCGGAAGTACAGGGGCAGCTTCTCGAAGTCGTCGTTCATGATGTAGATGCCGCCGTGCTTCGCGAGGAGCATCTGCATCATGCGCGCGTTCTGCCGCGGGACGTACCCGCCGAGGGCCGCGAGGAGGCCCGTCGGCAGCTCGAGATCGCTCGCCACCGAGTACACGTGCCGCGCGCGCGTCCCTCCGCCCGTGCAGAGGAGCAGCTTGTGCTTGTCCTTCGCCGCGGCGATCTCGTCGAGTATCGGGAACACCGCCTTCCGGCCTCGATCCATGATCGACTGGCCGCCGATCTTGAGGACCTTCACGTCCGGCATCAGCGCGACCGGGCGGTAATCGAAGGACGTGTCCGCGGTCGTCAGGGGCGAGTCGGCGAGCGCGCTCTCGATGCGCTTGCGGGCGGGGGTCTCAGACATGGGTCACCTCCCTCTCGAGCACGGTGCCGGCGTCCTCCCTCGCGAGGGCGCGCGAGAGCTCGCCCGGTCGGAGGCCGTTCACGATCTGGATGCGTCGCACGTGCCGGGCGTTCTTCCACGCGCTGAAGAGCTGGCGGTCGAGGATCAGCTCCGCGGGCATCGCGCGCGAGAACTCGTCGAGCGTCGCCCTCTTCAGGAGCTTCGCGTCCGCGTGCTTCTTCGGATCCTTGTCGTACATGCCGTCCTCGTCCTTCACGAACACGATGTCGCTCACGCCGAGGACCTCCGCGTGGATGAACACGCCGAAGTCCGACCCGTGCGCGGGAAGCGCCCCCTCCTCCGGGGGCGGCTCCCAGAAGTGGTACGGCGGCGTCGAGATCACGATCGGCAGCATCCCCGTCGAGAGGTAGAGCGGCAGCTCCCAGAAGTGCTCGCGCTGCATGACGATCGAGCCGTGCTTCGCGAGGAGGGCGTTCAGGAAGACGGCGTTCGCCTCCTCCATCGCTCCCACGAGTTGCGCGACGCCGCCGGTGGGGAGGCCGAGGTCCATCGCGACCGACACCGTGTGGCGTACGCGCGTTCCGCCGCCGACCGAGAGGACCATCTTGTGCTTCGGTCGCAGCGCGGCGATCTCCTGCACGAGCGGGAGGATCGCGCTCTTCCCCCGATCGAAGATCGACTGCCCGCCGATGCTGACGAACACGACGTCGGGGAGGATCGCGACCTCCCGCTCCGAGTGGGTCCTCGCCGTGACCCGGCGATCGACGAGGGACTCTCCCATGAGGGGGGAGTCGATGTGCGTACGTCCGTCTCCCGTGACCAGCTTGCTCATGGTTCGTGGGCCCTCTCGGAATGTGGAGGTGTGGCATGCATTTCCCGGGCCGGACCCTCCACCTTCCGGAGGAGGGGCGTGCTCACCAGGCCCGAGAGGAGACCGAACCCCGTGTGCACGAGAAACCCGGGGATCAGGATGGCCCACGCCGCGGGCGCGGCCTGGACGAGGAGCGTGACGGTGAAGATGGTGGTGAAACGGCCCATCCCCATGAGGCCGCCGAGCATCGTGCACACGATCGCGCCAGGCCGATGCCCGTCGCGCACGAAATGCGGGAGGAGCAGATCCGCGACGATCCCTGGAACGACGTGCTTCACGATCTCGAAGATCCCGTAGCGGCCGTCCCCGAGGAGGAAGGCGACGGTGCCCATCGTGAGGCCCGTCAGGGTGCCACCGATCCGCGAGCGGGTCTTGAGGGTGGCCACGAGGTAGAGCGGGGTGAGGAGGACGAGCTTGTGGCCGGGCGCGAAGGGGATGCTCGGGAGGACCTTGAGCGCCTTGATGCCGAGCATCGCGAGGGAGACACCGGCGATCACGGCGACGTCGCGGCCGTGGGGGTGCCCGGACCGCTCGAGGTGGGCCTCGGCGCGGGAGATGTGGCGATCGACGGGGCGCGTGAAGAGGGCGAGGTCTCCGCGCGCGAGGGCACGGACGCTTGCGACGAACCCCGGCGTGCCATCGGCTGTCGGCTGTCCGCCGCCGCCCCCGCCGCCGCCCCC
>SXNL01000332.1 GCA_005777185.1 Myxococcales bacterium
GGAGGATCTCCGCCTGCACCGGATCGGTGTCCTGGAACTCGTCCACCAGGAGGTGCGACAGCCGCGCCTGGAGCTCGTTGCGCACGTCGTCGTGGTCGCGCACGAGGTCGCGCGTCTTCGCGAGGAGATCGCGGAAATCCAGGCGCCCGGCGCGTCCCTTGTCGGTCTGGTACGCCTGGGTGAGCGGCTGGAGCTCCAGGTAGAGGCACGCCGCGAGGTCCGCGTCGCAGCGCGCGAGGACGTCCTTGACGAAGGCCAGCGTGTCGTCACGCTCGGCGATCACCTCCGCGCGCCGGACGCCGCTGACGAGCCACGTCTTGCCTCCGCCCTGGTAGGGCCAAGAATAGAGGCCCACGATGGCCTTCAGCTCGGCCTCGAGCCCGTCGTGATCGCGCCGTCCGACGACGGCCTCCTTGCGGCGGATCTCCGTCACGCGGCGCTCGACCTCGCGGAGGTGCTCGACGAGCCAGTTCTTCTCGCGCAGCTCGCCGCTCTGGAGCACGGTCGCCGCGATGGCGCCGAGTCGCGCGAGTCGCTCGACGGCGGCGTCGAGCGCTGCGATCCGGTCGAACGGGCGGCGCGTCCAGGGCGCGGGGAAGTCGCGTTGATCGACCAGCTTCCACCCCGCGCCCGAGAGCACGGCACGAGGAGATTCGCCCCTCGAGCCTCGCCTCCGGAGGACGCGCTGCACGCCCTCCGGGGGATCGTCGAGGACGCCCTGGAACCAGCGATCGAAGCAGCGGTCGTAGATCCGCCGCGCCTCGTCCTCGGCCGCGACCTCGAAAAGGGGATCGATCTCCGCCTCGACGGGCCGCTCCCGCAGGATCTCGGCGCAGAACGCGTGGATCGTGCCGATCCGCGCGATCTCGAGATCCTCGAGCGCACGGTCGAGGCGCTGCCGCTCGACCGAGCTCGCGCCGGGATCGTCGCGGTGCCGGTCGATCTCGGTCCGCAGCCGTAGCTTCATCTCGGCGGCGGCCTTCTCGGTGAAGGTGACGAGCGCGAGGCTGCTGAGCTTGGCCTTGCCGGTCTCGAGGAGGGCGAGGACGCGCCTCACGAGCTCCGTCGTCTTGCCCGTGCCGGCCGCGGCCTCGACCACGAGGGTCGCGTCGAGATCGCGGCGAATCGCGTCGCGGGCGGGTTGATCGGCGAGCGTCATGGCGCTTTCCTGAGGTCCGTCAGGCGCTTCACCTCGGTGGGGCTCTTGCGCCTGGTGCGGATCTGCTCGTAGGGGCCGCAGACGGCGCGGTAGTCACACCACTTGCAGGCGTCCTCCCGCGGCGCCGCGGGGAGGAACCCACGCGTGAGGGCGTCCTCGACCGCGTCGCGCAGCTCGTCTGCGCGCCCGCGCGACGTCGCGTCGAGTGGGACTTCCACGGTGGAGAAACCGCCGGTGGTCGTGCAGTAGTAGAGCCGGCCACCCGTGACGCGGCGACCGGGGAAGAGCTTCTCGAGCGCGAGGGCGTAGAGCACCGGCTGCAAGATCTCGCCGCCGCCGATGACGGCGCCCGCCTTCGCGGCCACCTTGCCGGTCTTGTAGTCGGTGGCCCGAAGCGCGCCCGACGCGTCGGCCTCCACGAGATCGACCGAACCGCGCAGCGCGATCCCGCATTCGAGGCGAACGGGCTCCTTCCGGCTGTTCACGTCGCGTCCGCCCGTGTGCTCGTCGAGGCCGAAGGAGAGCTCGAAGTAGGCGGGCGTCCATTCGCGTTCCTCGGTCATGCGCCGGAGCCACTCGCGGAGATCGGCCTGCACGAGCGCGATCGAGTCCTCCCAGACCCGCGGGATCGCCGGGAAGAGATCGTCCCGGTAGCGGGCCTCGACGCGCGCGAGCGTCTCGTCGAGGATCGCGCGGGCCTCCTCGAGGCGATCCATCCCGAGGGGGAGAAGCCCCTTCTCGCGCAGCGTCGACAGCACCTCGAACTCGACCTCGTGCACGAGCGATCCGCGCGACAGGGGATCGATCTCCTCGATCGCGGCCGGCTCCTCTCGGGGCGCGAGCTTGAGGAGGGCGTAGAGGACGAACCTGTACGGGCACGCGGCGAACGTCTGCAGGGCGGTCGCCGAGTAGCTCCGCGCCCCGAGGAGGTGGCGATCGAGGGCTGCCCGCGCCTCCGGGTGCGAAGGCTCCACGAGCCCGTCGGCGGAACACCACTTCCGGAGCCAGCGCCGTCCGCGGAACCGCAGCGCCCGGGCGAGGTGAGGGTTCGCCTGGAGCAGGTAGCGCGCGGTCCCGGTCGCCTCCTTCTCGGGGCGATCCAGGATGTCGGCGAGGAGGGCCAGATCGTGCTCCGCGCTGTCGATCGCGTGCCTCGCGACGCGGGGCGCGGGCCAGCCGATGCGCGCGTGTGTGACGGCCTCGGCGGTGCGCGCGAGCTCCTCGAAGCCCGGGAGCCGTCCCTCGGTCACCCGCAGGATCTCGAGCGCGTAGAACGACGGCGTCCGCGGGCGGCCCTGCTCCACGTCGATCCGTGGGTACGAGAGGACCACCTTGTCGGTCGCGGCGCCGACGGCGAGCCCGAGGTAGAGCCGCTCGCGGTCGGCGCGCGCCAGGTTGGTGTGGAGGCCGTGGTCCGCGGGTCGGCTCCGGTCCGGCAGGATCGGATCCTCGGCCACCTTCTGCGGGAACATCCGCTCGGCGAGCCCGGGTACGAACACCGTGTGGAACGACATCCCCCGCACACGCTCGATGGGTGCAATATACACGCACCCCGCGCGTCGCTTCCGGGGGCGAAGGACGAGCGTGACGAGGCGGTCCTCCAGGGCCATGCGCACAGCGGGCAGATCGACGTCGTCCGCTCCCGAGGCGGCGTCGCCCAGCGGCTCGAGCTCGGCCAGCGCCGACAGGACGCGGGCCGGCGAGCGGAGCGCCGACGTCGCGAGCGCGGACAGCCGATCGAGCCACTCGCGCCAGCTCGCCCGGAGGCCACGGAGCCCGTCGAGCGCGCCGAGGAGCGGGAGGGCGAACCGCCGGAGGGCGCGGAGCGCACCGAGGTCGCGATCCTTGGCGCCCACGTACGGGCTGTCCTCGTCGAGGGCCTCTCGCGCCAGCTCGATGTGCCGCTCGAGCCCCGCGAGGCGCCGCTCCCAGCGCTCGAGCGTGCCGATGACGAGCGCCTCGGTGATCAGCCGCTCCCACACGCGCGGCGTCGACGTCGTGACGATCTCCTCGGCCTCGGCGAACGCCGCGTGCTCGACCTCGGCGTCGCCGGCGAGGGCCTCCGGCAGGAACTCGTCATCCGCCGCGACGATCCGGTCCGCGCGCGGGACCGCAGCGGGAGGGGCGCCGTCCGGCGTGGCCTCCGGGAGCTCGCCGAGGGAGAGGTACTCGGCGAAGCGCGTGGCGGAGAGCCCCTCCTCCGCGCACGCGAGGAGGGCGACCATCGCGCGTCCCGAGGGATCGGGCAGCGTGGTCCCGCGCGCGAAGTACGCCGGGATCCCGGCGCGCCCGAGGGCCTCGCGGAGATGGCCGCTGTACGTGTCGCTGGAGCGGAGCACGATCGCCTGGCGGTCGAAGGGGACGCCGGCCTCGACCTCCTCGAGCACCTTGCGGGCGACCTCGACGCACTCGCGGCTCTCCCCGGGCGCGGAGAACATGAGCACGTCGCGCTTCGTCGCCGGGCCGCCGGCGCCGGCCTCCCGGGCGAACAGAGCGCTCTGCGCGCGCGCCAGCGCACTGGGCGGTGCGGCGGGCGGGGGACCGGAGTCAACGGGCCCGTCGCGGTGACGGTCGTCCGCGAGGGCGCTCGAGCCCACGCCGCCGATCATGGCCGCCGTGCGTCGGTCGCCCCTGGGCACGGTGATGCACGTCGCCCGCGCGCGCGCAGCGAGGGCGCGCACGAAGCGTCCCTCGACGGCGTGCTCGACCGCGACGTCGAGCAGGAGGACGCCCCGCGTGCCGTCGAGGACCGTGCGCTCCGTCGCGTCGCCGAGAACGCGCGTCGCGGTATCGAGGACGTGCGCGGCGTCGGCAAAGGCCGCGCGCGCGAGCGCCTCGACGAATTCAATGTAGAATGCACATATTTCCGGGTCTCCCACGTCCTCGGGCGCGACGCCGCCGAGCCGGAGCTCGAGCACGGTGCGGGCGAGCGCGCGTGGGAGGCCCGGTCGATCGGCGATCCGCTCGAAGCGCCCGAGCCGGGCGCCGAGGTGCGCCGCGACCCGGGCCGCCTGCGCCTCGAGCGCGAGGGGTCCGACGACGACCTTCCCCTCCTCGGCGAGGCGGCGCGCCGCGATGCACGCGGCGGCGCGCCGAAGCGTCATCCGCTGCCAGCCGAAATGAGCGCCGTGTGCGTGCGCGAAGCGCTGCGCGAGCTCGTTGGCGGCCTCGAGGGTCGCGCCCACGAGGACGACCTCGCCCCCGGCCGCGTGCTCGAGCAGCCACCGCTCGGCCGCCTCGATGCGCGAGGCGGCGGAGCCGGAGGTGAACACGGTGGGGGATGGGGACACGCGCGGATGGTACATGATGGGACCTCGAGCGGTGTCGCGTTCGCGGCGCGCCCCGCCGCGGAGGCGTCGGCCGGCGGGTCACGCAAGATCGCGCCGTATCCGGTCGAGGTGTTGCGCGCGTGGTGGTAAGCATCCCCCATGCCGTCCCGCATGGAAGAGGCCATCGGCCAGACCCCGCTCATCCGGCTCCGCCGCGCCTCCGACGAGACCGGCTGCGAGA
>SXNL01000333.1 GCA_005777185.1 Myxococcales bacterium
GCATTCAAGAGGTCAGGGGTTCGATTCCCCTTATCTCCACCAACCACCCCCGTAAGTCTCACGACTTGCGGGGGTTCGACGTTTCGGCTGCCACGTGGCTGCACGCCCGAACGCGCCCGCGATAGCAGCGCGCTTCTGTGCCTCGTTCACGTGGATGTCGCGCCGGGTCGTCTCGACCGAGGCGTGCCCCATCAGCTCCTGGATCACCGGCAGCGGGCGTCATCCAGCGCGCACACCCACAACCCGCGCCGCGGCAGCGCCGCCAGCCGCCGGTCGCCAGGCCCGGCATGAAATCCACGAGCGGGCTGCCGCCCGCCTCGGCGGTCACGCGAATCCGGCCCTGCGAGAGGTCGCCGACCTTGACGCCCGTGGCGCTGCCGAGCGGTGTCGAACAGCCCGGGTCGCAGTCGACGTCGGTCGCCTTCGACACCACGCCCTGGTCGTAGACCGAGGCGTTGACGGGCACCTTCGGGAGGAGCGGGAACTTCGTCAAGGAGACCGTCATGCCGAGGTTGGAGGCGACGGCGAAGTCGTTGCGCTCGCCGGCCTCGGCCCAGACCATCTTGCCGTCGTTGTCGAGGTCGAGATCGACGCTGAGCGTGCCGTCGAGGTCGATCGTGACGAACTTGAGCTCGATGCTGCCGCTGCCACCGATCATGACGTTGCCGCAGGTGTCGACCGGCGCGGTCGCGGCGTTGGGCGCGTGGACGACGCGGGCGTTGCCGACCGAGAGCTGCTTGAGGCCGCCGCCCGGCGTGGTCCAGGTAGTGCCATTCCACTTGTAGACCGGGCGGTCCCCGTTCGCGTACTGGGGGTTGCCGAGCCCCCAGACGGCTCCGTCGTTCCCCACCGGGAACGTCGTGGCGGAATCACGGGGCACCAGGACGCAGTAGAGTCGCCCGCATGGAGACCAGGGAGACCACGGCGACCGGCTGGATCGTGATCGATCGTTCGCGCGGCGTCCTGACGCGGAGTTACCGCTTCAGCAACGGCGGGACCGCGCTGACGTTCACGGCCCGGATGGGCGACGGCTCCCTGGTGGTGGTGAGCCCTCCGACCGGGCTCGACGAGGCAGCGTTCGCCGAGCTGGAATCCTTCGGCTCGGTCGGGGCGCTGGTCGCGAACAACGGCTTCCACTACCTGGGCCAGGCGGCGTGGCGGGCGCGGTTCCCGCAGGCGCGGTGCTTCGCGCCAGCGGCAGCGGTCGCGCGCATCGAGAAGAAGAGCAAGCACAAGCTGGCGTTCGAGCCGATGGCGGCGCTGGCCGAGCTCACCGGGCCCGACGTCGGGTTCCGCGATGTGCCCGAAACCAAGCGAGGAGAAAGCTGGTGCTGGGCCAGGACCGAGCGTGGCCACGCCTGGTACGCGTCCGACGTCCTCGCCAACATGGCGAAGGCGCCGCCGTTCCCGATCAGCCTGCTGTTCAGGTGGACCAACAGCGCGCCCGGCTACCGGGTGTTCGGGCTCGCGCTCAAGCTGATCGTGAAGGACCCGAAGGCGACCCTGCGGCTCCTCGCCCAAGATCTCGAGGCGCACCCGGTGACGACGATGGTGCCGGGCCATGGCGACGTGCTCGACCACGCCGCGCTGGCCACCGACACCCGGACCCTCGTGACCGCGCGCTAGCCCCTGCTCGAATGACGCGACGTCCGCGAGGATCGCCTCGCGTAACGACGGAACGCTGGTGTGCGACGCACGCATCAACCGGCCAGAGACGGCCACAGCTCCTGGATCCGCTTGATCGAGACCGGCACGGCCGTCTTCAGCTCGGGCGCGAAGGTCTGGACGCGACGTGGGCGCGCAACTGGAAGCTCGACAATCCGCCTGGGCTCCACGTGAACTCGGTGTTCGAGGTGCTCGCGATGCCGTGGTTGGCGGCGACCGAGGCCGTGTCCGTCGAGCGGCGCGCCGACCGGATCCTCGAACGCACCGGAGGCACGTACTACGCGGTCGAGGTCGCGTTCGCGGCGAACCGGTTGCGCGACGTCAAGCTCTACACGTTGCTCGTCGATCCGGCCACCTTCCGCCTGATCGGGCTCGAGTTCCACGTCACGTATGGCGCGTTCCTCGATCTGATCGGGGCGCCCGAGGGCCAGACCTCCGTCGGGCCCTTCCTTCACGTCACGTACGAGTGTTCGCCATAGACGGGTCGTTCGCGCGCGATCCCTCGAGCTTTCGTCGCAAGTGACGTCGAAATCGCGTTCGGCTCGAGCAACGTGACCAGACGATCCACCGGCACCCGTCGGTCGTACGTAGGGGCATGTCGAGATTCCTCCTCCCGCTCCTCGCCTCCACCACGCTCGTCGCCTGCGTCGAGCCCGAGCCCACGGTCGGTACCGAACACGGCGAGCTCGCCGTTCCGCCGCACTGGCGTGACCCCTTCGATCTGCCCGATCTCCCGCCGCCCGACGACGGCGGCGGCTGGGGCGGCGAGTGGGGTGGCTACAACGTCACCGTCGACGAGTGCTACCAGGAGTACAAGGTCGAGGAGCGCGACTGCATCGATCAGTTCCTGAACGATTCGGTGTCGCGCAACGAGTGCCTCGACACCGCCGACTCGACGTATCGCGCCTGCGTGCGGTGGGCCGAGCGGCCACCGGTCCCCGAGGACAGCCCCAACACGTGAGCCGACGACGTACGAAGAGGTTGAGCGAGACGGTTCCATGCGGGTTGCGGTCATCCCGTCGCGGGCGGCCGAATGGTGCATGCCGGTGACATGCGCACGGCGCTCGCCGCCCTGACCTCGGTCGTCCTGGTGTCGGCGACGCCCCGCGACGCACCTGCGCTCTACGGTCCCTGGGACGAGCCGGATCTCTCGACGATCGTCGGGACCTGGCGCGGCAAGGTGTCGTGGCACGGTGTGCCGCATTTCCGCGGATGTGCGACCGGCACCACGGGCGACGTGACGCTTCGCGTGGTTCGCGAACGCTCGTACTACCGCATCGATCTCGAAACGGTGGAGCCGGGCCTTGGCGTCGTCCGAGTCGTGCCGTTCCGGACCATGTTGCACGGGCTCTTCGATGACGGCGACGTGCGCTGGTCGCTACCTTCGTCGATGCCGCCGACCGCGCCGCCCTCGAGCGCCTCGCCCGCTACCTGCTGCGCCGCGATCTCCGCCGACCGCGTCGCGGTCCGCCCCGACGGTCGCGTCGAGTACCGCTTCCGCCGCCCCGATCCGACCGACCGCACCTCCTGGGTCACCGACGGCCCCGCCCTTTGCCGTCGCCTCGCCACCCTGATCCCGCCCCGCCGCAGCCACACCGTCCGCTTCAGCGCGAGGGTTCGGCCGACCTTCGGTGCGCCACTACGAAGCAATCGGCGGCGGAGAGAGTCGGCGTGCGCTCAGTACTTGGTCTCGCCGGGCTGGAGCCGAACGACGTACACCGGCGCGGTGCCGTCGATCACGACTCGCTGCACCACGTATCCCTCGAGGCGGACGTAGATCGTGACCGGTAGCTCCGCACGGGACGAGCGCACGATCGTGGGGGTCATGCCGAGGTGCTCGAAGGAGTCTCCCTCGTGCAGCGCATACACCTCCGCATCCGTTGGCACGGAGCGGATCGTCGCGTCGAAGAACAAGGTACGGCCAATCGCGTCGAGCTCGGCGCCCTCGACGGGATTCATCGGCAGCGCGTCGGGATCCGCCATGCCCGCGCTCGCTTGGGTCTCCGCTGGGGGCATCGTCGCCGACGGAGGCATCGGCGACGATGGAGGCGTGCTCGTCGGCGGAGACGTTGCCGAGCATGCGGCGAGCACCACGATGCCCGATAAGAAGATGAGCGTGCGGGAGCCGAGCATGCCGAATACGCTGTGTACCATCCCACGCGGGGCTGATCCGAGCGGCTGGGCTTACACCACGGATCGGTGCTTACTTGCGCCGACGCGGTGAAATAGCGCATCACCGTAGGCGTGAATCGACGACCTCACGTGGTCATCCTCGGTTGCGGTTTCGGCGGGTCTGGGCGGCGAAGGCGCTGGCCAAGGCGCCGGTGCAGATCACGCTGCTCGATCGCCGAACCCATCACCTCTTCCAACCTCTCCTCTACCAGGTCGCGACGGCGGCGCTGAACCCGGGTGACATCGCGTACCCCATCCGCTCGATCGTGAAGAAGCAGAAGAACGTGCGCGTGCTCCTCGCCGAGGCGCGCGCCATCAACCCGGTCGAGCGCAAGGCCGTGCTCGACGACGGCGAGCTGACGTACGACTACCTCGTCGTCGCGACCGGCGCGACCCACTCCTACTTCGGCAAGGACAGCTGGGCGCCGCTCGCCCCCGGCCTCAAGTCGGTCGAGGATGCGCTCGAGATCCGGCGGCGCGTGTTCCTCGCCTACGATGCCGCCGAGCGCGAGCACGAGGACGACGTCAGCGCGCGTGGCTCACGTTCGTGGTGGTGGGCGCCGGCGCGACCGGCGTCGATCTCGCCGGCGCGCTGGGCGAGATCGGCCTGCATACGCTGGCGCGCGACTTCCGCCGCATCGATCCCACGCAGGTGCGGGTGCTGCTCGTCGAGGGCCGCGACCGCGTGCTCGGCTCCTACCCGCCCAACCTCTCCCAGGCGGGCCAGAAGTCGCTCGAGAAGCGAAAGGTCGAGGTGCGGGTCAACGCCAAGGTGACCGCCATCGACGATCAGGGGGGGCGAGCTCACCTATGCCGACGGTCGCACCGAACGCGTCGCCTCGCGCACGGTGCTGTGGGCCGCCGGCGTGCAGGCGTCGCCGCTCGCGCGCTCGCTCGAGGTGCCGCTCGACAACATGGGTCGCGTGAAGGTCGAGCCCGATCTCTCGGTTCCGGGGCATCCCGAGATCCTGGTCGTCGGTGATCTCGCGTCGGCGACGAGCAACGGCCAGCCGGTCCCGGCATCAACTGACGCGGCGCCGGCGGGCGACGGCGCCCAGCACGGCCAAGGCGAGAAGGATCGGGGCGGCACCATCGGTGCCGCTTCGGGTTTTCGGCGGCGCCACGGCGCAGCCGCCATCGTCCTCGCAGGTCTCCATGCAGTTGGCCTCGCCGCAGAGCTCCGACGTCCACGGCTGGAGGCCAACGCAGGGACCGGCGGCGGAGATGGTGAGTGACAGCGGGCCGGGCGAACCGACCTCTCCGATCGTCAGCCGGGTCCCCTCGCCGAGCGGCGTGGTCGGCTCGAAGCGCATCACCGCGACCTCGACGTCTTCGCTGACGAGCCGCCCGCACGCCTCGCCGCCGCAGCGCATGACCGTGCGGTCGATGGGCCAGCGCGCCAGCTCGGTGCTCGTGAAGGGCACGCTGGCGCCGCCGACGATGATCTCGTAGGCCCCGCCGAAGGAGCGCTGGGGAACCGCCACCTCGATCGGGCAGCCTGCCGGCACGTCGCGACCGAACTGCGACGACGCGAGCGACCAGAAGTCGGAGCGACAAGGCGAGTTGGCGTGAGCGGCCCCGGTGTCGACCAGGATCGCGGCGAGGGAGAGCAGGAGAGCGTGGCGCCACATGCCACCACGTTACGTCCTTGCTCGCCGGCGCCGGCGCCGCTCGAACGATCTGCCGAAGCGGAGCGAGCCGGCACTCTCGGCGTGCCGTCGCCGACGTTGCCGTCGTTGGGCCGGGCGTCCTGCTCGGTCGAGCCGTCGCCGTCGTTGTTGCCGCCGTCGCCGTCGCCGCTGCCGTCGTCGCCGCCGCAGCTGGCCGCCACCGTGGCCATGGCGTCCGGTTTACGGACGCCATGCGTCCGGCATCCGGACGTCGTGACCAGGCCCTGCGGACCACCGCGGCGCGGCGGCCGCGCCGCTGCCGCGCGGCTATCGACCGCGCCGCGCCGAGGCCACGGCGCTCTACCGCGTCGTCGCCGATCACGTCAGCGTCGCGACCGCCGAGGTCTCGGGGCAATGGCTCGCGTGCGTCGGCGAAGACGTCGCGGTCGTCGATCCCTACGGCGTGGAGTTAGTACCGCCGCCACCGTGATGCCGTCGGCGCTCGCAGCCCGATCGGCGTCCTTCCCTCGGAGCATGAGACCGATGAACGAGGTGCGGCGAGCGCCTCGATGCGGGGCAGGTCCAGTGTCGGCTGGCGTCGTCCGGTGTCGCTAAGGTGTTGTCGATCCTCACTAACGTCGGTCGTCACGTGCGGTGGTCGAGACCTGCAAGACCACCATCCCCCGGTTCCGTGGCCCGCTCGCCCGGTGCCTGACTGCGTGAGCGTCCGCACAAGTCGCCTCGAGGCGCGACCGCCGCGCTCGTCCTGCAATACAATCCCCGAATGGTGCGTCGCGACGACGACGGGCAGCTCGATCCAGGCAGGGTCGGGAATCCGGCGTCACGCCGTGAGGATCCAGCGGGTGAGAGTCCCGTCCCGGTAAGCGGTGACGCGCCGGGTAGCAGGCTCCCGGCGTCGAGAGAGATCTCGGCGTCCGAAGCGGAGCGTCAAAAGCCCGACTCACGAGAGTGCAGCGGGGAGCAAGCACGCGAGCCGCAACATGAAGTGAAGCCTGCAGCGTCAGATTTACAACCCGAGGGTCGAGCCGCTCATTTCACGGCGAAGGCAACACCGACGGAGCGAGACGCTGATCGCGCTGACGGCCTCGGCGGGGTAGGGGGCGCAGCACGCGTGCAAGGATCATCACGGAACGCGAGAGAGCCGTCTGCGCCGCCGTTGTCGCGGCAAGGTGCCTCGTGTGGGCCCAAGGCGAAATCGAGCTCCGCGCAGCGGAAGTCCGAGGGGATCGTAGTACCGACGAGGGTCGCGACGAAGAACGCGACTGGAGGGAAGGGTCCCTGGGGTGCTGGTCGAGTCGATCGAGCAGGTACGCGCAAGGGCATGGTCGCCAAGCGACCCAATTTCCCCGGCGGGCGTAGTCCCGGCGAAAACGTACGATGCCTGCAACGTCGGCTGCGGGATGTGGCCAAGCAGCAATCGGGTAGGCGATTCCACGCGCTATACGACCGCATCTTCAGGAGTGACGTCCTGAAGGAGGCGTGGGACGCAGTGAGACGGAACCAGGGCTCCGCGGGTGTCGACGCCCAGACGATCGCCGAGATCGAGCAGCGTGGTGTGGAGCACTTCCTCGAGGAGCTTCAGGCCACGCTGCGAGCGAATCCGTACCGGCCGCAGGCGGTCCTGCGTCGGTACATCCCGAAGGCAGATGGAAGGAAGCGTCCGCTCGGAATCCCGACGGTGCGTGATCGTGTCGTGCAGGCGGCGGCGAAGCTGATCCTGGAGCCGATCTTCGAGGTCGGCTTCAGGGACTGCTCGTACGGGTTTCGGCCTGGTCGCTCGACGACGATGGCGCTGGAGAAGGTGCGCGTGGAAGCTGCTCGCGGCCTCAATCACGTGCTCGACGCGGACATCCGCGACTTCTTCGGCAACATCGATCATGTGGTGCTGATGTCGCTGCTCGCGCGGCGGATCAGCGACCGGCGGGTTCTGAAGCTGGTGAGGCAGTGGCTCGAAGCCGGGGTGATGGAGGACGGGAGCGAGACGGCGGTGCTCAGCGGAACCCCGCAGGGCGGCGTCATCTCTCCACTCCTGTCGAACATCTATCTCGGTTTCCTCGACGACGTGTGGAGCAAACGGTGCGCGCATCTCGGCGTGCTGGTGCGCTACGCGGACGACTTCGTCGTGATGTGCAGGACGGCGAATCACTGTCGGGAAGCCGAGCGACGGGTGAGGAAGATCCTCTCCGAGCTACGGCTGGAGCTGCATCCGGAGAAGACGAGACGGTTGAGCCTTGGATGGGGCAAAGAAGGGTTCGATTTTCTCGGCTGCCACCTGCGAAAACGCTTCTCGGACCCAGTCTGGGTGAAGTCACGCAAACGCGTCTACTTCCTCCACCGCTGGCCGTCGATGAGAAGCATGAAGCGGGTGCGGCAACGCGTGAAGGCGCTGACTCCCAAGTCCCGGTGCCACGAAGATCCTCGCGCCGTCATCGGCGACTTGAATCCCGTGCTCCGAGGTTGGGGTCAGTACTTCCGAACCGGAAATGCCACGACGCAGTTCGGTGACATCGATCGTCACGTGGCGTGGCGACTCAAGCGCCTGCGAACCAAGCGCAAGGGTCGCCACCTCAAGCCCGGCGAATCACGTCGATGGACTGCGCACTACTTCTACGCCCTCGGCTTGCACAAGCTCAGCGGAACCGTCGCGTACCCGGAGGCTGCGTAATGCCTCATCACGTCCAACAACGACCGCCCGTAAGCCGTGTGCGGGAAATCCGCACGCACGGTTTGAACGGGGGTCCTGCTACCTCGACGCTCGCCTTCGCGGCGGAAAGGTAGCAGGATCTACCAATGGACGCTGAGACCGGAGGGGACGTGCTCGTGGTCGAGGACGATCCGGACATGAGCGCGATGGTGGGGGCCTACGCCGAGGTCGCGGGCTTCTCGTACCGCGCGGCGCTGGACGGGATGTCCGCGTTGCGCGAGCTCAAGACGAGGCGCCCGGCGCTGGTGCTGCTCGACCTGATGCTGCCCGATATCGACGGCTTCGAGGTCTATCGGCGCCTCCTGGAGGACGAGTCGACGCGCACGGTCCCCGTCGTGATCCTGAGTGGCCTGAGCGAGGACGCTGCGCGCGCGCGCGCGGCGAACATGGGCGTGCGGGCGTACGTCACCAAGCCGTTCGACCCCGATCAGCTCATCCTCATGATGACGCAGCACGCGGAACGTCCGGGTGGGCCGTGACCGCGCCCGCGCGACATACGATCCTCGTCGTCGACGACGAGCCCGACGTGATCCACAGCGTGAAGGACCTGCTACGCCTCGAACACCACGTGGTCGGGGCGACGAGCGCGGCGGAGGCGATGGAGATCCTCGCCCGCACGGAGGTCCACGTGGTGATGACCGACCAGCGGATGCCCGAGATGTCGGGCGTCGAGCTCCTCCACGAGATCCGGGGGGGCCACCCCGACGCGATCCGGCTCCTGTTCACGGGCTATGCCGACATTCGCACCGTCATCGACGCGATCAACCAGGGCAACGTGTACCGCTACATCACGAAGCCCTGGGATCCGGAGGAGCTGCAGTCGATCATCCGTGAGGCCTGCCATCGTTACGATCTGATCGTCGAACGGCAACGCCTCGTCGCGGATCTACGCGCCTCCAACGTCGCCCTCGAGCGCGCGAACGCGCTGAAGACGACGTTCCTCAGGGTGGTCGGACACGAGCTCCGGACGCCGATCACGCTGCAGCTCGGCCTGGCCAGGCTCGCGCTCCGAACGGAGGGCCTCGCGCCGCCCTCCGTACGGGACCGGCTCGAGCGCATCGAGCGGGTCACGCGCCGGCTCTCCGAGCGCTCGGAGCAGCTCATGGTGCTCCTCTACAAGGATCACTTCGCGAGGTCGATCGACCGTCAGCCGATGCTGCTCGTCGACCTCCTGCGCGGCGCGGCGGACGACGTCATGCCGTTCGTCGAGCGGCGAGGTCAGCGCCTGGTCGTCGACGCTCCCGCCACGACCGGCACGATCTCCGTCGACGCCGCCAAGATCGGCGACAGCCTGAACCAGCTCCTCCTCAACGCGATCAAGTTCACGCCCGACGGAGGAACGGTGACCCTGTCGGCGCGCCGTACCGACGCCGGAGTGCGGATCGAGGTGACGGACACGGGCGCTGGCATCGACGACGCGAGCGTCGAGCACGTCTTCCAGCCCTTCTTCACGGGGTTCGACTCCGACCACCACTCCTCGGGCCAGTTCGATTTCAACGCCCGGGGCCTCGGCCTCGGCCTGTCCGTCGTGCGCGCCTTCGTCGAGATGCACGGTGGGTCGGTGAGCTTCGAGACGCGGCGCGGCAAGGGGTCGACCTTTGCGGTCGACCTCCCGTCGGGCCCTCCCGAGGGCGCGCAGAGCTGAACCGTAGAACGGGGTCAACCGCCATCCACCTCCAGCGGCTCGGGTCGGGGCCGCCAAGGCGGGGGTGGTCGGCCGAGTGGCGATTTGAGGGTGCCGACTGCCACCCTGCAAGGCGGCAGCATGCCGGCGCCGCCACGGGGCTCACCAACGCGCTGCTTCTGCGTGGTCCGCCGCTTGCTTGACCGGGCTCGGGCCGCGCGTGCGTCACGTCACGCGGAGGCTGAGCCGACCACCGAGCCCCCTGCGCCGTAGACCTCACGACAACCGCGAGATGACCACCAGCCATACATGGGCCGCTGCCTCGGGCCGCCGGGACCCCGCACGCGCGGTGGTGGCTGCCGAGTTCGCGGGTTCCTCGAACTCGGAGGATCCCTCGACGCGGCGCGCTGCAGCGCAGCTCCACGGCGCGCTCGCGCGGTTCACGACCCTGCTTCCGCCTTCGGAGCGGCCCCACCAGGTGGTCGACCTCCTCGCGCACGTCGCGAGCAGCAACACGTTCGACGAGCTGCGGCAGAGGCGAAGGCTTCCAATCACGATCCTGTTCTTCGGAAGCGTTCACGCGTCCTACTACCGAGGCGAGTCACGCATCGGGGATTCGCCGTGGCGGATCTGTTACACGGACGGCGGGGCCGTCCGTGCGTCGTCCGTACGCGACGGGTTGCTGGACGAGGTGATCCGTCTCGCCGAGGCGATGCACGAGAAGAATCCGTTCGGCGAGGTGCCGTTCGACGGCGGCAAGACCCTGTTCGTCCAGGAGGGGCCTCGCTTCCAGGCGGTGACCGCGATCTACGGGGATCCTGGGATGCCGCGGTTCGTCCTGGCGAAGGGAGGCATCCGCTATCGATCGGTCGGGTGGATACCCGACGAGGCCCGGCGAGAGGCGCTCGGCCGGTGGGCGGCCTCGTCCGCGCTCGCGGGGATCCTGTCCCACAAGTACATCGGGGGCCCGGACATGCGCATGGGGGCCGCCGAGATGGCCTGGATCCAGGCCTCCGTCGATCGCATCGGTGCGGCGCGGCCGGGACGGCGGCATCCGGCGGTCACGGGCCTCGACGCTCCGTCGGGCGGCTTCCCGCACGAGGCCTGGGAGCTCACGGGCCGGACGGTGGTGGCGTCACTGAAGGAGGCGCTGCGCCACCCTGGCCTCTCGCACTACCACTTCGCGCCAGCCCAGGCGCAGAGACCCGTGCGCATCCTCTTGCAGGGGTTCGGCGACGTGGGCGGGTCGGTGGCGAGGCTGCTCACCGAGGAGTCGCCCGACTTCGACTTCCGCGTGACGGGTGTGGCCGACGAGCACGGCGCGCTCGTGCGCAAGGAGGGCCTCGACGTGCGCGCCCTCCTGGAACTCCGCGCGAGCCGACGGTCGATCGCGGAGCACCAGGGGCCCGTGGACGCACTCTGGCTCGCACGCCCGAGCGACGCCGACCGCGCGCGCCCGGAGTTCCGGGGAACGGCGATCGAGGAGCTCGTGCTGGAGGAGGCGGACATCTTCATCCCCGCCGCCATCCCGAACGTCATCACCGAGGCCGTCGCGTCGAGGCTGCGCGTGCGCCTGGTGGCGGAGGGCGCGAACAACGCCGTCGCCCCCCGCGTCGAGGTCCTCCTCCACGGTCGGGGCATCCTGTACCTGCCGGGGCAGGCCTTGAACTGGGGCGGGGTCCGAGGATCGACCCTCGAGGCCCTCTTTCGCGAGCTCACCAAGCGGCGGGTGTCGCGCGCCCTCGTCGAGGACAGGATCCGGGCCGCGCTGGCGCCGTTCGGCCCGGGCCTCGACGCGGGCTGGGCGCTCGAGCTTCTCCGCTCGGGTCTCTCGGGCCCGCCGCTCGACCTCGAGGAGACGCGCGCCTTCGCGATAGCAATCCTCGAGGACCTCGCGCGAAGCAACATGCGATGGTTGATGAACGAGCTCGTCGCGTCCCGGCACGCGGTCCCGCCCATAGAGCTGGTGCGCGGCCTCTCGCGCGCCGTGCGGGCGCGAAAGGGCCAGCTCCTCTCGCTCGTCGACGACGGGCTCGGCGCGGAGTTCTTCGCGGAGGGCACGTCCGTCCACCGCCTGCGAAGCCTGCTCGACGACAAGCTCAAGGAGCTGCTCGCGGACGCGGACGGGGGAAATCTCACGGCTCGGCAGGTCGTCGAGCAGCGCCAGATGCTCCAGCAGGTCCAGAAGGACGTCCCGAACGGGCTCTCGCCCGTGTTCGCCGCGCTCCTCGCGGCGCTGGATCTGGCGCGCCAGAAGGTCATGGACCCGGACGGATACTCACAGGAGGCGTTGCGCCACGACCTCCGGATCCTGCGGCAGGAGGACGCGACGACCCTGGCCCTGGAGAACAGCCTCTACCGGCTCCAGCGCGTGCACCCAGGCCTGAACCGCAGCGCCTTCGAGGCCGCCGCCGCGGCGCTCGTGCGGAGGCCCACGCTGGCGCCGGTCGTTCGCCGCAACGCCGCGCTCGCCATCGCGAAACTCGGGAGCGCCAACCCGGCTCACAGGCGGGCCCTGGTCGAGGGCCTCGCGGACGCGGACCTCTCCGTGCGTGCCGCGTGCCGCTGGGCGCTCCACCACATGGCGATCGAGTGCGAGCCTCCTCTCGCCGCCTCAGGCTCCTGACGCAGGGGGCTTGGCCGCGAGCGGGAGCGTCACCAGGAACGCGGTGCCCGCGCCGGACGACGCCTCGACCTCGATCCGGCCTCCGTGATCGCGGACGATCCCGTAGCTGATGCTGAGTCCGAGTCCGATGCCCTCGCCCTGCTTCTTGGTCGTGAAGAAGGGGTCGAAGATCTTGGCCCGGATCGCCTCCGGGATCCCGGCCCCGTCGTCCACGACACGGATCAAGACCACGTCGCCGTCCCGGCGCGTGGACACGGTGACGTGGCCGCCCGGCGAACAGGCCTGGAGCGCGTTGTTGACCAGGTTCATGACGACCTGGTTGAGCTTCGCCGGGTGGCACGAGACGGTGGGCAGCTCACCGAGGTCGACGACGACGTCGACCCCCTTTCGCTTGGCGGCCCCGCCGAGGATGCGCAGCGTGGACTCGATGCCCGCGTTCAGGTCGGCGGGCTGGAGATCGCCCTCGTCGAGCCGCGCGAACTCCCTGAGATCGGACACGATCTGCCGGATGCGCTGGAGGCCCTCGCGCGAGCGCACGATGAGGGCGTCGAGGTTGCCGAGCGTGTATTCGAGGTCGAAGCGTTCATCCAGCGTGCGGATCCGGGCGCGGACGGCGTCCTTCTCCCCGTCGGGCACGCGATCGGCCTCCCGGTAGAGGGCAACGACCTCGCGGAGCGCGCTCGCGTCGCGCTGGAGGACGGCCAGGTTGTTGGTGACGAACGCGAGCGGGTTGTTGATCTCGTGGGCGACCCCCGCGACGGTCTGCCCGAGCGCGGCGAGCTTCTCGGCCTGTACGAGCTGGCTCTGCGCTGCCTTGAGCGCCTCGTGCTTCTGTTCGATGTCGAACAGGAGCGCCGAGCGCGTCTCGGCGAGCTCCCGTGCGGCACGAGCCTCGGTCGCGAGGAGCTCGGACCGGAGAACCTCCTCTCGCATGCGGCGGTTCTCCCGGTCGAACTCCGCCTGCATGCGCCCGCGCTCGGCCCGGAGCGCCGCGTCGCGGAGCTCCCGCTGTATCGCCGGGATGAGCCGGGCGAGCTTTCCCTTCGCCATGAAGTCGTGCGCACCGCTCCGCATCGCCTCGACCGCGGTGTCCTCCGCGATGACGCCCGAGACGATGATGAACGGGATGTCGAGGCCTCGCTCCTTCACGAGGCCGAGGGCCAGCGGCGCGCTGAAGCGTGGCATGGAGTAGTCCGACACGACGACGTCCCACGCGCCGCCGTCCAGCGCCGCTGCCATGCCCTCCCTGGTGTCGACGCGCTCGCAGACCACGTCGAGGCCGCCGCGGCGGAGCTCGCGTACGAGGAGGTCCGCGTCCAGCGGAGAGTCCTCGACGATGAGCACTCGGAGCGGAGCCGCCGGGATCATGCTTCACGCAACGTGTACGCGCCCGAGGCGAGGCCAGAAAGGTGGAAAGGAAGCCGCCGCGACGCGTCCATTCCCGCGAGCGTACGCCGAAGGGTCCGCGTCGTCATCTGCGCGAGGCGGATCGTCCACTGAACGCGCCCTTGGCGGCAAGGTCGGAGCGCAGCAGAAACGTCAGCGCAAGGGACGGCGGCAAGCTCGACATGGACGACGGCGTCGCGAGGGCCATCAACTCGCCCTCCGTCTCCATCGGGAAGGGCGGAGCCGGCATCACGCCCGGCTCGTCCGCGAACGTGACGTACACCACCAGCGCGTCGCTCGCCGGCAACCCGCTCCCGTGTCCGACGTAGGGAAAGGGCGGCGGGCCCGTCGCGTGTCGAACCTGCCACGATGGCTCGCCGGGGGATGCCGTCAGACGGCGACCGGGAGAGCGAGACGAGGCGCGGGCTCTGCCTGACGTTCAGCGGCCGTCGACGTCCCCCAGGGTGAAGGGCATCCCGACGATCATCGGTTTGCCCGTGAACGGCGGCACCCTCATCTTCCGGTAACGATCTGCGATGCACGTACCCGCGCTCGTGCCCGCGAACGGGGGCTGGTCAACCTCGGCCGACGCTACGGTGCCGTCCGGCGCGAACGCCACGGTCACGTGGCCGGAGCCCTTCGGGCCGCCCGCCTTCACGCACGAGTCGAGACGGACCGCGCGGAACGCGCGCAAGGCCTGGCCGCGATCGAACGGACGATCGGAGCCGCCGGTCCCCGGCGGCGACGCGCCCCCCTTTGGTTGCGCCAGGGCGCTGGAGAGCAGGTCGTCGATGCTGGGTTTGTCGGTCGGCGCAGGCTTTACGGGCGGCGCCGGCGTGTCCGGCGGCGGGGGAGGCTCGTCAGGCGGCGGGGGAGGCTTGTCAGGCGGCTGTGGCGGCGGCTTGTCGGTCGCCGGCGGCTTGTCGGCCGGCGGCGGCTTGTCGGTCGGCGGCGCCGGTGCCGTCTCGAGCACCGACGACCTTGGCGGCGCGCTCGCAGGCGAGGACCGCGTCGGCGCCCCGCACGCGAGGCACCCGAGCACGGCCGTCGCTGCGATCGCGATGCGATTCATTCGCCACGCCCCTACGCGGGGCCCACGCCCTTCACGTTCCACTCGAGAGACGATCCGCCGAACCCGAACGAGCTGGCGAGGACCCAGGCGAGGGCGAGGAGGAGCGCCGTCGGCTTCATGACGCATCGACCGTAGCGGATCCGGGCGGCGTTGTCATGACCGCCGCCCTGAACTCGATGCTCTCGCACGTCGACATCCTGACGAGCGAACCGCCCGTTGCCGGCGCGCGAGACCCCAGCTACGACGGAACGATGACCTCAGCCGGCGGACGCTCGACGTCACGGGCGGACCTAGCCCCGATCGATCGCAGGCACTTCCTCCAGACGCTCGGCGCCGCGGTGACCGTCGGTACCGGCTGCGGCGGAGGCTCCGAAGAGCCGGCGCGGAAGAAGCTGGACCTTGGCGCGGTGGCGATCCCGGAGGGCAGGGCGGCCGTCGCGGTCGTTCGCCGTCCGAAGCTCGACGACGCGGTGGAGCGGGCCATCGCCCTCGCGGGGGGCCTCGGCGAGATCAGGGCCGGCTCCAGGGTCTTCATCAAGCCGAACGCGGTTCACGGTCAGGTGTCCAACCTCCCCGGGATCATCACGAGCGTCGCGATGATACAGGCGGTGGTGCGGGCGATGAAGGCGCGCGGGGCGCGGGTCACCGTGGGCGACAGGTCGGCGCGGATCTTCGAGACGAGCTTCGTGTTCGAGCGCGCCGGGCTTCGGGACGCGGCGCTCGAAGCGGGCGCGGACGAGGTGTTCGAGGCGCCGAAACCCGCGGCAGCGCCGCACGAGTGGGTGCTCGTGAAGCCGCCCAGGTACGAGGAGACGTGGGGCGCGAAGGGCGGCTTCCTGGCGATGCGGCGCATCCTCGAGTCGGATCACTTCATCGATCTGCCCGTGTGCAAGAACCACCGATGGGCTGCCTTCTCGCTCTCGATGAAGAACCTCATCGGGGCGATCGGAGACGACTCGCGCGACGCGCTGCATTTCAACGTGGGTGATCCCGATCGCCTCGGTCGCGATGTCGCGATCCTGAACCAGGCCTTCTCCCCGACGATGGTGATCCTCGACGCGCAGACGGCGCTCATCAGCGGCGGCCCCGAGGGCCTGCTCGGCGACCGCGTCGCGACGACCCCCGGGCTCGTGATGGCCTCGAAGGATCGGATCGCGATCGACGCGACCGCGGCGTCGCTCATCAAGCTCGAGCTTTCCCGCACGAACGTCGAGACGCCCGACGAGATGTACAAGGTCCTCACCACCACGAAGGCATGGGCGTTGCCGCAGATCGTCCACGGCATCGAGCGCGGCCTCGGCAAGGCCCGGGCGGACCTCGTGGACCTCCGCTTCGACGATGTCCCGGACGCGAAGGCCATCGAGGCCCTCTTCCGGGCGTGATCCGGGAACCATGATGGGAACCCAACGATCGACAGAGCCGCTCGAGAACCGGACCCTTCGCATCCACGGTACGGTCCTCTGTGTCGGGAGCAGCGCGTTCGTGGCCGCGGTGCTCGCTGGACGTTTCGCGGCGGTCGGTCCGCTTCGTTTCCTCCATGAGGTCCCGATCGCGTCGATCGGTTTCCTGGAGGCCTTCCTCCTGGCGACGATCGTGGGCCTCTTTCTCCGCCAAGCCTCGACCCTGGTCATCACCTGGCCCTGGAGCGTGCTCGCCGCGGTCACGCACATCGTGCTCGCCACCGTCAACGTCACCCACTGGGGGTTCTACCGCGGGATCGACGCCGAGCTCCCTGGCGCCATCGCGACCGCCGTGCACGTCGCGCTCGCGGGGCTCGAGCTCGCGATGGCACGTCGCAATCGGCTTGCCGTGGATGCTCCGCCCGCGAGAAGTTCTTCCCCGCCGCGGTGAGTCCCTGGCGGACAGGGGCGAAGAGGAGGAGGGCGACGGCGTCCCCGGCGGGCACGGGGCCATGCTTCTCGAGCACCGCCCCGAGATCTTCCCCCACGAGCAGCTCCATGACCAGGAACGCGGTCCCCGTCGCGGCGTCGACGCCCGCGTCGAAGGTCTCCACGATGTGTTCGCTGTGGATCTCTGACGTGACGGTCGCCTCCTGCCGGAACCTCGCCCGGAGCTCCGGATCGCTGACGACGCTGGGGAGCATCAGTTTCAGCGCGCGCCGGCGTGCGTCCGGTGATCGATGACCTCGTACAGGGCCCCCATGCCCCCGGCATTCGTGCACGACACCACCTCGTGGTGGACGTGGAAGACCTCACCTGCCCTCAGCATGCTGACGGGAGGTTCCTTCGCGGCCGACACCCGTTCGACGGTATCGTCGTCGATCACGGCGCGCAAGCGATGACCGGCGCCCGCTCCCGGCGTCGACGCGCGGTCGGGAGTACGGACCCCCTCGAGGTTTTCATCTGCGTGATGGGTCGCCTCGATCCGCACGTTGTCACCGTCGAAGACGCGCATCCTGTCGCGGATGGAGATGTCCACCGCCGTCGCGGCTCGAACGTGTGCGCCTGGAGCATCGTCCCCGTGCACGTGCCGGGGGGACGCGCCGGAGCACGAGCGGCAGCAGGGAGCAGGGAGCAGCAGCGGGTCGACCGCCGCAGCCCCGCGGTGGGCGCGAAAAACACCGGCCTGCCAGGGAGAGCGAGGCGGGGCGCGTGCCGCATCGCGCGCCACCCCTCCCGAGCGGACAGCGGGCCGTGGACGCGCTACAACCGTCGCACGGACATGCAGACGAAACGCCTCCTCCGCGTGCTCCCCCTGCTCCTCGTCCCGTTGACCCTCGCCTCCGTCCTGGGCTACCGCTCCTTCGCCCCTGTCCCGGTCGTCGCCGTCCCCGTCGCGCGCGGCGTCGCCGTCGACGCCGTCTACGCGACCGCCACGGTCGAGCCCACCGTGAACGTGAACCTCAAGTCCAAGCTCGCGGGGACCGTCCGCCTCCTCGTGCGCGAGGGCAAGAGGGTCGAGAAGGGCGAGCTCCTCGCGCGCGTCGAGAGCCCCACCCTCGAGTACGATCTGGCCCGCGCCCGCGCCGATCTCTCGGCAGCGTCCCAGCAGGCCGCGCCCACGTCGCCGCAGGTGGCCGCGCTCCGCGCCGCGCGCGCGGGGATCTCGACCGACCTCGCGCAGGCGAAGGCCGACCTCGAACGCTCGCGCGGGCTCCTCGCGAGCGGCTCCGTGGCGAAGGCCGAGACCGAGCGGTACGAGGCACGCGCGAAGGCGCTCGAGAGCCAGCTCGACGCCAACCTCGCGCAGGAGCGATCCATCACGATCGACCTCTCCGCCAACGCGCAGCGGCAGGCGGCGAACGTGAGCTCGGTGTCCTCGCGCGTCGCCGACGCCGAGGTCCGCGCGCCGATGGACGGCGTGGTCCTCGTCCGCCGCGTCGACGACGGCGAGGTCGTGGCCGTCAACCAGCCGCTCCTCCGCCTCGGCGATACGCGTGTCCTCGAGCTCGAGGCGTTCGTCGACGAGGCCGACATCGCGCGCGTGAAGGACGGCGCCGCGGCATCGAAGTGCGCCGTCACGATGCTCGCGTTCCCGGGCAAGGTCTTCGGGGCGAAGGTGCTCGAGATCTTCCCCGACGCGAACCGGGAGAAGAAGGCGTTCGTCGTCAAGGCGCGCTTCGACGCGCCGCCCGAGGGCCTCCGGAGCGGCATGAGCGCGGAGCTCAACATCATCACCGGCGAGAAGCCGAACGTCCTCCTCGCGCCGGCCGACGCCATCGAGGCAGGCAAGGTGTGGACGGTGACGGACGGTCGCGCCCACCGGGTGGAGGTCGCGGTGGGCATCCACGATCTCCTGCGCGCGGAGATCACGACGGGCCTCGCCGACGGCGATCTCGTCGTCGTCTCCGGGGCCGACAAGCTGCGCGAGGGTCGCCGCGTCTCGGTCACCAGGAAGGAGCAGGACCGCCTCGCCGCCACGCCGTCGACGAGCCAGGTCGCGCAGACGGGGTTGAGGTAGGCGTGGGCCTGCTCCTCTTCGTGGCGCTCAGGCAGCTCTGGGCGCGGCGCGGCCTCAACGCGACCGCGATCGCGGGCGTCGCGCTCGGCGTGCTCATGCTCATCGTCATCAGCGCCGTCATGCGCGGGCTCCAGGGGAAGTTCCTGACCAACATGACCAAGGCGAGCGCGCACGTCACCGTGCTCGACAAGGAGCTCCGCCACGAGCCCCCCATGCTCGCGCGCTTCGAGGACGCGCTCGTGGCCACGCGCGTGTCGCACGAGAACCCCTCGGACCGGCAGACCCGCGTCCGCCGCCCCGACGAGACGGTGCGGATGCTCGAGAAGCTCCCGGGCGTCGTCGCCGCCGCGCCCTCGGTGGGTGGCTCCGGCATCGTGGTCTACGGCGGGAAGGAGTACCCGGTCGAGGTACGCGGCATCTCGCCCACGCGCCAGGACCGCGTGACGCCGCTCCGGCAGTACGTGACCACCGGCAGCTACCGCGCCTTCTCGACCGGCTCGGACGTCGTCATGCTCGGCTCCGGGGTGGCCGCGCGCACGGGCGCGAAGGTCGCCGACACCGTGCTCCTCTCCGGGCCGCGCGGGAACCGCATGACCCTGCACGTCGCCGCCATCTGCGACAGCAACATCCCGCCGATCGACAACGTCCGCGTCTACGTCCCGCTCGCGAGCGCCCAGACGATCCTCGGGCGACCCGACGTGGTCAGTCGGATCGACCTCAGGGTGACCGATCCGGACGACGCGCCGGCCATGACCGAGCGCGTGGAGCGGATCCTCGGGTACGACGCGGAGAGCTGGCAGGAGCAGAACGCGAACTTCCTCGGACTCTTCGTGCAGCAGCGCACGATCACGACCATGGTCATCGGCGCGATCCTCCTCGTGGGGGGCTTCGGCATCCTCGCGATCCAGATCATGATCGTGCTGCAGAAGACGCGCGACATCGCGATCATGCGGAGCTACGGCTTCCTCAGGCGCGACATCCTCGTGGTGTTCCTGTCGCAGGGCGCGATCCTGGCCCTCCTCGGAGCCGCCGTGGGCATGGCCGGGGCGCGCCTCTTCCTCGACTGGCTCGGGCGGCAGAAGACGCACTTCGAGGCGATGGTGAAGTCGGAGGGCTGGCCGATCCTCGAGGAGCCCCAGCTCTACGCGTGGTCGCTCGTCTTCGCGCTCGGTCTCGGCCTGGTCGCGAGCCTCTTGCCGGCCCTCCGCGCCGCGCGCGTCGAGCCCGTCGACGTGCTCCGGGGACAGATCGGATGAGCGCGCCGATCCTCGAGGCGCGCGCCGTCGTCCGCGATCTGTCGAACGGCGCCGTCACGGCGCGCATCCTCGACGGGATCGATCTCGCGGTGCACCCCGGCGAGTTCGTCGCGCTCACGGGGATGTCGGGATCCGGCAAGAGCACGCTCCTCTACCTCCTCGGCGCGCTCGACAAGCCGACGGCGGGGCAGATCCTCATCGACGGCCAGGACGCGACCCTCCTCGACGACGACGACCGGGCCCGCCTCCGCGCCGCGAAGCTCGGGTTCGTGTTCCAGTTCCACTTCCTCCTCCCCGAATTCACGGTCCTCGAGAACGCGATGCTCCCGTATCAGCGCCGCACGCGTGACCGCGACGCGGCGCGCGCGAGCGCCGGCGAGGCCCTCGAGCAGGTCGGCCTCTCCGAGCTCGCGAGGCGCAAGCCGCACCAGCTCTCCGGCGGACAGCAGCAGCGCGTCAGCATCGCCCGTGCGCTCGCGAACCGTCCCACGATCCTCCTCGCCGACGAGCCCACGGGCAACCTCGACTCGAAGAACGGCGAGGCCGTGATGCAGGCGTTCGAGGGTCTCGTCGCGCGCGGCCTCACCGTGGTCATGGTCACGCACGCGGAGGAGTTCGCCGCGCGCTGCTCGCGGCGCGTCCAGATGAAGGACGGGCGCATCGTGTCGGACGTGGCGCTCCGGGATGCACGTCACACCGCGAGCGGATCGGTGCCCTCCCCCGGCAGCGCGATGTAGGCGCCGCTTCACCGCGGGCGCCGACGCCGCCGCGCCGCCGCGAGCAAGGCGAACAGCCCCACGGCCGCGAGCGACTCGCCCGCGGGCCCGCCCCAGCCGACGGCGCAGTCGCGCCCCTTGCCCCCGTCCAGCCGGGGGACCCCTCCGGACGACGTGCCCCCGCTCGACGACGACGCGCGCTCCGTCGGGTTCGTGGGCGGCACCGGCGTCGTCGATACGCCGCTGTCGCCGCCGCCGCTCGACGACGCGCCTGCGTCCTCGGGCGGGATGATCGGGCAGTCGGTGCCGATGCAGATGTCCGCGCAGCTGTAGTACGTGTCGGTCGCGCCCGGCGTCTGGTTCGACACGCAGGCCGCCCCGAGCATCAGCTGCCGGAGCTGTAGCGTGCACTGCTTGCACTCCTTCGTGGGGAGCGCGACGGTGATGCTGCGCGCCTTGGGCACGGCGTCGCCCGCGGGGTCGTCGGTCTGCGAGCCCGGCAGGATCGTGAAATTCGCGTCGCCTGCCTCCGAGAAACCGACCTGGAAGCAGCCGCGGTGATCGACCGTCTCGGTGAAGTCCACCTTCACCGTCGCCCCGGGCGCGTACTTCGTGTACTTCTTCGAACGCGCGACGCCGCCGCAAGGCGCCTTCTTGTGGGAGTCGGCGCCCGGAAGGCCGACGTCGCGGGGAGGCGGGCTGACGAGGACGATGTGCGCGAGCGCGGGCGTGGACAGCGCGCCGAGGGCGGCCAGCACCGCGGCGGAGACGTGGGCCTTCATCCGTGGAGGATACAGCAACGCGCTCCCGTGGGGGACCCCATCATGTCACCTCGCCGCGCCCCCGTCACCGCCCCCGCGCGGCGACCACGGGAGGAGTCCCGCCTTCTCCGTCGCGGCGCGATCGAGCGGGAGATCGAGCCAGGCCCCGTCGTCCTCGCGGCGCACCCAGCCGTCCGCGTGGATGACGACGGTCTCGTCGCTCGCCTCCGCGTGGACGACGATGCGCCCGACCTCCGGCGACGTGCGCCCCTTCGCCGACGTGGCCCGCGCCTCCGCGGAGAAGAGCCCGGCGAGCTCCAGGGTCACGAGGTCGACCTCTCTCGCGTCGAGATCCCGCGCCGTGGGGGCGCGCATGCGGAAGCCGACCTCCTTTCGCGCGAGCTCGAGCCGCTCGGCGCCAGAGACCAGCGTGATCTCGATCAGCTCGTCCGGGCGCGCGTGAAACAGCCTGCGATCGATCCGCTCGGCCTCCGGGACCGTGAACGCAGAGATCGCGCCGCGCGGGACGCACGCCGCGAGCCCACGCCCGCCCAGCTGACGCTCGACCGCGACCTGCGTCGTGTCCGTGCACTCGGAGCCCACGCGGATCCGCACCGGATCTCCGCGCTCGGGCGCGATCTCGATGCGTGACGTCTCGGTCGCGGGTGGCGAGGGGAGGAACGACTCGACGCGGAGATCGGCGTAGCCGTGCCACACCCGGTCGGCGGCCCGCCGGGCCACGCGGATCCGATCGGGTCCGGAGACCCACCCCGCGCCGCGTCGCGCGAGCGTCAGCTCGCCGAGCGCACCGGTGACCGTGACCCGCGCGACGTCCTTCGGCAGGAGCGTGGCGAGCTCGTGCTCGCGGTAGGCGTCGGGGTCCTTCGTGACCTCCGTCGCGAGATCGCGCGAGACGACGACCGCGGGCCCGCCTTCGATCTGGAAGTACGCGGACCCTTCGGGCGTCGGCGCGGGGCCGCCGACGAGGAAGCGAACCCTGGAGCCCCCCATGGTGAGCGTGCCGCGCGCGCGCGGCCCCTCGAGACCCGTCGGGGAGCCCGGCGTCACGTCGCGCAGCTTGCGCGCGTTCTCCAGCGCGGCGAGGGTCCGGTCGACGACCGAGGCGTCGCACCCCCCCTCGACCGGCGCGGTCATGCGCCACGCGCGCCCGGCGCTCGGGTCTCGCGTCCGCTCGACCCGCATGGCGCGCCCCGCGACCTCGATCTCGAGGGCGCTGATCTCCTCGCGGCGCCACGCCTCGATCAGCCTCGCGCCCCGGAGCTGGCGCTCGGTGTCGGTGGGCCGCCCCCTGTCCACCACGAGGGCGACGGCCAGGCCGGCCGCGACGAGGACGAGCGCCGCGGTCACGCCGTGCTCGCGGATCATCGTGGCGCCGGCGATCGCCCCTCCGTGCTCCGCCGGCGAAACGCCACCGCGAGTCCGAGGAGCAGGGCCGCCGCCGGCATGTAGAACACGACGTAGTCGCGCACCTCGCGACGGGACGCCTCGGTGAGGCGCATGCCCGCGGGGACGGCGGCGCGCTCGGGGATGTCCACGACGCGGGGGCGCGACGTGAGCCAGGACAGGGCGTTCTCGGTCACCAGCGCCGCGCCGCGATCCGCCAGCGGCTCCTGCCATGCGGCGTGGGAGAGGAACCCCGTGCTCCCGAGCGCCACGAGTCGCGGTCCGTGCGCGACGGAGGGCGAGACGCGCGGCCGCTCGCTCGCGAGGGCGATCGAGAAGGGCCCGTCGCGGTCTCCCGTCGCGGCCTCGGGGCGAGGTCGCACGTCGCGGATCGCAAAGGCACGCGCCCCCGTCACCACGAGATCCGCGGCGACGACGTCGCCCGGCACGCGCGAGAGAGGCCGCGCGGCCTTCACGCGGATCCGCGGGACGAGCGTCTTCTCTCGCTCCCCGACGAGCCCGGCGGTGATGCCGTGCGGGCGCGCCTCCGCGAGGACGCCCACGCCCTCGGACTCGAGGATCCGCTCCGGATCGCGCTCCACGACCATCGCGTCGTCCGCGAAGATCCCGAACGCGGCGAGGGACGCGGCGAGGCCGTCGCTGCCGAAGGTGGACTTGCCGGGCGCCCGCACGGGGCTCGCCGCGTAGAGCACGCTCCCGCCCTTCGTGAGCCACGCGGCGAGGCGCTCGTCCTCGGTCGGGGAGAACGGGCTCCTCGGTCCCGCCACCACGACGACGCCACAGCTCGCGAGGGGATCGGCGCCGTGCCCAAGGTCCACGCGCCGGGGCGCGTAGTTGTCCTTCTCCAGGATGTCCCTCAGGTGGCCCGCGCCGAGATCGCTCCCGTCCTCGATCGAGAGCTCGCCGTGCCCCTCGGTGAAGCAGACCTGCACCTTCTCCCCCCCCTGGACGCTGCGCAGGGCGTGCGTGAGGGCTTGCTCCTCGTGGCGCCGGATCCGGCCCTTGTCCTCCTCACTCACCTCGAGGAGATCCTGCGTGGTGATGAACCACCTGCGGTCGCCCATCGTCACCACGATGGCCGCGTCCATCACCACGCGCCCGTCCGCCGTGCGCCCCGCCTCGATGCCGAAGCGGCGCCGCGCGTCCTCGAAGCCGAGCGGATCGCGATCGGGATCGATGTACCTGACCACGATCCGCTGGCTCTCCGCCTCGTACGCGGTGAGGAGCTGGCGGATCCCCTGCCCGAGCGGATCCCCCGGCGCGAGTAGCACCCATATCGTGGCCGGCTCGGGCAGCGATCGAACGGTGTCGCGCGTGGCGACCGAGAGGGTCCACCGCTTCGCGAGGGTGGCGTCCCAGCGCGTGAAGCGACGCTCCGCGAGCACGTTGAGCAGGATCGCGGCGACGATCGCCGCCGCGACGCCGACGAGCGAGCTCGTCTTCCACGCGGACATGCGGCTCACGTGCCGCTCCAGCGCCACGCGTCGACGAGGCGCGTGGTCGCGAACAGCGGCACGGCTGTGAGCGTGCCGTAGAACACGAGGCGCCGCGAGTCGACGACCCCGCTCGCGAGCTCGTTCATGTGCGCCCAGACCGAGACATGGGTGGCGATCGCGTGCATGGTGCTCCCCTCGCGCGCGACGAACTCGCCGATGCCGACGACGAAGAGGGCGAGCATCACCGCGGCCGTGAGCAGGAACGCGATGAACTGGCTCCGCGTGACGGCGCTCGCGAACAGGCCGATCGAGAGGTACGCCGCGCCGATCCCGAGGATCCCCGCGTAGGTGGCGCCCACGACGCGGAGGTCGACGTCGCCGGTGCGCCGGAGGATGACGACGTACAGCGCCGTGGGTGCCCACATGAACGCGTACGCGACGAGCGCGGCCGTGTACTTCGCGAGGACCACCGCGGCGGGCGACACGGGGGTCGTGAGCAGCGCCTCGATCGTCCCGCTCCGGCGCTCCTCCGCGAAGAGCCGCATCGTGAGGGGGGGGACGAGCAGGAACAGCACGAGGTACAGGAGCACCGTGTTTCCGAAGAACGCCTGCAGGGGCGACTGGACGGCGACGGTCGCCGGCTGGCTCGAGAAGTGATCCACGATCAGGAAGAAGTGCATCCCCTGGACGAGCAGGAACACGGTGACCAGCACCCACGCGAGCGGCGTCACGAAGAACACGAGGAGCTCCCGCTTGAGGATGGGGACGAAGCCGCTCACGCGTCGCCCTCTCCGGTCGGCGCGTCGTCGGCGCGTGTCAGCTCGCCGAACACATCCTCGAGCGAGCTCGTCGTGCGGTGGACCGCCCGGACGTGGAGCCCCGCCTCGAGGAGCGCACGTGTGCAGGCCTCGGTGGCCAGGGCGACCTCCTCGTCGGGGAGCGTGCGGCGCCACGTGCAGCGAAAGGTGCAGATTGCATCCGTCTCCCCGCCGCGTCTCACCCGGGCGACCCCCTCCCGCGCGGCCAGGATCGCCGCCGCCTGCTCCGGATCTCCGCGCACGGTGAAGTCCACCGAGAACGAGCGCCGCTTCCGTGCGATCTCCTCCTGCGTCCCTTGCGCGACGAGCTTCCCCCCGGCGAGGACGAGGATCGCGTCGCACGTGGCCTCGACCTCGCTCAGGATGTGCGTCGAGAGGAGCACGGTGTGCCCGTCGCCGAGGGCGCGGACGAGCTCGCGGACCTCCTTGATCTGGTTCGGATCGAGCCCCGCGGTCGGCTCGTCGAGGACGAGGCTCGGCGGATCGGCGACCAGCGCGTCCGCGAGCCCGGTGCGCTGCCGGTACCCCTTCGACAGCGTGCCGATCCGCTGCCCGAGGACGTCATGGACGCCGGCCTTCCGTGCCGCGCGCTCGATGGCGCTCGCCCGCTCCTTCCGGGCCACGCCCTTCAGGTCGGCCCGGAAGGCGAGGTACTCCCCGACGCGCATCTCGGGGTAGAGCGGCACCGTCTCGGGCATGTACCCGAGGGCGCGCTTCGCGCGGAGCGGATCGCCCTCCACGTCGTGTCCGGCGAGGGTGACCCGTCCCGAGGTCATTCCCAGGAAGCCCGCGACGATCCGCAGCGTGGTCGTCTTGCCGGCGCCGTTCGGGCCGACGAAGCCGGCGATCTTGCCCTTCGGGATCGAGAACGACACGTCGTCGACGGCGAGCTTCGGCCCGTACCGCTTCACCAGGTGCTCGGCCTCGATCACGCCGTCCGTATACCACCCTCCTGGGGCACCTCGAGATCCAAGCCCGGGGTGCGCTGCTCTAGGTGCTGGAAGGAAGGCAGAACTTCCCGCCCGCGACCTCGCGGCACTTCGTGCTGATCGCGTCGCAGTCGGCCTGCGCGGCGCAAGGCTTGAGGCAGCGGCCGCCGATCCCCGGGATCTCCGCGGTGAACAGCGGCTTCGGCGGGCTCGACGAGTCGCTCGAGGGGGAGGCCGAGCTGCACAGGAAGCCCGCGGGGCAAGCGGTCCCACCCGTGAGGCACGTCGTGGAGCAGTAGCCCTTGCCCGCGTTCGGCCCCTTCGACGCGAGGAGGCAGTCGCACTTGCCGGCCTTGTCGTCGGCTTCGGTGCACGCCTCGCCGTTCGCCTTGCTGAACGTCTCGAGCGTCCTCACGCACAGCCGGCGCTCGACCTGGCACTTGTCGCCGCTCGTGCAGTCGGCATCGGAGCCGCAGCCGCCGTAGCAGATGCCCACGCCGAGAGGCTTGTTCTGTTCGTCGAGCGCGTAGCCGATGGGCTGGCAGTCGTTCTTGCCGGGGCAGCGACCGATCTCGGAGATGCCGGCCTGGTTGAACTGGCAGCCGGCGAAGCACAGCCCCTTTCCCGCCGGTCGGTTGGCGATCCCCATGCAGATCCCGCGGTCCTGATCACAGGACTCCACGGCCGTCGGATCCGTGATGTCGCACTGCTCCATCATGCAGTAGGCCGTCGGGTTGAGCGTGCCGCGGTCGAAGTAGCCGCTCGAGCAAACGCCCCCGGTGCAGTCCTTGTCGGTCGTGCAGACCTTTCCCGTGACGCCGGGCCCCGTCGAGCCCTTGCCCGCGTCCAGCGGCCTTCCGCCCTCGCCTCCCGTCGCGCCCCCCGCGTCCCCGGCGGCGACGCCCCCCGCCGAGCTGCACGCCGACACGCCGACGAGGCCCGTGATCGCCGCCGCCGAGAAGAAGGCGACGACCCGCCTCATGGAGCCTGCTTGGGCTGGACGACGCGCGGCATGCGCGGCCGCACCATGCGCGTCTTCTGGTGAGATCGCGGCACGGAGCCGTCCGCCGCGACGGTCAGCGAGGCGGGGTCGGGGATGTCCGCGTTCGCGGGTGCAGCCCCCTTGTCCTCGCAGCCGGTGCAGCCCGCCAGCGACGCGCCCATCACGAGGAGCGCGACGAGCTTCATGGTGGCCGCCGGCTCAGCCGCCGTCCCGCGGCGGGCCACAGAGGAACGCGGCCACCTTGTTGTAGGCGGTGTCGAAGTCGGCGCCGCCGCAGACCGCGTCGATCTGCGTCTCCGCCGCCGCGTACGCGTCGACACACGCCTTGGTCTCGACGACGTCCTTGCAGATCCCCTTCTCGGCCTCCTCGATGCAGGCGTCGAAGTCCGCGTCCCCGCAGGTGGAGCAGGCGGACACGACGCACACGAACGAGTCGACGGCGCGCTGGACGCACTCTGGCTTCTTGATGAGGAGGTAGCCGCAGGTGACATCGTTGGCGTAGACCGTCTCCTCTTCGGCGTCGCCGGGGAGGAGGACGGGGTAGTGCGGGCTGATGCCGCCGTCCGGGAAGTAGCCCTCGATGCACCCGAGGCAGGCCGCGTTCGCGGGGACCTTGGAGTAGGCCTCGCAGGTCGCCACCGTGGCCTTCGCGTCGAGGCACGCGGTGTAGAAGCCCGTGATCTGGGCCGTGTTGCACACGTTCTGGCCAGCCTTGCCCGTGGCGGCGGGGATCTTGATCGCCCCCTTCTCGTCGTAGCAGGTCGCGGGGCCCGTGTCGGCGCTGCTCGACGAGCCGCTGTCCGTCTTGCCCGAGTCGCCCACGAGCTTGCCCGAGTCCGTGGTGGCTGCCGGGCCGGCGTCCGTGGCCGTGACGGTGGTTGCGGCGCTGCAGCCCATGAAGGCCGCCATGCCTGCGATGCCGACGAATGAAACCAGACCGATGACCTTCTTCGACATTGCCGACCTCCAAGCTACCCCGTTCGTGATCCACGGGAAAAGCGCGCGCACCCTAGCCCTCGACCCCCCGATCCGTCAATGCTTCTCGATGCCACGACGTCGCGCGGGCTGGGCTCGAGAGGGGGCGTCGCCATCGATCTTGTGACACGTTTCGTGGAAGGCGCCACGTCCCGGCAATTTTTTGCGTGCCGGGTGCGGGTCGGCCATGATCGCGCCGTGCGACCGAGAGCCCTCGCCCTCCTCGCCCTCCTCGCCCCGGGGCCCGTCGCGCTGGCCCTCGTCGGACCGGCGTCGTGCCGGGACGTCGACGCTCCCCGAACGGTCACGACCGAGGCGGGGCTCGGCGCCGCGAACATGGACACCAGCCTGGCGTCTGCCATCGAAGCCGCGAGCGCGGACGTCGACCTCGAGGCGAGGGTCGCCGCCACGTTTGCCACCGAGCGAGGTGGCGCTGTTCCCGCGACGGGTGTCGACGCCGGCGCCATCCTCGCGAGCGCTCCACGCGACATGCTGCTCGTCGCGGGCGGCACCTTCTCGATGGGCGCCGACGCGAAGGGCGAGGAGGACGAGCGCCCCGCTCACCCGGTGACCCTCGCGAGCTTCTACCTCGACCGAACGGAGGTGACGCAGCGCGCGTACGCCGAGGCCGTGCTCGCGCGTGCCTGTCTGCCGCCGGATCCGGCGATCCTGGAGAAGTTCGGCAACCGCTTCAAGGGGCCCGAGAAGCCCATCGTCGGCGTGTCGTGGTTCGATGCCCATGCATACTGCAAATATCTCGGGAAGCGGCTCCCCCGCGAGGCCGAGTTCGAGCGGGCCGTGCGCGGCGCGGACGGGCGACCCTATCCGTGGGGCTCGGATCCTCCGACGCCGGCACACGCGGTGTTCGCGACCTCGTGGACGGAGGACGTCGGCTCGCGTCCCGCGGGGAAGGGCCCGTACGGCCACGACGATCTCGCGGGCAACGTGTGGGAGTGGATGGCCGACGACTACGATCCCCTCGCGTACCGCCGCCCCGGCGCCGCGAAGGGCGAGCCGGGGACCTGTCCCGAGATCCTGCTCGCCCAGGACCGTCTGCGCCGCGAAGGGAAGCAGGGCTTCACCGGGTCCAACCCGATCCCGACCGAGTGCGAGAAGTCGATACGCGGGGGCGCGTACAACTACGACGCGTTCGGGCTGCGGGCCACGAACCGCGTCCACCACCCGGGCAGGTTCAAGCTGCTGATGACCGGGTTCAGGTGCGCGAAGGATCTGTAGGCTAGGGCGGGCAGAGCATCGGGCCGGCGGTCCACGTGTTCGTGGCCCCGCACGTGAACGTCTGCAAGCAGCACCAGCCGTACGTGCACGCCTTGCCCGGCACCTTGCACAGATCCCCCGCCAAGGGCTGCTTGTCGGGACAGCCGTCGACGCGCAGCGGGGTGCACTTCCAGCGAGAGTGGTCGCCGGGCGGAGGTGGCACGCCTCCGCAGTAGCCGACGCAGTCGCAGCGACCCAGGCCGTCGTAACGGCACGAGAGACCGATGGTGCAGTGGCCTGGCGGCTCCGAGAAGGTCGCGGGGCAGGTCGGGTCGTTCTTGCCCGCGTCCTTGGTCACGGCGCCGTCGCCCGTCTTGCTCGCGTCCTTGAAGAGGCCGGCGTCCATCGACGTCGCGCCGTCGGCACCGCCCGAGCCGTCGGCACCGCCCGAGCCGTCGGTGCCCGACGCGCCATCCGCGGTCGTGCCGGTGTCGGGATCGCCGGCGTCGCCGCCCGGGCCCGTGGTCCCGGTCTCGGGGACGTCGTCGATCGCGGAGACCCCTCCGCTGCAAGCGGCGACGAGGAGGATGGGAACGATCAAGGCGGAGCGCTTCATGATCGCCGATTGTAGCACCGGGGCGCCTCCGGGCACGCGCCTCTGGGCCAGCGGTCAGCCGAGGCGGCCGAGGAGTTTCCGTGCGAACAGGTACGCGTCGCCGGGCCAGCGGGCCGAGACGTAGCTCCCGTCCTCCACGACGAACGCGCCCGCGTCGTCCGTGTCCGTCCCCCTCGTCGTGAGGTGGAGAGGGCCCCGCTCGAACTGCTCGGGGCGCTCGAGCGCGGCGCGGACCTCCTCCTCCACGTAGGCCGGGTACGTGCGGTAGTACCTCCCCAGCTTCCACGCCGTGAGGAAGTACGCGGTCCGCTCCATGTACGCCGGCAGACACGTCGTGCGACGCTTGTAGAGTACACTTTTTCCGGACGCCGGATCCGTCGCCCGCGCGAGGAGCAGCGTGCCGTGGCAGATGGCGCCGAGCGGTCGGGCGGTCGCGGCGAACGCGGCGACCTTCTCCATGAGCGCCTCGCTCCCGAGGTACTGCTTCATTCCCGGAGCGTGGCCGCCGGGCAGTACACACGCGTCGAACGTCCCGGGGTCGATGTCGCGCCACCGCATGGGGCGCTCGAAGGCTCGGTCCCGGCGCAGCTCCTCGTAGAAGCGCCTCGGCTCGGGCTCCGCTCCGAGCTGCCCGAACAGGACGCCGCGGAGGAGCAGCGGGTCGCAAGACGGCGTCGCGCCCTCTTCCGTCGCGAACACCACTTCGTGGCCGACGCGCCTGAAGAGCTTCCACGGGACGGCGACCTCCGTCGTGTCGAAGTCCGCGTCGGGCAGAGGGACGAGGATCCGCTTCACACGGCGACCTCGTTCGCGGTCACGACGCAGGCTGCGGCAGGTCGCGGGTGAACTCCCGGTCCATCGGCGCGGAGGCGCGCGAGCCAGGCGGCGGCAAGCAGGGCGGCAGCAGGGCACCCACCTCCGGGCCATCGGGCGCGGCGAAGAGTGGGAGGGTCGAGTACGAACCGAAACGGCCGGCCGGCGCGTGGCCGCCTGCCCACCGCGTTCGGACACGCGCCGGCGGCGGGACCGGCGGTAGCTTGATGGGGGGCAGCGGCGGCAGCGCGGGCGGGCGTCGCTCCGAAGCGGCGGCGGGCGCGCGCTCGGACGACGGGTAGATGAGCACATCCGCGGTCGATGGCGACGGGGGAGGGAAACCCATCGCCGCGAGCGGCGTGATCCGCTCCACCGGCGGCAACACGGGGGGGACGGACGCGAGCCTCACCCGGCGTCTGGGCTTGGCCGGCGCGATCGTCAGGAGGACGAACGCGGCCACCGCCGTCCCCACGGCGCCCAGGAGCCCGAGCAGCACGATGACGATCATGGTCTCGAGGGGGGTCATCGGGCGCGCAACGTAGTCGAAGCTCGGCTCCGCCCGGGCACGAAAATGCTCTGTGCCCCTCTGGAGACGGCCACATCTCGCACCCTTGCCTCCAACTCCCGACGCGAGCCCTCGCCCTCTGGCCGTGGGCTGGTTACGCTCGTTCCTCGATGGCGACCCTCCACTGTCCCTCCTGTGGCGCGCCCGACGACGGCGAGCTTGTCCATTGCAGGTTCTGCAAGGCGGCGCTCTCGAAGGAGATCGCCGACACCGCCATCCCGTGCCCGCACTGTCGCGTGGCCAACCGCTGGGGCAAGCAGAGGTGCGTCGCGTGCCGGAGCTGGATCATCGTGAGCTGCGTGTTCTGCGGAGGCCTGAGCCCGCACAACCAGCCCGCGTGCCTCTCCTGCCGCGAGCCCTTCGCGGGCGCCGCCCAGCGCAAGCGCGACCGCGAGATCGCCGCACAGCAGCAGCAAGCGGCGTTCCCGCAGCACGGCGGCTTCGTCGACAACATGGGCGCGGCGTTCGTCGGCGCCGCGGCAGGGTACGTGGTGGCGGATGCGTTCTCCCACCACCACCACCACGACTACGGGCACCACCCTGGCTGGGACACGTCGAGCGACACGTACGTCGACAACTACACGGAGGGGCCCCCCGTGGCCGAGGACTTCGGCGGCGGCGGCGACTTCGGCGGTGACGACTTCGGCGGTGGCGACTTCGGGGGCGGCGACTAGTATACTCAGCCCGCCTTGAGCGCCCTCCGTCCCCTCCTCGCGCGCTTCGACGCTGCCCTCGAGAAGACGCCCGGCCGGTCGCTCCCGGCGCCGGCCGACGCGGCGAGCGTGGAGAAGTGCCAGCGCGCGCTCGGTGTCCCGTTGCCTGCGAGCCTGCACACGCTCTACGCCTGGCACGACGGCGAGCCCCCCCGCGCCACGCTCTTCGAGACGCTGCTGAGGGGCGAGCTCGAGGTCCTCGAGGAGATCGCGCCGGCTCCGCTCCTCGCGCGCTTCATGCCGCTCGCCGAGGTCGCGCGGGCCGGGATCATGGCGGCCCACCTCGATCGGGACGGCGAGTGCGTCCTCGGTCGTCCTTCCGGGGACGACGCGGAGATCTTCCACGTCGTCCCGTTCATGTGGCTGCGCGCCGAGGCGGACCTCCCGGAACGGGAGGGCGCGAGCGGGCCGGACGACGGCGACTGGCTCCTCGGCATCGACACGCGGACCGAGAACGTGTGGCTGCTGGAGGCCGTCGGCGAAGGGCTCGTCTTCAGCCACTCGACCAGCCTCGCGAAGTGGCTCGGGGGCGTCGTCGAGCTTCTCGAGCGCACCGCGCGCTCGAAGCCGCCGCCCTCCGTTCGTCCGCCGCCGAAGGTCGCAGCGCCCGCGGTCCTGCTCGTGGGCCTCCTCGTGGAGAAGAAGCTCCTCGAGCTCGCCGAGGGCGTCGCGGTCGCGGACGTGGCCGAGCGCGTCCAGCCGCTCTTGGCGCTCGTGCCGGAGAAGCGCGCGATGAAGGCCGTGGTCGACCTCTTCTTCGACGATCCGAACATCGACGAGGTCTACGCCGACGAGGATACCCTGCGCGCGATCACCCGTGAGTTCCTCGGCTGACATCGTGACGCCTTCGGCGAAGCCGTCGCGGCGGGCGTTCCTCCTCCGGAAGGCCCACTCCGCGAGCGGTCTCCTCTTCCTCGGCGCGTTCCTCGTGCTGCACCTCGCGAGCAACGCCTCGTCGCTCTGGGGCGCTCGCGCGTTCGACGCGCAGATGGATCGCCTGCTGGCGGTCCCCCTCCGCCCGGTGCTCGAGATCGCGCTCGTGCTCGCTCCGCTCGCCTTCCATGCGGTCTACGGCGTGTGGCTCGCCGTGCGCCCCGACGAGACGGGACTCCGCCGCCTCCACGCGCATGGCCCCCTGCACGTCCTGCAGCGCGCGACGGGGATCTGCGCGCTCCTGTTCGTCCTCGGCCACCTCTGGGAGTTTCGCGCGCAGCGCGCGTTTCACGGCCTGCATGCGCACTCCCTCTTCGGTGCGGCGGCGCACGATCTCTCGTGGGTGCGGTGGGGCGTCCCCTGGATCGGGATCGCGTACGTCGTGGGTCTCGCGTCGGTCGCGTTCCACCTCGCCAACGGTGTCGTGCGCTTCGCCACATCGTGGGGCCTGACGGGCTCCGAGCGCGGCGTGCGGCGCCTCGCCTGGGCGTCGGGCGTGTTCGGCGTCGCGCTCTTCACCCTCGGTCTATCCACGGTCGTCTTCTTCGCGACGGGCCAGAGCCCGATCCCGATCCGGGCGCCCGAGCCCGCGGCGTGCGGCCCCGGCGCGGGCCCGCCGGCGACCACGAACGACGACGCGCCGAAATGATACAAGGGTCCCCACCATGGCCCAGAAGACCGGCACGAAGAGCACGACCGGCAAGGTGAGGCGTGTCATCGTGGTCGGCGGCGGCCTCGCCGGGCTCACGACCGTGATCGAGCTGTGCGAGGCCGGCGTCCCGGTCGATCTCTTCTCTCTCGTGCCGGTGAAGCGATCCCACTCCGTGTGCGCGCAGGGGGGGATCAACGCGAGCGTCAACACGAAGGGCGAGGGTGACTCCCCCCGGATCCACCTCGAGGAGACGGTCTACGGTGGCGACTTCCTCGCGAACCAGCCGCCCGTGAAGGGGATGGCCGACGCCGCGCCCGGCATCGTCTACATGCTCGACCGCATGGGCGTGCCGTTCAACCGCACGAGCGAGGGCCTCCTCGACTTCCGCCGCTTCGGCGGCACGCTCTTCCACCGCACGGCGTTTGCCGGCGCGACGACCGGGCAGCAGCTCCTCTACGCCCTCGACGAGCAGGTCCGCCGCTACGAGACCGTCGAGGTGGAGGACGAGAAGGGCATCCGTCTGCGCGGGGAGCGGATGGTCCGCAAGTTCGAGCTCTGGGACTTCCTCTCCATCGTGCGCGACGGCACCGGCCGCTGCGTCGGCGTCGTCGCGCAGGACTTGAAGTCGATGGAGGTGCGCGCCTTCCCGGGCGACGCCGTGTGCATCGCGACGGGCGGACCTGGCATCGTCTTCGGCCGCTCCACGAACAGCGTGATCAACACGGGCACGGCGGCCGCCGCCGTGTACCGGCAAGGCGCGTGCTACGCGAACGGCGAGTTCATCCAGGTCCACCCGACGGCGATCCCCGGCGCCGACAAGCTCAGGCTCATCTCCGAGAGCGCGCGCGGCGAGGGCGGCCGTGTGTGGGTCCCGAAGGACGCGAAGGAGAAGCGCCGCGGCAGGGACGTCCCCGAGCGCGATCGAGACTACTTCCTGGAGGCGAAGTACCCCGGCTACGGCAACCTCGTGCCGCGCGACATCGCGAGCCGGGAGCTCTTCAACAAGTGCTTCCACGAAGGCCTCGGCGTCTACAACCCGAAGACGCGGGCCAACGAGCACGAGGTGTACCTCGACCTCACCCACATGCCGAAGGAGGTCCTGCGGAGCAAGCTCGCGGGCATCCTCGAGATCTACGAGAAGTTCGTCGGCGAGGACCCGTACGAGAACCCGATGAAGGTCTTCCCCGCGGTGCACTACTCGATGGGCGGTCTCTGGGTGGACTTCGAGCGCCGCGCCGACGGCGGCCTCGTCCGCGGCTCCCCGCGCAACCAGGCCACGAACATCGAGGGCCTCTACGCGGCGGGCGAGGTGGACTACCAGTACCACGGCGCCAACCGCCTCGGCGCGAACTCGCTCCTGTCCTGCATCTACGCGGGGCTCGAGTGCGGGCCCGCGATGGCGTCGTACCGGTCGAGCATGCCCTCGTCCGCCTTCGACGTGGCCTCGTCGGTCTTCGACAAGGCCGAGGAGCGGGAGCGCAAGGCCTACGAGGCCATCCTCGCCTTGAACGGCGACGAGAACCCCTACGCCCTCCACAAGGAGCTCGGTGAGGTCATGCTCCGCGACTGCACCATCGAGCGCCACAACGGCACGCTCGACGCGGTCCTCGCGAAGATCGACGAGCTCGAGGATCGCCAGGCCGACGTCGGCGTCACGGACACGAGCGCCCACGCGAACCAGGGCGCGCAGTTCGTCCGACACCTCGCCAACATGCTCGTGCTCGCGCGCGTCATCGCCCAGGGCGCCCGGGCTCGCGACGAGTCTCGCGGCGGGCACTACAAGCTCGACTTCGAGAAGCGGGACGACAGCGCGTGGCTCCGCACGACGCTCGCCATGCACGACGGCGTGGCGGAGGGGCGGAGCCAGGTGCGGTACGTGCGCGGCTTCGACTACGCGCTCCTCGGCGCGACCGTCGCCGTGACCGACGCGGTCGACGTCTCGCTCGTGAAGCCGCGTGTCCGCAAGTACGAAGCCGCGGGCGCCGCGAGCGCAGCCGCGACGGGGAAGATCTGAGGGCCCATGTCGGAAGACGCTGCGAAGTCCCCGAGGACGGAGAGGACGATTCGACTCGAGATCCTCCGTCAGGACGGCCCCGGCCAGCCGGAGAGCAAGCGCTGGGAGTCGTTCGACGTCCCCTGGCACCCGCAGATGAACGTGATCAGCGCGCTCATGCAGATCCAGCGCAACCCCGTGACGGCCGAGGGAAAGAAGGTGGCTCCGGTCGTGTGGGAGTCCGTGTGCCTCGAGGAGGTGTGTGGCGCCTGCACGATGCTGGTGAACGGACGCGTGCGGCAGTCGTGCACCGCGCTCGTCGACCAGATCTCGCCGGAGGGTGAGCCCATCAAGCTCGCCCCGATGACGAAGTTCCCTCTCGTGCGCGATCTGATCGTCGACCGCTCGCGCATGTTCGACGACCTCAAGAAGGTGAAGGCGTGGATCGACCTCGACGGCTCCCACGATCTCGGGCCCGGTCCCCGCCAGTCGCAGGGGAACCAGGACGAGGCCTATCCGCTGTCGCGCTGCATGACGTGCGGCTGCTGCCTCGAAGCGTGCCCGCAGGTGAGCGCGTCGTCGTCGTTCATCGGGCCCGCGGCGATCAACCAGGTGCGCCTCTTCAACCTGCACCCGAGCGGGAAGATGCACGCGGGCGAGCGCCTCGAGGCGCTCATGGGCGAGGGCGGGATCGCGGACTGCGGCAAGGCCCAGAACTGCGTCGACGTCTGCCCCAAGGAGATCCCGCTCGTGGACTCGATCGCGGAGGTGTCGCGGCAGACCACCCGGCACCTCTTCTTTGGCTGGCTGCTGAGGTGACCTTTCCGGCGCCACGGCAAAGCGCCAACCTGACAGTACCCACGGATTTCGTTCCCAACGGAAACCTGGGAGAATACTGAATTCATCAAATAATTCATGAAGTTGACTGGCGCCCCTGAAGGCGGCAGCTACAGTGTCTCGCATGCGTCTCCGAGCTGCAGTCACGATCACACTCCCGGTGGTGGCTCTCGCGTGCGGTGACGACCCCAACTCGCTGAAGAGATGGGAGGGAGGGCAGGCGGGAACATCCGAGCCCACGCCGCGCGAGAGCGCGCCGCCGGCGACCACGAGCACCGCGCCCGCGCCCACGACGCCGGCCCCGGCTCCGACGGCGCCGCCGACCGCGCCCCCGAAGGACGGCAGCGTCGAGCAGCTGTGCGTCGACGAGATCAACCGCTACCGCGCGACGCTCGGCCTCGCCCCGTACAAGCGCTGGAGCGACGGCGAGACGTGCGCCGACGGACAGGCGAAGAGCGACGGTCAGGCGCGCCGCGCCCACGGCGCGTTCGGGCAGTGCAAGGAGTTCGCGCAGAACGAGTGCCCCGGGTGGCCGGGGCCTGCGGACAAGATGCTGCCGGGTTGCCTCAAGATGATGTGGGGCGAGGGCCCGGGCGGTGGCCACTACGAGAACATGCGGAGCACGCGCTATTCGGAGGTCTCGTGCGGTTTCCACACGATGCCCGACGGGAGCGTGTGGTCGGTGCAGAACTTCAAGTAAGCTCGGCGCATGGAGCCGGCGACCGAGCTCGCGCGCGAGGAGGCCGCGTACGTCGCGCCGCCGCCGCGCAGCCGGGGCGTCGTCCTCGACGCGAACCTGGGCGTGATGGGCTTCACCGGTCGCTTCCGCGAGATGGCGCCGCTCGCGCCGTGGCTTCACGCGCAGATCGGGTACGAGGTGCTCTCCTGGCTCATGATCCTCGGCGAGGGTGAGCTCGCGTTCACGGACACCTCGGGGACGCAGCCTCCGCCGAAGACGCGCGCGTTCCCGATCTTCGGGTTCGGCGGCGGCGCGCGGGCGTCGATCCCGATCGGCGCGAGCTTCGACGTGTACGCGCAGCCGACGATCGGCGCGATGAAGGCCGACATCGCGAAGAACGCGCTGGCGATCCTTGGCTTCCGCGACGCGGAGGTGCTGAACCTCTACTTCGCCGGCCGCATCGGAGCGGAGTGGTTCCAGACGAGTCGCCACCTGGCGCTGGGCGCGGCGTTCGGCCTCCGCGACGCGACCGGCTTCGCGCGTCTCGGCGCCGGCGAGACGCCGCTCGTGTGGGACGCGAGCGGCAGCATCCGCTACGCGTTCTGACCTCTTGTCCGGACCGCGCGCCGCCGGCGCTCACAGCATCGGCCGGGCCAGACACGTCCGCGTCTTTACAAAGGAATCGGCTGTCCCGCGCTCGACACCTGCGCGCGCGGTGACGAGATCGGGGGCGCGGGCGAACCCGCAGGAGGACGTCACGTTCCGCTTTCGATGGCTCGATGGTGTCTCGCCCGGTCTCGTGGGTCTGACGGCGGCGATGGGCGCGCTGGTGCGCGATCGGCTCCCCGAGCGCGTGGCCACGCATTTCGATCTCGACGGCGCGCCGAACGGGTGGATGGACCGCACGGTCGCGGTCCTGTTCATGCCGGTCGTCGCGCTCGTCCTGTGGGCGGTCATCCGCGTCTCGTACCACCTGATGCCCGAGGAGCGCCGGCGCCAGACGAACGAGGCGGGCTCCCGCTCGTCGCGGCGATGACCGTCGCGTTCCTGTCGGCGATCCAGGCGCTCATCTTCCGCGTGGCGCTCGTACCCGGCGCGTCCATCATGCCGCCGCTCGTCGCCCTGCTCGGGCTCTTCTGGATCGGCAACCGGCTCGTGCTCCCGCGCGTGCCGAGGAACCCCTTCGTCGGCGTGCGCACGGCGTGGACGCTCTCGTCGCCCGAGAACTGGGAGCGCACGAACCGCCTCGCGTCGAAGGCCATGTGCGTCGGCGGCGTCTTCGGACTCGTCATGGGAGCGTGGGCACGCCGGCGGGCGTCCTCGCGCGCATCGGCGGCATGCTCCTCGCGGCGCTCCTGCCGGCTGCCTTCTCGTGATGTCGTTCCGCCTGAAGAAGGACTAGCGGGCCGCTAACCCGTCTTCCAGAACGCGAGGCGGCGGAGGAAGGCCCAGAAGCCACCGCCGGCCGCCTCGCCGCTGCCACCTTTGGGGTCGCCGCCGAGAGCCTTGTTGGTCTTGCCGTCGCCCGGCCTCGGCGCGCCGGCGGCCTTGGGTGGCACCGAGGCGCGCGCCCCCTTTTCCGCGACCGGGAGCTTCGCGATCGAGCTCTTGCCCTCCGCCTTGAGCTTCCCCAGGCTGGTGAGCACGCGGTCCTTGCCGATCCGCTCGAGGATCTGGTCAGGCGTCTGCTTCGTCGTCAGGATCTGCAGCCTCTCCTCGCCGGTGGAGAGGAGCTTCGTCTGGATCGTGAGCACGCAGTCGGCCGACAGCTCGAACGAGACGACCACCTGTTCCGGCTCGCTCCCGATCGGGGCGGGGTAGACGAACGCGCCGAGGAACTCGTTGTCGCCGGCGCGTAGTGCGTCGCCCTGGAAGACCGCCACCTCGAGCGGTGCGCCGGGCTCCACCTCGAGCGTCAGCGTCGCCTTGGCGGGGAGGGGGACGTTGCGCTGGAGCACCACCTTCATCAGCCCCTCTGGCGGCTCGGCGACGCCGATGGGGAGCGGCAGCACGTCCGTCAGGACCGGGGCGTCGGGCTGCTCGTAGGCGGTCGCGAGGATGGAGGCGCCGAGGGCGACCACCTCGTCCGGGTGGACGCGCTTGGAGGGCTTGCGCTTGAAGACGGCCTGCACGCGCTCGGTGACGAGCGGCATCCGCGTCTGCCCGCCGACGAGGAGCACGTCCTGGATCGCGCTGGGCTCGACGTCGGCGATACGCAGGGCCTCCTCGCAGATCGCGATCGTGCGGTCCACGAGGCGGCCTGCCTTGGCCTCGAACTCCTCGCGCGTGACCGTCATGTGGAAATCGATCGTGGGCGTGGCGGTCCCATCGACGCGGAAGTTCGGGAGAGTGACGGCGTGCCGGTGGAGCTCCGAGAGGGCGTGCTTGGCCTCGCGCGCCGCGGACGCGACGCGCTCCTCGGCCCGTCGATCCAGCTTGATCTTGCTGCCGAACTGCTCCGCGAGCTGCGCGTGGATCATGTTCGCGAGGATCTGATCGAAGTCGACGCCGCCGAGGAACATGTCGCCCGCCGTCGCGAGCACCGTGTACACCGAGCCCTTCATCGACAGGATCGACACGTCGAACGTGCCGCCCCCGAGGTCGTAGACGATGACGGTCTTCTGCTCTTCCGCCCCGTAGCCGAACGCGAGCGCGGCCGCCGTCGGCTCGTTCACCAGCCGGAGGAGATCGAAGCCGGCGCGCTGGGCGGCGGTGCGCACGGCCGCCCGCTGGTTCTCCGTGAAGGCGGCCGGGACCGTGATGACCGCGCGCCGGATCGTGTGCTCGATCTCCTGCTCGGCGACCTTCTTGATCTCCGCGAGGATGCAGGCGGCGACCTCGGTCGGGGACACGATGCGCTTGTCCAGCTTGATGACGACCATGCCGTCGTCGTCGGGCGCCACGCCGTAGCGCATGTGCTCGCCGAGCTGGGACACGAGGCCCTTCGAGTACGTCCGCCCGATGAGGCGCTTCGAGCCGTAGATGACGTGGTCGGGGTCGAGGATGAGGCGTCGCTCCGCCACCTGACCTGCGATGGGGATCCCCTCCGGGTCGAACGTGAGCATCGACGGGATCGTGTTGTACCCGAGCCGCGAGCGGATGACCTTTGGCTCGCCGTTGTCCACGATGGCGGCGCACGTGTAGGTCGTGCCGAGGTCGATGCCGATCACGGGCGTGGGCTTCGTGAGGTCCTCCGGCGGGCGCCGTACTTGCGAGCACGCGAGCTCGCGGCGCACGTCCTCGCCGCAGCCGGGCTCGATGTGCACGACCCCGAGCATCATGCCGGTCGGCTGCTCGCGCACCGACTTCACCACGACCTCGACGGCGCAGATGCGCTCGCGGCTCTCGCGCGCGACGACCTCGAGGAGCAGGTGCGTCCCCTCGGGGGGGGCCTTCGGGTGCGGCATGAAGAAACGGTCCCCCTCCGTGTTCCGGGCGACCATGCGCGCGAAGTCCGCGTCGTCGGTGGCGACGGCCTTGAAGATGCCCGCGACGTGGGCGCGCACGGAGCGTCTGGAAGGAGGGGGATCCGCCCGGGCCATGGCGGGAGTCTACACCGCGCGGCCCCCACGTTTCGACCCCCCTGGATTGTTCAATCTTTTGCTATGGTTGCGCGCAGTGGTAGCCGGGCGAGACAGCGGCGGGACGACGGGAGGCGACGAGAGCGTTCCCCGTGACGTGAGCGAGCCAGAGAAGGCGAGGACGGCGCGGAGGCCCGGGGAGCCGCTCTCGAGGCGGCTCCTCGTGTGGTTCATGAGGATGGTCGTGGCGGGCCTCGCGCTCGCGCTCGCGGGGCTCGTCGCGATCGTGATCGTGGTGCGCCACTACGAGGCGGACCTCCCGGGCGTCACCGAGCTGAAGACCTACAAGCCGTCGCAGGTGACGCGCGTGCTCGCGCGCGACGGGACGCTCCTCGCGGAGATCTTCGTCGAGCGTCGGACCGTCGTGCCCCTCCGCGAGCTGCCCGCGCACGTGAAGCTCGCGATCCTCGCCGCGGAGGACGCGGCGTTCTACGAGCACGAGGGCCTGAACTACCTCGGCATCGCGCGCGCGATGGTCGTCAACCTGAAGAGCGGCCGCACGCGGCAAGGCGGGTCGACCATCACCCAGCAGGTCGTGAAGAACCTCCTGCTCGACTCCGAGCGCACGTACCGGCGCAAGATCCGTGAGGCGCTCCTCGCGCGTCGCCTCGAGCAGGAGCTGACGAAGGACGAGATCCTCGAGCTGTACCTCAACCACATCTACTTCGGGCACGGGCGCTACGGCGTCGAGGAGGCGGCGCGCGACAGCTTCGGCAAGTCGGCGAAGGAGCTCACGATCGCAGAGGCGGCGCTTCTGGCGGCTCTGCCGGCGGGTCCCGAGCTCTACTCGCCGCGCCGCGACCTAAGGCGGTGCCTCGCTCGTCGCGCGTTCGTGCTCGAGCAGATGCGGGCGAAGGGCTTCCTCAACGCCGCGCAGTACGAGGCCGCGAAGGACGAGCCGGTGCGCCTCGCCGCGAACATCGAGGCGAACACCGAGCTCGCCCCGGAGGCGGTCCAGATCGCACGCAAGATCCTGCACGAGGTCGCCCCCGAGCGCTCCGCGCGAGGAGGCTTCACGATCACGACGACGATCGATCCGCGCCTGCAGGCCGCGGCGCGCAAGGCCGTCCGGGACGCGATCGACGCCTACGACAAGCGCCACGGGAACGACGCGCCCCTGCGCGGGGCCGCCGCTATCGCCGCGCGCGGCAAGAACGCGAAGCCGCCTCGCGAGAACCCGAGGGACGCGGCGTTCGAGGGGACGCCCGCGTTCGAGTCGCACCGCGTCCTCACGGGCGTCGTGGTCGCCGCCGACGACATCGCGCAGACGATCGACGTCCGCGTGGGCACCGCGCTCGGCGTCGTGAGGCTCGCCGACCACGAGCGGTACAACCCGAAGCACGTCGCGGCGAGCGCCTACGCCCCCATCGGCGCGAAGGTGAAGGTGAGCCTCCTCGCGCCGGTGCCGAACACGGGGAGTCCCTACACCCCGGCCGACGGCGGCGCGCCCGCGCCCGTGGCGAAGGTCCCGCTCCGCCTCGAGCGGGGGCCGGAGGGTGCGCTCGTGGCGCTGGACGTGCGCACGCGCCACGTGCTCGCGCTGGTCGGAAACTACGAGGCGCTGTCGGGCGGCCTCGACCGGGCGACGCAGTCGCGGCGGCAGCCTGGCTCCACGTTCAAGCCGGTGGTGTACTCGTACGCACTGCACGTGCGCAAGGTGACGCCCGCGACGCTCATCGACGTGAACCCCACGGTGTTCGCGGGCGGGTACAGGCCGTCGAACTTCGAGGGGTGGGCGGAGAAGGAGCCCCTCCGGCTGCGCGAGGCGCTTGCGGCGTCGGTGAACGTCGCGGCGGTGCGCGTGCTCGAGGACGTGGGGCCCGCGGGCGTCGTCGAGTGGGGCAAGTCGCTCGGCATCGCTTCGCCCCTCAAGCCCGACCTGTCCCTGGCGCTCGGGAGCTACGAGGTCGAGCCCGTCGAGCTGGCCGGCGCGTACGCGACGTTCGCCGCGGGTGGAGTGTGGGAGCCGTGGCGGGTCGTGACGCGCATCGTCGGCCCGGACGGCAAGGACGTGGATCTGCCGCGTCTTCCCGACGGGCATGCGGTGATGGACGAGTCCGAGGCGTACATGATCACGAGCCTCCTCGCGAGCGTGATCGATCACGGGACCGGGGCGCGCGCGAAGGATCTACGGAGGCCGGTCGCGGGGAAGACCGGGACGAGCAACGAGGCGAAGGACGCGTGGTTCGCCGGCTACTCCCCGGACATCGCTGCCGTCACGTGGATCGGGTACGACGACAACCGATCGCTCGGGCCCGGGGAGACGGGCGGCCTCGTGGCGCTGCCGGCGTGGATCTCGTTCATGAAGGCGGCGCACGAGTCGCGGCCGAAGGCGGACTTCCCGCGACCCGCCGGGATCGTCAGCGTGGTGATCGACAAGAAGACGGGGAAGCTCCCGTACACGGACGATCCCGCGACCATGGAGGAGGTGTTCCTGCCGGGGACGGAGCCGACCGAGACGGCGGAGGTCGTGGCGGACGGGGGGGGGGCGCCGGAGGGGGGAGGAGGGATGGGCGCAGGCGCGGGCACGGGCACGGGTGCAGACGCGGGTGGTACGGTGACGGAGTGAGGAAGGCCGCGCGAGCGATCTCCGTCGTGGTGGCGTTGGTCCTCGGGAGCGGCCTCGTCCTCGCCCAGTCGACGAAGGGCGACCCCAGGCCGAAGGCCGCCGCGTCGGCGTCGGCGTCGGCCTCGCCCTCTGCGCCGGCGCCGCCATCGTCGTCGAACGCGATCTCGCTCGTCGCCGCCGAGGTCGTGAAGGGCCTCGGCGCCGTGCCCGCGGGCGCGATCGTGGTGGCGGCGCCGGTGGTGAGCGACATGGAGCTCACGAAGGGGGACGAGCTCGCGGTGCGCATCGCGACGCAGGTGGCGGGGAGGCTCACGGCGGCGAAGGCCCACGCGCAGCCGCTCGCGCTCGCCGGCGCGCGCGTCGTGGCGGGGAAGGGGCCCTGGAAGGGCCGGGACCCGCAGGGCACCGCGCTCGTGCACCTCGTCCCCGAGATCGTGAAGGGAAGCATGCGCGTGACCGCCGACACCTACCCCGTGCTCGCGAACGGGTGGGAGCGCATCCGCAACCCGCTCCCCGCCCCGACCGCGCACGCGTTCGCGACCGCGGCGGTCGATCCCGAGATCCGCGCGTTCATGGCGCCGATCCTCCTCGAGAAGATCAGCCTCCACAAGGCGAAGCACGAGGAGGGCGACCTCCTCGCGGTCGGCTGCGGCGATGTCGACGGTGACGGGGGCATGGAGCTCGTGTTCGTCTCGCGAGCGAGGATCTCCGTCGGGCGCCTCCGGGCGGGCAAGGTGGCGATCGATCGCTCGGCGAGCTGGCACACGCTCGCGCCGCGCGTGGCCACGCCCGTGCGGGAGCCGCTCGCGGGTGTGGTCGTGGCACCGCTCGGACACCGCCGTTCGGTGTTCGTCGGTACGACCGACCGCGGCGGCGTCGAGCTCGACGCGGGGCTCGCGGTGCTGTCGCGCTTCGCCGGGATCCCCCTCGCCTTCGGGCGCAGGGTGGCGTGCGCGCGGCCGAACCCGGAGGCGGGGGCGTTCGAGGGCGCCGTGTTCGCGTGCGACGCCGAGGCGGATCAGTTGTATGATACACGCTCTGCACGCTGGGACGCCGCGTCCTTCGCCGACGCGTGGGACCGGGCCGGGAGGTCTCACCCTCCGCTGGCGCTCCTCCGCGAACCGACCGGCAAGCTCCACATGCGGCGCGGCGCCGAGCGGCAGGCGATCGAAGGCGTGGGCGCGCAGGTCCTCGCGGCGGATCTCGACCTCGACGGCGCGCCGGAGATGGTGACGACGAGCGACGCCGCGGAGGATGTCGTCTCGGTGCAGAGCTGGGACGGCGGTGCGCCACGCGTCCGCGCGAGGTGGCCCGCGCCGCAGGGCGTTCAGGCGCTCGCGGCGTGCCCCCCCGAGGAGAACGCCGCGCCCGGGCTCGTCGTCGCCACGGCGACGGAGGTGTGGCTTGCGCGCTGATCTGTCGCGGCGCGCGTTCGGGGCGCTCGTGACGGCTGCGGGCGTCGCGTACGCGCGGGCGTCGGCCGGGCGCGCGCGGACGCTCCCCGGCGGGAAGATCTCGCTGCGCGTGCCCTGGCCGACCTCGGCCCTCGATCCGCACCGGCTCGACGACGGCCTCGCGGCCATCTTCGGCGACGCGCTGTTCGACACCCTCTACGCGCACGACGGCGCCGGGGGCTTCGTGCCGTCGCTCGCGGAGGCCGAGCCGGAGATCGAGGGCACGACGTTGCGCGTGGCGCTGCGCGCCGGCCTCAGGACCGGGCGCGGTCGCCCTCTCGACGCGAGAGCGGCGGCCGCGTCGATCGCGCGCGCTCGCGGAGCCGGCGCCCGCGCGTGGCTCGCCGACGTGCCGGCGCCCCGGATCGAAGGGCGCTGGCTGATCTTTGCGATGAAGGACGCCGGTCGCCTGATGCGTGCGCTCGCGTCGCCGCTGGTCGCGATCGTGCGCGCCGACTTTTCCCCCGAGTCCCCCGACGGCACCGGTCCGTTCCGCCTCGGCTCGCGAGGAGGTTCGCTCGTCCTTGCGCGGAACCCGTTCGCCGCGCGCGGGCCCGCGTTCCTGGAGGAGATCACGCTCGGCAGCGCCAGGAACCTGGACGCCTCGCTCGTCGCGTTCGAGCGCGCGCAGGACGACATCGGTTGGCTGGGAAGCGGCCTCTACTCCACGCGCCCCGGTTCGCGGGCGTTCGACGTCGGGCCCGTCGCTCATGCCGTCCTCGCGACCGGGCAGGACGTGACGCCCTGGAACGCGCCCGGCGCGGCCCAGGCGGCGTGCGACAGCGTGCCCACACAGAAGCTCTCGTCCCTGGCGGTCGGTCCGGCCTGGCGATCGACGGCCGATGACGGCTGGGGTGGCCCGCCGGCGACCCTGCTCGTGCGCGACGACTCTCCATGGCTCATGGAGCTCGCGCGGACCCTCGCGGCGGTGCTCTCCCGTCCCGCTCACGAGATCGTCGCCAAGCCCGTCGGCCCAGCCGAGATCGCGCAGCGGCGCGCGTCCCGATCGTACCCGCTCCTCCTCGACGTGGTTCGACCGCTGCTCCACGGAGCCCTCGGCGCTGCCGTGGCCCTCGCGACGGCGGACGATCCCACACGGGCGGCCGACCTCGTGCGACATCCACCAAAGAACGACCTCTCTCCCCGCGCGGTGGCGCGAAGCCTCCGTCTCGGCATCGTCGGTGAGGTGCGCGTCCAGGGCGGCCAGATGCCCGACCTCACGCTCGTCCCCTCGACGTCCACCCACGGCGTCGACTGGGGCGCCTGCCACACGCGGTCCCGCTAGATGCGGCTCGCGCCCCGCCTCACGCTCGCGTTCGCCTTCCTCGCGGGCCTCACGACCGCGAGCCTCGGCTACGTGCTCCGGCATGATCGCCACCAGGCGGAGGCCGAGCGCTTCGAGAAGGAGGTCCGTCGCGCGTGCGACAGCGTCTCCGAGGAGCTCGCCCGTCAGGCGGAGCGCGACGTGAAGCTCATCGGCGGTGCATGCCGGGAGGGCGTGCTCGTCAGCCAGGTGTCGTCCGCGATCGACCGCGGCGATCTGGGCAGCCTGCGCTTCGGCTTCTCGCAGATCGTGCCGCACGAGCGCGTCGCGTTCGACATGGACGAGCTCCTCCTGTCCGCCGACGGCGGGGACATCATCGGGGCCGACCCCAAGCCCCTCTACGGGATGCCTAGGAAGGAGGTCGACCTGCTCCTCTTCGCGGACGAGACGGGTTTCTCGCTGAGGACGCGCGAGCGCAAGGCCATCGTGTCTCGCTGCGTCGTCAGCGGGACGAGGAAGGTGGGCCTCGCTGGCGTTCGCCACGTGGATCCCATGCTCGCGCGGCTCGCCCGCACGCTCGACGTGCGCGTGAACCCGCCCGACGGGAGCGCGGCCCTGCCCCTCGCCTCCTCCAGGCGTCTCCTCTTCCCCAGCGGATCGTTCTCGCCCGAGCCGGCGCGGGCCGAGTGCTCCTTTCGCGATCCGAAGGGCGTGGTGCTCCCCATCGTGGTGACCAAGCCGAAGACCGAGCTCGTGGAGACGCTCCGCAAGGTGGACGAGTCGATCCTCGTCTGGGGCGCTGCGTCGCTCGGCGTGGCGTTCCTCTTCGGGATCGTGCTCGCCCGGAGCCTCGGGCGACCGCTCGCCATCCTCGCGGACGAGGCGGGGAAAGTCGCAGAGGGGCAGGCACGGCCCCTCACCGTCCGGGGGAGCCGCGAGATCAAGGACCTCGGGCTCGCCTTCAACCGCATGATCGAGGATCTCGCCGTCACGCGCCGCCGCCTCGCGGCGACCACACGCGTGGCCGCATGGCGAGAGGTCGCCCGCCGCGTGGCGCACGAGGTGAAGAACCCGCTCGCTCCCATCCGCGCCGCCGTGGAGACGTTGCGGCGCCTCCGCGCGCGAGACGATCCGGCGTTCGACGACTACTTCGACGAGGCGACACGCACCGTGCTCGACGAGGTGCACCGCATCGCCAACATCGTCACCGAGTTCACGCGGTTCGCGCGCCTGCCGTCTCCGCGGCCCGAGGAGGTCGACCTCGAGGAGATCGTGCGTCACGTGCTCGCCGTCCACAAGGCCGCCGCTGGCACGGTGGCGCTCGATCACGCCGTGCGGAGCGCCCCACCGAAGATCCGCGCCGACCGTGATCAGATCGTCCAGATCTTGACCAACCTCGTGCAGAACGGCCTCGACGCGTGCAGGGACACGCCGGGCGCGCACGTGCGCGTCGTGCTCGACCACGACGGCCACGGGCGCGTCACCGCCCAGGTGACGGACGACGGGCCCGGGATCTCGAAGGACATCGCGGCCCGCCTGTTCGAGCCCTACGCGACCACGAAGTCGAACGGCACGGGGCTCGGGCTCGCCATCGCGCAGCGGATCGCGATCGAGCACAACGGCGAGCTGTCGTACGTGGGCGCGAACGGGCCGCGCGGCGCCATCTTCCGCCTGGTGCTCCCCGTCGAGGGCCCCCCCCCCGCGAGCGAGGGCGCGCCCACGAGCGGTTAGCCCCAATGCCGATCGGTTAGGCGCGATCCAGCGCAAGAGAAGGGGTGCCCCCACTCGCCGCGCTGCGCGCGTCGGTCTCCCCCAAATCGCGCGCTACGCGCGCTCAGGGGGAGACGAAGAGGTTCCGGGAGCACCGCGCAGACC
>SXNL01000334.1 GCA_005777185.1 Myxococcales bacterium
AGCTCATCCACCAGGGCACGCGGCTCATCCCATGCGACTTCATCGCGCCGATCGAGACGCACAATCCGCTCGGCCGGCACCACGAGATCCTCCTCGCCAACTTCTTCGCGCAGACCGAGGCCCTCATGAAGGGCAAGACCGTGGCGGAGGCCAGAGCCGAGCTCGAGAAGGCCGGCGCGCCGCCCGCGAAGCTCGACGCGCTCTCGGTGCACAAGAGCTTCACGGGCGATCGCCCGACGAGCTCGATCCTCGTACAGCGCCTCACGCCGGAGACCCTCGGCGCGCTGGTCGCGATGTACGAGCACAAGATCTTCGTCCAGGGGATCCTCTGGAACATCAACAGCTTCGATCAATGGGGCGTCGAGCTGGGCAAGCAGCTCGCGAACCGGATCCTCCCCGAGCTCGAGGGCGACGCGCCCGTGACCTCGCACGACGGCTCCACGAACGGGCTCATCAACCTGTACAAGGCGCGGCGCGCGCGCAGGGGCTGACGCCCGAGGTCAGCCGGCCACGCCGCGCGTCTTGTCGAGGAGGCTCGGCAGCTCGCCGCGGAGGCGGCGCTCCCAGTCCAGGCTCTCGGCGACGTGCGCCCCCTCCGGGAGGAGCGCGCGGTCCCGCGCGAGCCGGGCGAGCCCCTCGGCGACCGGCTCGGCCCGCGCCGCAGCGAGGAGGGCGCTGAAGTAGGCGTCGTCGAGCGCGAACGGGTCCATCTCGCGCGACGCGCGGTCGATCTCGATCGCCCGCTCGAAGTCCGCGACGGCGGCCACGAAGCGCTCGAGCAGCTCGTTCGCCTGCCCGCGATCGAACCAGGGATCGGGCGCGGCACTGCCGCCCTCGATCTCCTTCGTCGCCGCGAGGATGGCCTCCTCGTAGTCGCCTTGCTCGATGTGCTGCCTCGCGAACGACATGCCGTAGCGGCTCATGGCGTCGGACCCTATCACGCGTCGCCGCGGATCCGGGCCGCGAGATGCTGCAGCGCGGCGGCGATGTGCGTCGCGAGCGCACAGCTCGCCGCGGGCTCACCGGAGGCGCGCTCGAGGACGAGGTAGTCCTTCGCGATCACGTCCCCGATCTCCTTGTGGCGCACGTGCACGATGCGCGCGTGGCCGACCTCGAGCCGGGCCACGGGGTGGCCACCCCCGAGCGGACGCGCGGGGTCGAGCGGCAGGCCGTAACGGGCGAACACGCGCTCGAGGAGCGCCGGGCCGAGCGGCGAGAGCTCGGTCACCGTCGACCCCTCGCGGAGGACGAGGCGCCCTTCCTCCACGGACAGCTCCACGCTGCCACCTCCGCCCTCGTGGATCTTCATCGCTCTCCGCTCCGCGAACGACGCCGAGCCTAGCCGAACGGACGCCCCGCGCGGGCTTTTTCCCTTGTTTCTTCGCGGGCGCCCATGAATGATGGGGCCCGAAATGTCCGGGAATCGCGACTCGGCCACCAAGGTCGCCCGCTGGCTTCACGAGAAGGGGAGGCCTGAGGAGGCCGTCCTCGTCCTCGCGGCCTGGGCGGTCCAGGGCCCGAGCGACGCGGAGGGCCACGCGCTCCTGGCCGAGGCGCTGCGCATCCTGCCCTCCGCGCGGGTCGCCCAGCAGGCGTTCGAGCGCATGGAGGGCGTCGCCGGGGAGAACCACGCCGAGCTCGAGGCCGCGGTGGCGCGCTTCACGGCGGACGAGCTCGCCCGCCTCGAGAAGGAGATCGGGAGGCCCGCCTTCCGACGCGCGCAGGTCGGCTTCAACAACAACGTGAAGTACAAGGCCACGGTCTTCCACATCCAGACGGAGGACTCGGGCCTCGACAAGCCGCACATCATCACGCACCTCTTCGCGGACGGGGGCCGCATCATCAAGAGCCACAAGCGGAGCTACGCCGACCAGGCGAGCCGCGCGGACATCGCCCCGTACGTGCGCGCCCTCATGAAGGGCCAGCACATGGAGATGGCGATCATGCTCCGCGAGGGCAAGTTCGACGAGGTCATCGCCGGCCGCACCATGGGCGGCATGGAGATGCTCACCGACCTCCCGCGGACGGAGGTGCAGAAGCTCGCCAGCCAGAAGGGCACGCGCGCCGAGGCGGGCAGCCAGGATCGCGTCCCGAGCGTGCGCGCCCCCGCCCCGCCGCCCCTCGCCGCCGCCGCCGCCGCGCCCCAGGTCGCGCGCTTCCGGCTCACGGTGACGCGGAGCCTGAGCGGCGGTCCGCCCTACTACGAGCCCCCGGGCGATGGGGCCATCATCGGCTCCGACGGCGCGATCTCGCTGCCCGGCGAGCGCTTCTGCCACCCGCGCGAGGGGCAGATCCGGTACATCGACGGGCGCATCTGGCTCCAGGACCTCGAGGCGGGGAACGGCGTCTTCCTGCGGATCCGCCAGCCCGTCGAGCTCGAGGCAGGAGACGAGTTCATCGTGGGCGACCAGCTCCTCGCCGTCGAGCGCAACCCCGTCGCGGACGACGCGCCGGATCCCGCTCCGACCTATTTCTACTCGTCCCCGAAGTGGCCGTCGTCGTTCCGCGTCGTGCAGATCTTCGAGGGCGGGGCCAAGGGCACGTGCCTGGTCGCGCACGGCACGACGATGGTGTTCGGCTCCGTCGTCGGCGACTGCATCTTCCAGGGCGATCCCCTCGTGAGCAAGACGCATTGCCTGGTGGAGGAGCAAGCGGGCGTCATCGTCCTCACGGACCTCGGCTCCCGCACGGGCGTCTTCGTGCGCATCAAGGGGGAGCAGGAGCTGGTCCACGGCGACGAGCTCCTCGTCGGCCGCACCCGCCTCCTGTTCGAGGTCACCCCACCCTAGCGCGAGCCTTCTCGAGCGCCTCGTGCGCCCGTTCCAGCAGGAACGTGCGCTCGCTGATGTGGACGAACGTGAAGTAGTGGCCCGTGCAGTAGGCCACGACGGAGAGCGCGAACGCGACGATCCCGACCCATGGCTTCGTGTACCAGCCGATGGGGGGCGCGATCACGAGCCCCACCAGCGGCCACCAGCGCAGATCACGGCGCTCCTTCCTCTGCGCCTCGATGAGCTCGCCGAGGCGGACGATCTCCGCCTCCCACTTCTTGACCTCGGCGTCCTCCTGCACGGGCATGCCCTCTAGCACCAATGCCGTTCGGTTAGGCGCGATCCAGCGCAAGAGAAGGGGTGCCCCCACTCGCCGCGCTGCGCGCGTCGGTCTCCCCCAAATCGCGCGCTACGCGCGCTCAGGGGGAGACGAAGAGGTTCCGCGAGCTCCGCGCAGACCTCACCCTCCCGGCCTCCCTCTCCCTGAAGGGAGA
>SXNL01000335.1 GCA_005777185.1 Myxococcales bacterium
CATGGCGTCCTTCAGCGTGCGGGTCCCGCTCTCGACGGCGACGACGCGCGCGCCGAGGAGGCGCATCCGGGCCACGTTCGGGGCCTGCCGCTCCACGTCGACGGCGCCCATGAACACGCCGCACGGGAGGTCGAGGAGCGCGCACGCGGTCGCCGTCGCGACGCCATGCTGCCCAGCGCCCGTCTCGGCGATGAGGCGGCGCTTGCCCATCCGCTTCGCCAGCAGCACTTGCCCCAGCGCGTTGTTGATCTTGTGGGCGCCTGTGTGCGCCAGGTCCTCGCGCTTGAGGTGCACGCTCGCGACCTCGTGCGCGCCGGCCGCCTGCAGCGCGCGGGTGAGCCGGTGCGCCTCGCCGAGGGGCGTGGGGCGCCCCACGTAGTCGGCGAGGATGCGCCCCAGCTCCTCGCGGAAGTCGGGGGCGCGGGCGATGGTGACGATGGCCGCCTCGAGCTCGTCGAGGGCGAACACGAGGGTCTCGGACACGAACCGGCCGCCGTACCGTCCGAACCAGCCCGCTCTCGTCTTCTCGGTCACGGGCCCGGAGCATAGGAGCAAGTCCTGGCGCGCGCGTGATGAATCTGCCAGGTTGGGCTCATGAACCTCGCGTCGACCCTCGCCGCCTTCTCTCCGCGGTCCATCAGCCATGGGAACCGCAACGTGGTGCGGGACGCCTGGGACGGGCTCGCGCGGGTGCCGGGCGGCGCGCGTGTCTTCAGCCGGATGCTCGGCCTCGTCGCGCCCTACACGGGCACCATCCCCGCGCGGGTCGAGGATCTCCGCCTCCGCCACGCGCGCGTGTCGCTTCGCGACGGCCGCGAGGTCAGGAACCACCTCTCCTGCATCCACGCGGTCGCCCTCGTGAACCTCGCCGAGCTCACCGGCAACCTCGCGCTCGCCTACAGCCTCCCGGACGACGCCCGCTTCATCGTCGCGGGCCTCTCCATCGAGTACCTGAGGAAGGCCCGCGGCACGATCACCGCCACCGCGGACATCGAGCCCATAGGCGCGAGCGAGCGGCGCGAGTATGCGGTCCCCGTCGAGATGCGCGACGCCTCGGGCGACGTGGTCGCCCGCGCCTCGCTGCGGACGCTCGTGGGCCCGAAGCCCCGGACGTGACGCTCCGCGGCGGCCGCCGCCATCGGTCAAGCCCTCGGCTTCCAGGCGGGAGGGCGGCGCGCGAAGTAGGCCTCCACGGCCTCCTTGCGGTCGTCCTTCGTCCAGGTCGAGACGAACGCGCTGCGCTCGAAGAAGGCGATCGACTCGTCCGTCGTGACGTTCGCCACGAGGTTGCGCTTGATCTCCGCGACCGCGGTGGGTGATCCGAGCGCGATGTCGTGGCCCCACGCGACGGCGAGGTCGAGCGCCATCCGGTCCCACTCCGCCTTCGCGTCCACGAGGCCCATCGCGAGCGCCTCGTCGGCGCCGACTTCATGTGCAGTATACAACAACCGGGCGGCGCGCGCCGGGCCGACGAGCGACACCAACCGGGCGGTCGTCCCCCAGGCGGTCGTCGTCCCCATGCGGACGTGCTTGAACGAGAACGTCGCCCGCGCGTCGCAGATGCGGAGATCGCACATGCAGGCGAGCTCCGCCCCCCCGCCGATCGCGGGGCCCTCCATCGCGCAGATGACGGGGTAGGGGAGCCGCGAGTACGCGAGCGCGAGCGCGACCCCGAGATCCGAGAACCTCGCCGCGTCCTCGGCGGAGGTCGCCTCGCGGAGCTCGTTCAGGTCGGCGCCCGAGACGAAGACGTCGCCGGCCCCGGTGAGCACCGCCGCGCGGATGTCGACGTCGGCGCCCGCGCGCTGCGCCACGGCGAGCAGCTCCTCGAGCGTGGCGAGGGCGAGCGCGTTCTTGGACTCCGGCCGCGAGATCGTCCAGACCGCGACCGGGCCCGTGCGCGCGACGGTGACGCCGTGCGCGCTGCCCCTCACCCGAGCGACCGGAGACGCCTGGGCCTCCGCTCCGCTTCGAGGACCTCGTCGACGCCCGGTCCTCGTCGCCTCTTTCGCGGTCGCGCGGCGACCTTCTCGGCGTGCGAGACGATCGCGCCCGCGACGTCCACGCCGCTCGCGCGCTCGATGCCCTCGAGGCCGGGGGAGCTGTTGATCTCCAGGATCTTCGGCCCGTCTCGCCCCTCGAGCATGTCGACGCCCGCGACCTCGAGACCCATGACGCGCGCGGCCTGGATGGCCGCCTTCTCGTAGCGTCGCGGCAGGGTGACCCCCACCGCGAGGCCCCCTCGATGGATGTTCGAGCGGAACTCGCCCTTGCGCGCTTGCCGCCGCATGGCCGCGACGACCCGTCCACCGACGACGAGCGCGCGGTAATCGCGTCCCTTCGACTCGGCGATGTACTCCTGCAGGATGATGTCCTGGCCCATCGCCCAGAGCGTCTCGAGGAGGGACGACACGGCCTGCGGCGTCTCGCAGATCATCGTGCCGATCCCCTGCGTCCCCTGCTGGAGCTTCACGATCGCGGGCGCCCCGCCGATGAAGGTGAGGCCGTACTCGACGGAGTCGGGCGTCCGCGCGCACACCGTCCGGGGGACGTCGATGTTCTTGCGCGTCAAGAGCTGGAGCGCGCGCAGCTTGTCGCGCGAGCGTGCGATCGCGACCGCGGTGTTGAGGACGCAGTTCCCCATCATGTCGAACTGGCGCACCACGGCGAGGCCGTAGTTCGTGATGGACGCGCCGATGCGGGGGATGACGAGGTCCACCTTCGGCACGGGCCCGCCGCCGAGGAACATGTCCGGTCTCCCCTTGGAGATCACGATGTGGAAGTCCAGCGGGTCGGCGACCTTGACCTCGTGGCCGCGCGAGCGCGCCGCGAGGACGATCCGGCTCGTCGAGTAGAGCGACGCGTTGCGGGAGAGGACGAGGACCTGCATCGAGCGGTGCCTGCACCGTAGCTGCATGGCCCGTGCGGTGGCAACCGGCGCGATGTCCTTGAAATAGCTGCATAATCCCGCGCCCTTGGCGTGTGTGCTAGAGAGGATCCGCGCCGAGATGCCCGCCCCCGATCCCAGCCGAGGAACTGCCGAGCCCGACGACGATCTCGATCTCCCCCCGCTCGACGGCGGAGCGGGCGACGAGTCCGAGCACGAGGCGTTCGAGCTGGACGCGGTCGGAGAGGACGGGGCGCTCGACGACTCCGTGCTCGGCGATGACGCCTTCGCCGTGCTCGAGGGCGACACGAGCGAAAACGCGACGCTCGACGGCGCCGAGCCCGCGGCGGACCTCGAGGTTGGCGGGCTCGACGCGTTCGCGGAGGAGGACGGGCCGATCGCCGGAGCGGACGCGCCCGGACTGCCCGAGGAGGACCTCGACGTGGTCGAGGAGACGCTCGCGGCCGACGGCGGCGAGGAGGGCCCGGAGGCCGACGATGAGGCGCCGGATCCGGGCGCTCTGCCTCGCCTCGACGACGACGGCGAGGGCGAGGACGACGACGATCGATTCTTCGACGGCCAGTCGATCGGTCGCGAAGAGCTCCCCCGCGCCGAGCGACCGCTCGACCCTTGGTTCGCGGCCGACCTCTCCCGGGCGCCGTCGATCCTGGTGGCTGCCGAGGGCAGCGCGTTCGCCCTCTCCGCGCCGGCCAGCGACCTCCTCTCCATCCGGGAGGACGGCACGCAGGTGCTCGTCCGCGACGCGCGCGCCGTCGCCTACGAGGATGGCGCGCTGTACACCATGACCCGCGCCGGTCTGCTCGTGTCGCGCGACGGTGGCCGGAGCTTCGAGGGGATCGCCGCATGGCGGGAAGGCGCCCTGCTGGTGGCCGAGGGTCGCCCGTGGCTGCACTCCCCACGCGGGGAGCTCTTCGTCCTCGGCGAGAACGACCGTCAGTGGCACGCAGCCAGGACGCGGGTCGTGGCGTGCAGCCCGACGCCCGGCGGCAAGCTCGCGTTCCTCGCGCAGGGCGACAGCAGCCTCTGGCTCTCGGCGCGCGGGAGGACGGCGCCGGTCCCCGACATCACGGGGGTCGTCGGGCTCCTGGTCTCGCCCGATCCCGACGGGCCCGTCCTCGCCCACACCGCGACGGGCATCCACGTCCTCCGCGGGGACGCCTGGGCGCGCGTGTCGCACTCCGCGGACGCCACGGCCCTCGCGTTCGTGCCGGGGCCCGAGGGCGGCATCCTCTTCGCGCGATCCCTGGGCTCCACGTCGGTCCTCGTGCGGGTCGCCGCGCCCGACGGATCCGGCGAGGGCGACATCGTCGCCGAGCTTCCCGGCGATGCGCGCGTGACGGCGCTCGCCTCCATGGGGGCCATCGTGTGGGCGGGTGGTGACTTCGGCGTGGTCGCCCTCCGCGTGCCGGGGGCACCGTGACGGTCCTCGTGATGAAATTCGGGGGCTCGTCGGTGGCCACCGTCGAGAAGCTCCTCGACGTCGCGGACAAGGTCGTGCGCGCGCGCCGGAGGGGGCACGGCGTGGTCGTGGTCGTGAGCGCGATGGGGAAGACGACGGACGAGCTCGTGGCCCTCGCGCGCAAGGTGGCGCCCGATCCGCCACGCCGTGAGCTCGACATGCTGGTGTCGACCGGTGAGCGCGTCTCCATGGCCCTGCTCTCGATCGCCATCTCGGCGCGCGGCGAGGACGCCATCAGCTTCACCGGCAGCCAGTCGGGCATCATCACGAACGATCGCCACTTCGACGCGCGCATCATCGAGGTCCGGCCGCACCGCATCGAGGACGAGCTCGCCCGGGGGCGTATCGTCATCGTCGCCGGCTACCAGGGCATGAGCTACAAGCGCGAGATCACGACCCTGGGCCGGGGCGGATCGGACACGACGGCCGTGGCCCTCGCGGCCGCCCTGGGGGCCGAGCGTTGCGAGATCTACAGCGACGTCGACGGCGTGTACTCGGCCGATCCCCGCGTCGTGCCGGAGGCGGTCCACCTCCCCGAGATCGACCTCGCGGCGGTGCAGGAGATGGCCGAGGCGGGCGCGAAGGTCCTCAACGCGCAGGCTGTCGAGTGGGCACGCCGCGCCAAGATCGCCATCTACGCCCGTCGGACCGCCGACCCCGAGGACGAGCGCGGCGGGGTGGCGCGCGAGACGGTCGCGCGTGAGGGCGCCGTCGTGCGCGCGCGAGCGGTGGTCGGCCTGAAGGGCGTGGTCGCGGCGCGCTTCCCGCGCGCGCTCCTACCCGAGTTCGTCGCGCGCGATCTGCCGCTCGTCGACCTGGCGATGACGGGCGACGTGGCGACGGGGCACATCCCGCTCCTCAACGTGCCCGATTGGTCGGAGCGCCGGCGGGGCCTGGCTCGTCCCGGGGTGGTCCTGGAGGAGGGGAGGGGCATCGTCAGCGTGGTGGGAGATGACCTGATGCCCGGGGGCGCATCGCGCCTGGAGGACACGCTCCGCACCGCGAACATCCCGTGCGCGGCGGTCTTCGCGGGCCCGCTCCGCGTCGCCGGCGTGGTCGCGGAGTCGGACGTCGACCGCGCCCAGCGCGCCCTCCACGACGCGCTCGTGCGGGATCGGCCGGCGCCTCAGAGCCCCTGACGCGCGAACTCCGAGATCGTCCGGCGCACGCCCGTGCGCTCGTGCGGAGACGAAACGGGATCGGCGTGCTCGACCAGGATCTGCAGCGCGCGGACCATCGCGCGGGCCTCCTGCCCCAGCCGCTCCGCCGCGGTGGCACGCGCGAACGCGAACAGCCGCCGCCAAAGCGCAAGCTGCGCTGGCCACTCCGCCGCGTCCCCGTACCACCCCGCGAGCTCCCGCAGCACGAGCGGATCTTCCCGCGCCAGGGTCTCGATGTCGTCCACCGCCCCGGGCCGTTCGCCCAGCATCCACCGGACGCGGGCGCGTTCGAGCCGCGCCTCGTTGAAGCGTGGCAGCCGCGCCAGCGCGACCGAGTACACGCGATCGGCTTCCCGCAGATCCCCGCGCCGCTGGCGGATCGCCCCGAGGCCCGCGTACGCCTCCTCGAAGGTGGGATCGAGGGCGAGCGCCTCCATGTAGCGCCGGATGGCCAGGGAGTCCTCGCTCGCCGCCTCGTGGACCCGCGCGCTCTTCACGAGCTCGCTGACGCTGGAGGCGGAGCTCGGCCCGGCCACGGAGGCCAGGGCCAGGAGGACGGCGACGGCGAGGAGGCGCGACCGCACGCTGGAAGCGTAGCACCACGCCGCGGAAGGCTCATCATTCCGGGCCTTCCTCCTCCAAGGCGAGGGCCGAGCGCCGACCTGCAGGAATTCCACGACCCGGTCGAGGTCGGCGTCCGCGGCTTCGGCGGTGGCGTTGGCGTTCGGGGCCGGGTCCCCGGCTAGAAGCTCACGCTCGACCCGCAGCCGCAGCTCCCCTTGACGTTGGGGTTGTTGAACTTGAACCCCGCCCCATGGGCGCCCTCGACGTAGTCGATCTCCGTCGACTCGAGGTACTGGAAGCTCAGCGGGTCGATGTACATCTTCACGCCGTTGGACTCGAACTCCTCGTCCATGTCGGTGATGCTGTCCTCGAAGTACAGATCGTACTGGAAGCCGGCGCAACCGCCGCCCAGCACCTTCAGCCGGAGCCCCCTCCAGATGAACGTGGGGTCCTCCTCCATGGCCTGGGTGGCCGTCTCCTTGACCTTCGCGGCAGCCTTGTCGGTGATGGTGATCATGACGGCTGTATCCTAGCCATCAAACGGCGAGAAAGCCAACGCAGGCGTGCGGGATTCGCCCGCGACCCATCTCTATTCGTGGCCTCGTGGCGCGAACCGCGCTATGAGGGCGCTCCCTTCTCCTCGCCCGATGCCACCGCACATGCCTTCGGAGTCCCTCCGCAACATCGCCATCGTCGCTCACGTCGACCACGGGAAG
>SXNL01000004.1 GCA_005777185.1 Myxococcales bacterium
GTGCCAGGGTTCCTGCCCGGGACGGACCAGGAGTACGGCGGCATCATCAAGCACGGCGCGAAGCTCCTCTTCGCGTTCGCGGAGGCGACCGTGCCGAAGGTGACGGTGATCCTGCGCAAGGCCTACGGCGGGGCCTACGACGTCATGGCGTCGAAGCACATCCGCGCCGACGTGAACCTCGCGTTCCCGACGGCGGAGATCGCGGTGATGGGCCCCGACGGTGCCGTCAACATCGTGCGCAAGAGCGAGATCATGAAGGCGGCCGACCCGGAGAAGGCGCGCGCCGAGTTCATCGCGGACTACAAGGACAAGTTCGCGAACCCGTACAAGGCGGCGGAGCTCGGGTTCATCGACGAGGTCATCCACCCGCGGACGTTGCGGCAGAGGCTGCACAGGTCGCTCGAGCTGCTCCGGGACAAGCGGGACACGAACCCGGCGAAGAAGCACAGCAACATCCCGCTGTAGGGCGGGGACGAGCGAGCGCCGCCCGCGGACCCCGCACGGCAAAGCGCGGCCCGCCGTGCTAGAACACTCCCACCGGAGGCTTCGATGCGACGACTTCTCATTCTTGCCGTTCTCTCGGGTTCCTTCCTGCCGCTGGCCAACGCCGGCTGCTCCTCGACGACCACCCCCGCGACCCCCGCCGCCGCGGACGCCGGCGCCGAGGCCGAGGCTGCCGCGCCAGGCGGCAACTTCGAGCCCGAGGTCGCCTGCAAGGACTCCGCGGACTCCCTCTACGGCGATCCCGGCGCGCTGCCCGCGGAGAAGGGCGCGATCCTCCGCTGCGTGAAGGACAAGGACATCCCGAAGGCCGACCTCGAGGCGAAGGCGAAGGCGAGCAACGGCTACGTCGGCAAGGCCTTCACCAGCGGCGCGAAGGTGTACCGCGTCCTCTACCGCACCGAGCGCGGCGACGACAAGAACACGCCCGGGTACTCCGTCGCGCAGGTCTTCGTCCCCGACACGCCGCGCGACAAGAAGCTCCCCATCGTCGTCGCCTCGCGCGGCAGCCGCGGCCAGGCGGCGAAGTGCGCGCCCTCGAAGGGCGACCCGGCGGGCGACTACGTGCAGCCGGACTTCGATCATCAGGTGTTGCCGCTCGTGGGCGCCGGCTACGTCGTCATCGCGCCGGATCTCGCGGGCTACGCGAACTACGGCGCGAAGGACAACCCGCCGAGCGCCTACGCCGACGTGAAAGACGTGGGCAAGAGCACGCTCGACGGGGCGCGCGCGCTCCGGCGCCTGCTCAAGACGAGCCTGCTCGACAAGGTCGTCCTCGTCGGCCACTCCCAGGGCGGAGGCTCGGCGCTCGGCGCGCTCGCGCTCGCCGAGTCGTACGCCTTCGACATCCCGATCGTCGCCGTCGCGACCTACTCCCCGCTCTGGCTTCCCGGCCGCACGAACCAGGGTTTCCTGTTCAACGCGGGCAACTACGACCTGAACAAGGGCGCGATCCCGAAGGTGTCCGTCTGGTACACGTACACGAAGGGCGAGCTTCGCGACGGGCCGGGCGGCGGGCTCGCGCCTTTCAAGGCCGACAAGCAGGCGGGCATCAAGAAGTTCGTCGACGAGTCTTGCTGGGCCGCGAGCTACCCCGACTTCGAGAAGCTCGGGACGACCCTCAAGGATCTCTACGACGACAAGTTCCTCAACGAGGTCGGCGTCCTCGGGGACTGCAACGGGAGCGCGCTCTGCGAGAAGTGGACGGCCCGCTTCGTCGCCGACCGGCCGCCGCTCTCCGGCGCCGCGCAGAAGGTCCCGATCCTCGACATGTACGGCGAGAAGGACGAGAGCATCATCCCGACGTTCGCGCGCTGTATCTTCGACAAGTTCAAGAAGGACGGCGCGAACTACAAGGTGTGTGTCGCGCCCGGCGCGGGCCACAGCGACATCGTCTCGAAGAAGGCCGAGTACGTGAACGACTGGATCGCCGCGAAGGCCCTCGGCGCCGCGGCCCCGACGGTCGGCTGCGAAGCGGACGAGACCACGCTGAAGGACGCGGCCGGCAAGCCGGTCGAGTGCGACGTGATCATCAACCTGTTCAACCAGTAGAAGCTCGCCCGCGTGCACGCGGCACGCTGGCGGATTTCGTCGCCCGAAATTTGGCCACGACGGCCGATCCTCCGTATCCGGGAACGACTGGAGGATCGTCGCATGAGCACTCAGACCGATAGACGCGCGCCCGGCACCACGCGCATTCCCTTCGAGGTGATGGTCGAGGTCGGGGGCGCCCTCGGGCCGTCGTTCGAGGCGCAGGCCGTCGACGTCTCGGAGGAGGGGATGCACCTTCGCACGGCGTACGTGCCGGAGGTGGGGCAGCCGATCACGTGCCGGTTCGACGCTGAGCACGCGCGGGTCGAGGTGCAGGCGGAGGTCATCTGGAAGAACGACATGGGGCGCGGGGGCGAGTTCGGGCTCCGGTTCACGAACCTGGAGGGCGAGGCCGCGGTCGCGCTCCGCAGGCTCTTCATGCCGCGCGAGGGTGGCGGCCCCGGCGCCAAGGTCCGCCTCCACATCGACGGCCTCGGCTCGTCGATGCGGGCGCGGATCCGCGACGAGAAGGGGGCGCAGGTGGTCGCCTACAGCGATCTCGGGTTCCTGCAGACGGGCAAGCAACTCGACCTCGAGGACGCCGTCACGGGCGAGCGCCGGCCGGCCCACATCGATCGCATCGACGTCGAGCTGGAGGACGGCGACGGCGCCATCCCGCAGCTGGTGATCTCCATGCGGTACGACGACATCATCGAGGACTACCCGGACGCGTCCGAGGAGCCCGCCGCGTCGGTCGAGCCGGCGATGCCGGTCGAGCCCGCGAAGCCGTCCGCCGCCGGGAGGCCCGCGACGCCACCGTCGGCTCCCGCCGCGGCGGCGCCCTCCGCTCCGGCGTCCAAGGCGCACGACGCCGAGGACGAGGAGCCGCGCGCCTTCCGGGGGGCGATCGCCGAGCACGCTGCGAAGGTGGCGCCCGCGCTGAACGCGTTCGCGGCGCGCACGAAGGCCGCGCTCGCCCTCGCGTGGGCGAAGCGCCAGGGCGGCAAGGTCGAGGACGCGCCCTCGCCGCGCCGCACGACGTCGCCGCCTCCGGGTGGCGGCCTCCACGCGAGCGGACGCAAGGTCGTGAGGACGGAGGACGTCGCGGAAGCGAAGGACCTCGGCTCTTCACTGCCCACGCTCGTGACGAAGCGGCGCGCCGCCGTGGCGGGTGCGGTCGTGATCGCAGGAGCGCTCGCCCTCGTGGCGATGCGGAAGCCGGCACCGCGCCCGGCGGCTCCCGAGATCCCGGCCGTGGCCACGACCACGAACATCCCGCCGCCCGAGCCCGTCACGCCCGCGATCCTCGGCGCGCCGAACGCGACGATGCCGGCGGTGTCCATGCCGGCCGACACGCTCGCGTCCACGTCGCCGGTCGACAAGAACAAGAAGATCAAGGTCGCGCCGTTCTCCAACGGACCCGTCGGTCACGGCAACACCATCAAGATCAAGATGGACGGCGCCATCGAGAAGATCCAGGGCGCGTCGCAGCCCACGGGCTTCACGGTGGTGATCCCGGGTCGCAAGTCCGTGGAGCCAACGTCGCCGCTCGCGAGCAAGGACGGCCGCATCGGCGCGATCCGCGTGTCGAACGACCCGAACGGCGCCGAGCTGACGGTCAACTTCAAGGACGGCGTCCCGAACTACCGCGTCGGCGCGAAGGGCGACACGCTGGAGATCGCGATCGCGTCGCAGAAGGCCGAGCCGAAGGAAGGCGCGAAGGCGAGCGCGAAGAAGCACGGGAAGCACCACTGAGACGGCCCGGCCCCCCGCCGTAGACGCGCGGGGAGGTCGGAAGTCGGGATCGAACGACTTTCTCGAGCGTAACGGGAACCTCGCACGTCAGGGCGTGTCGAAGAGCGCCGTCGAGAGGTCCCGATGATCCAGAGAAGCCGGTTCGCCCTCGCCGCCGCCGCCCTCGCCCTCCTCGCCAGCTGCGGCTCGCCGGCCTTCCGACCACCGGCCACCAGCTCGGCGGGGCCACCGGTCGCGCCCGAGGCTCTGGCGGCCGGGCCCGGGTCCCCCGCCACGACAGCGGCGGCCCGCCGCGTGCGCGCGCCCCGGCCGGCGTACCCGGAGCGACCGCCCGCGCTGGGCATCACGACGCCGATGAAGGGGGATCCCTCCGGCGCCGTCCTCGCGGAGGCACGCCTCGTCGCCACGACCTGCGAGAGCGCCACCACGGAGGAGTTCGAGGCGCGTGTGAAGGAGATGCGGGCCCGGGTCGACGCGTCGTTCAAGGACTGGCACGACGCGCAGCCCGACTGCTGGGAGGAGATGCGGGAGGAGCACCGCGCCCGCAAGGAGCGCGAGCGGCGGGTGGCCGAGGCCCCTACGAGCAGCTACGGGAACCTGAGCCTGAGCACGCTCGGGCACGGTGCCGGCTCCGGCGTCGGCCATGGGTACGGCGCGACCTCGAGCGGCTCGCACGCGGCCGATCGCGTCGCGCCGCCCTCGCAGCAAAAGGCCTCGAAGGCCTCGGGCACCAACAACCAGGTCGTGGGCGTGGACGAGGCCGACGTCGTGAAGACCGACGGCACGTACGTGTATCTTGCAGCCAATGGTGCGCTGCGGATCGCGGAGGCGCTGAACCCGCGGGTGCTCTCCGTCACGAGGCTCGCCGGCAGCACACGCGAGCTGTTCGTCGAGGGCGACCGCGCCGTGGTCTACACGTCGAGCGGCAACGTCGGCCGCCGCTGCACCTACGGGTACGACTGCCGCTTCGGCGGCGACGGGAGCACCACGAAGGTGTACGTGTTCGACGTCTCCAACCGCGCCGAGCCTCGCCTCAAGCGCGAGATCGAGCTCTCGGGCTCGCTCATGGCGGCGCGCCGGATCGGCCACGCTGTGCACACCGTGGTCGCCGACAACGACGCCCAGGCCCCGCCGTACGAGACGTGGCCCTCGGGCATGGAGACGTGCGGCACGGACGAGGCCAGGGTGCGCGCGCGGTTCGCCGCCCTCAAGGCGGAGAACGAGCGGAAGATCCGCGCGCGAGCCGCGCCGTTCCCCACGATGCGCGAGAAGGGCAAGGAGACCGCGATGTGCCGCGGGCTCCTGCGTACGGCCATCCGCGACGGCCAGGCGTTCACGACGCTCGTGTCGTTCGACCTCTCCGACGACACGGCCGCACCCACACACGCGACGCTTCAGAGCCGCCCGGGGGCCGTGTTCGCGTCGCCCAGCGCGCTCTACGTCTCCGTGGTGCATCAGCGGGCGGCCACCGGCCCGTGGTACTCCTCGTACGGCGAGGTCGGCGAGGTCAGCGAGATCCACAAGTTCAAGATCAGCGCGCGCCCCGGGGACACGCGGTACGTCGGCAGCGGGGCCGTGCCCGGACACGTGCTGAACGCGTTCGCGATGGACGAGTGGTACGGGTACCTCCGCGTGGCGACGACGCGCGGGCGTGTGCCGGATCCCAAGGTGTCCAGCCTCGTCTCGGTGCTCGCCGAGTCGGAGGGCGGCAACCTCGTGCGCGTCGGCGCCGTGAAGGACCTCGCTCCCGGCGAGGACATCCGCGCCGTGCGATTCGACGGCGACCGCGGGTACGTGGTGACGTTCAAGAAGACCGACCCTCTGTTCGTCCTCGACCTCTTCCAGCCGGCACGCCCCGCGGTCCTGGGCGAGCTGAAGATCCCCGGGTTCTCGACGTACATCCACCGCATCGACCCGGAGCATCTCCTGTCGATCGGCTTCGATGCGAACGACCACGGTAGCTTCGCCTATTTCGACGGCGTCATCCTTCAGCTCTTCGACGTGAAGAACCCCACCGAGCCGAAGCTCGTCCACAAGGAGAAGATCGGCTCCCGGGGCTCGAGCTCCGAGGCGGCGAGCGATCACCTGGCGTTCAACTGGTTCGGGAGCGAGGGGCTGCTCGCGGTCCCCATGACGATCTGCGAGGGCGGTGGCGACGGCAAGAACGGCGATCACGTGGCCTTCAGCGGCCTGCTCGTCTACGATGTCGACGTCGAGCGAGGGTTCACGCGCCTCGGCGGTGTCGACCACGGTCCGGGTAAGGCGGACGTCTCGTGCGGCACGTGGTGGTCGAACGCCTCGTCGAAGGTGAAGCGCAGCGTGTTCCTGGACGACCTCGTGTACTCGATCGCGGGCGATCGCGCGAAGGTGCAGCGGGTCGACCGGCTGGGGACCGACGTCGCGGATCTCGGGCTGCTCGACTAGACCACGCGCGAAAACGTTGCGATCCGCGACGCGTTGCGGGGTAGTAGATCAGCCGTGCCGACCGTTCGCAGCGTCTTCCCACCGGTCTACGACCGCCTGCTCCCTCCCGAGCTCGATCGAGAGGCGCTCGCGGAGCCGCGCGCCACGTGCGCGGAGTGCGCGATGTGCCCGAAGCCGGGCGCCATCGCCGGGACGGACCACTTCCAGCCGGATCTCAAGTGCTGCACGTTCCACCCGACCCTGCCGAACTACCTCGCGGGCGCCATCCTCGCAGACGGCGGTGAGGGCGCGGCGCGGCTTCGCGCGAAGATCGCCGCGCGCGTCGGCGTGAGCCCCTGGTGGCTCGCGTCGCCACGCAAGTACCGGCTGCTCCTCACGGCGTCGCAGAACGCTGCCTTCGGCAAGGCGCCGTCGCTCCTCTGTCCGTACTTCGAGCGCACGAGCGCGCGGTGCACGATCTGGCGTCACCGCGAGGCCGTGTGCGCCACCTTCTTCTGCAAGTACGAGAGGGGCGCCGTCGGGCGCGCGTCGTGGAAGGCGCTGCAGGGCTACATCACGCATCTCGAGATGTCGTTCGGGGAGGACGCCGTGCGTGCGCTCGCCCCCGACGCGGTGCCCGAGGGCGTGAAGCCCGGGACGCTGACGCGCGAGGACCTCGAGGATCGGCCTCCCGGCGACGAGACCTACGCGAAGATGTGGGGCCCGTGGGCGGGGCGAGAGGAGGAGCTCTACCGCGCGGCGCACGCGCACGTCGGCGCCCTCTCGGGGGACGACGTGAGCCGGATCTCGGGCGACCGCGGAGCGGAGCTCCTCGCGGCGTTCTCCGCGGCGCACGACGAGGCGGTGGCTCCGGTGTTGCGCGCGACGCTGAGGAAGAACCCCGACATGGACGAGAGCCCCGCGGACGGAGGGGTCACCGTCGCGACGTACAGCTCGTACGATCCGGTGCACCTCACGGCCGACCTGTGGGCGATCGTGGGGCTGTTCGACGGCGCGTCGCCCGTGGCCGACGTCCGCGCGCGGCTCCGCACGGAACACGACGTGGTGGTCCCCGACGAGCTGCTCCTCGAGCTGCAGAACCGGCGTGTGCTCACCTGATCGGACGGTCGCCCCGCTCTGGCCACCCGAGGATCTCGACGATCTGCGCGGCGTGACCGAGGAGGTCGAGGTCTCCCAGCGACACGCGCACGGGTTTGTCCCCGCGAGCGAAGGCGAGCACGACGTCGTCGCCCGCCGGCGCGCCGGGCGCCGCCCGAGCCGCCGATGGCTGCCGTAGCACGTGCGGATCCGCGAGCTCCGCGCGGCTGTAGGTCGCCGGACGGCCGCCGCCGTGGACGACGATCGCGCTCGGACCGATCACGAGACGACGGGCGCAGCTCGCGATCTCGCCCAGCGCGGCCGTGATCCACGACAGGGACCACGGGATTGCGAAGACGGCCACCACCACGCCCGCCGCGTCGCCGTCCGCCGCGCATCCGGCCCGGCATGACCCGACCCCCACCGAGAGGCACGCGAGGCCGATCGTCGCGTAGATCGCTGCGAACAGGAGCGCGGGCCCGCGCGGCCGCGCGAAGACGAGCACGCCTCCCTGCGGGGTCGCTCGCCGCAGCCGCGCGCGATCCATCGCGGCCTTCAGCCGCGGGAACACCGCGACACGGAGCGCGATCAAGATCGCGATCGCTCCGAGGACGGCGAGGATGGCCGTCGCGAGGCGCATCACCGGGCGTGAGCGTCCTCACGACCGCTCGACTCCGGAATCGGCCCCGGCCACTCCATCCGCGCGGCGATCGCGCGCGCGACGTCCTCGCCATGCAGCCTGCCCACGAGGTGCAGCCCGAGGTCGATGCCGCTCGTCACACCGCCGGACGTGACGATCTGCCCCTCGTCCACCACGCGCCCAGGCGTCACGACGGCCCCGAGCGCCGCGAGCGCGTGCAGCGCCGAGGCGTGCGTCGTGGCGCGCCTTCCACGGAGGCGGCCGGTCACGCCGAGGAGGAGAGCGCCGGTGCACACGGTCGCGACGAGGCGGTTAGGCGGAAACGATCCCAGCCAGCGCGCAAAGGATGGATCCTCCACGAGCGCGCGCGTGCCCGGGCCCCCCGCGAGGACGAGCACGTCGAACCCGTCGAGGCGGTCGAGGGGAGGGCGCCGCCGCGTCACCGTGAACGACGCGCCCTCGCAGGACCACGGAGCATCGCTCGCCGAGGCCTCCTCGCCGGCCGCGTCCGCCGAGACGACCTCGCACGAGGTGTGTGCGGCGAATCCCATGCTCGAAAGGCGCGCGATCGGATCGAGCACCCCGACGAGATCGAGGAGCGTCATCCCGCGGAAGGCGACGAAGCAAAAGCGTGCATCTTGCACGCGATCCGGGAGCTCGTCCCCGGGCGCGTGGACGCCGACCACGGCGTCGGAGGGAATGGAGCCATACACGTGCGGCATCGTTCCGCGCGGCGTGGGCTCGAGTCGGAGGGGAACATCCAGCCGGCGAGGGTCGATCCGGAGGACCTCGACGTCAGGCGCGCCCGCGAGGTGGAGCGCGTGCGTGCCGGCCACGTCGCCGGCAAAGGACGCGTGCACGAAACCGTGCGTCTCGAGCGACGGCGCCGCGATCGGTCCGCGTTCGGCGGGCGCTCCGGCGGGGCGCCGGCGGAGGTGGTAGACGTAGCGATCCGGGATCATCCTGCTCGCCGGGCGAGCCAGGAGAGTACCACCTCACATGAAGAACTGCGCGACGAGATCCGCGGCGCCATCCATGGCGTCGACGTCGGCGTCGCGGAACCACCCGCCGACGAGGGGCTCCACCAGCTCGATGCCGGCAATCAAGCGGCCGCGCGCCAGGACGGGCGCGAAGAGGACACGGCGGTCGCTCCGGACCACGGACCCGCAGCGTCGGATCGCCGCCTGGACGAGCGGAGCCGTGAGAGGCGTCCGGGCGCCGAGGCGCTCCCTCGCGCGCCCCGCCGCGCCCACGACCACGAGCTCGCTCGCGCCCTCCGTCGACCAGTGCATCAGCCTGGCCAGGCTCGGGACGACGCTCTGCGCGAGGCGCAACGTCATCCCGACGATCGTGGGTCTGGACAGATCCGCCTCGCGTGTGACCGCCGCCTGCCTCGACACCACCTCGACGGCGACGGGCGCCTCCACGGCGCGCTCGTCGTCGGTGGCCACTCCTTCCCGGGCATGCGAGACGTCGAAGACGTGCATCCGATCGGTCTGTGCCGCGAGGCGCGCGGATCCAGGCAACTACCGCCGCCCGCCGCCTTTTCGCGTGATCCTCGGGAGCAGCGTGGCGCTCGACGTCACGAGGTCCCACCCGCTCGTCCGACCTCGCTCCAGATCGAGCGCCCCGACGTACGCGATCATCGCGGCGTTGTCGGTGCAGCTCACGATCGGCGGCACGAACGCGCGCAGACCGCGCTCGTCGCACATCGCCTGCACGCGCGCCCTGAGCTCGGTGTTCGCAGCCACGCCGCCGCCGATCACGACGTCCACCACGCCCTCGCGCTCGGCCGCACGGACGAGCTTGCGCGCCAGCACGCCCGTCACGGCCGCCTGGAAGGAGGCGCACAGGTCGACCACTTCGTCCTGGCCCACATCGTCGCCGAGGCGCGCCGCGCGTTCCCGCACGTGCCGCGCGACGCGCGTCTTCAGCCCCGAGAAGCTCATCTCGAGCGTGGCCGTGTCTCCCATCGGGACCTCGAAGGGAAAGCGCCGCGCGTCGCCGCTCCTCGCCAGCCGATCGATCACCGGGCCTCCCGGGTAGCCCAGCCGGAGGAGCTTGGCGACCTTGTCGAACGCCTCGCCCGCGGCGTCATCCCGCGTCCCTCCGAGCTCCACGATGGCGTCCGCTCGCGGGGCGTCCACGCGGTAGATGCCGGTGTGCCCGCCGGAAGCCAGGAGGCCCACGAACGGAAATCCCGGCGCGGGCGCCGAGCTCGAGCCGGTGTCCCGCACGAGGAACACCGCGAGGAGGTGCCCGACCAGGTGGTCCACGCCCACGAGCGGCTTCGTCGCTCCCCACGCGAGCCCCTTCGCGATCTGCACCCCCACGAGGAGCGCCCCGACGAGCCCGGGCCGGTGGGTCACCGCGATCGCGTCCACGTCCGCCAGCCCGACGCCCGCGCCCGCGAGCGCGCGCTCGACGGCGCGACCCGCGTTCGCCAGGTGATCCCGCGAAGCCAGCTCGGGAACGATGCCACCCCACGGCGCGTGGGTCGCGGCTTGACCGATCACCACGTCGGATCGCACGACGCCTGCGCCGTCCACCACCGCGGCGCACGTGTCGTCGCACGACGACTCGATGCCTAGAACGAGCACGACCCCTTCGCTCGCTTGAGCTGGAACACGCCGAAGATCGGGGGTATGGCCCCGGCGTCCTCGATCGGTGCGCCCCGGATCACACGCACCTCGACGTCGTCGGACTGCAGGAGCGACAGGATGACCGTCGCCTCGCGGGCGTCCGCGACCTCGCCGTTCGCACCGTACATGAGGTTCTTCAGCCGCCCGTCGCCGAACGACATCGTCGACAAGGGGTCGTGGAAGAGCTGCGGTATCGGCCGGAGCGGCGCGTCCCTGAAGCGCCCGTCCGAGGTCGTGAAGCGCCCCGGCGCGTCCGCCAGGTGCTCCGCGTCGAGCACCAGGCACGCGCGGGTGGTCGCCTGGAACCCCGCGCGTACGAAGCTCCCCTGGACGATGTCCCCCTCGTAGTGATCGCGCTTGCTCGAGAAGGACTCCACGGACTTGCAGCCCTGCGTGGCTCCCACGACCGCCAGGAGCGCGATGGACGTGAGGGGGACGTCCCGGGTCACGGCCGCTGCCCGAGGATCTGCCGCGCGTAGTCGCGGACCCTCGGCTCCGGCTCCTTGCGCGCCATCTCCTCGGCGATCTTCGCGGCCGCCTTCCCGTCGAACGAGGCGATCGCCCGCAGCGCCCCCTCGCGCACGAGCGCATAGCTCTCCTGACGCGTCACGTCCGCGAGGATCGCGGCGGCCTCGGCCTGCTTGCCCTTCGCGCCGAGCCTCCCGAGCGCTTGCACCGCGAGCAGGCGCACCGCCCAGTTGTCGTGCTTCTGGGCGATCTTCGCGGTGGCCGCCAGGGTGCGCGGATCGGGGTGATCGCCCACGGCGGCGAGCGCGACGCGCTGGACCGCCTCGCTCGGGTCCGCGAGCGCCGAGGCGATCGCGCCCGTGCCCGCGTCGGTCGAGGATCGCGACAGGACGACGATGGCCTTGGTTCGCAGGGACGCGTCGGGGTGTCGGACGAGAGGGACGATCGATGGCTCGAGGATCCGCGCGAGCTCACGCGCGCGATCGCGCGCAGCGCCGTCCGACGGCACCTCGCGGTCCAGAAGCGGCAGGAAGTCTCCGTCCGCCGTGCCCAGGGCGTCGAGGACGGCGTGGGCGCGATCCGAAGACGTCGATAGCGCGCCTGTCGCCGCGCGCCCGAGGACGTCGCCGTAGGCGACGAGCGTGGCGGCGCGCTCCTTCGGGCCGAACGATCGCGCCGTCAGCCGGCGCAGAGCGGCCTCCGCATCGAGCGTTGCGTTGTCGGGGACGGGAAGCACCTCGCGTTCGTCCCTCTGGCGCGTGGCGAGGATCACGAGCGCGGCGGCCCCCGTCCTGCGGAGGGCCTCCGTCCCCGCCGATCCACGCGCGTCCTCCCCGCCCGCGAAGACCGCGTCGGCCATCGCCGCCGCGGCGGCCTTCCCCCCCGGCGCCTCCCCGCGGGTCGCGCCCATGCGCGCGAGCGCGATCAGGGCCGCCTCGCGCGCAAGGCGATCGGTGCCCTCGGCCATGGTGAGCAGTGTGGACGCCTCTCCCTCCGCTCCAAGCTCGCCGAGCGCGTACGCGGCGGCTGCGCGGGCGACGCTGCCCGCGTCGAGCGCGCGGGCGGTCTGCACCATCAGGGGGATCTCGCGCCGCTCCTTGAGCCCGGCCAGCCCCAGCAGCGCGAACGCGCGCATCTCGGGCGTCCCCGACTGTGCGATGCGCTCGAGCGTCGGCAGCGCCTTGCGATCGCCGAGCCGCGCGATCCCCCAGGCCGCCGCGACGGCCACCGTGTCCGACGCCATCTCGAGCTCCTGCTCCTTGGCCGCGCCCTTCTCGGCGCGCCGGGGGAAGACGATGTCGGTCAGCCTCGGGAGCATCCCTGGATCGCGGAGCGCGCCGCAGGCCACCATCGCGCGCGTTCGCATGTGCGTCTCGCCCGGGCCGGTCGCGTACGCGTACAGCGGCATGCCGGCGTTCCGGTTCTCGACGTATGCGAGCACCTCGATCGCGATGCGCTGCTGCGACGGGTCCGCGTCCGCGAGCGCGTCGAGGAGCGGCTTCACGGCGCGGTTGCCGATCCGCCTGAGCTGAGCGCGCGCCTCGTCGGCGTCCTTGCCCTGGCCGTGCCGCACGCGCTGCACGAGCGCGAAGGTGAGCCCGTCGTAGATCTGCACCAGCAGGCGGCGATAGATCGGGCGCTGCGGGTTACCGATGGCGAGGGGCAACAGCTCCTGCTCGAGCGACTCGAGCGTGCCCTTTCCCAGGTTGATCTGCAACGAGAGCCTCGCCGCGCGCGAGACGAGCTCCTCGTCCGGCGCGCCCCGGATGACGCGACGAAACAGGCGATCGGCCTCCTCGGTCTCCTGGCGCGAGAGGAGGAGATCCGCCAGCTCGAAGTACACGACGAAGAGCCGGTCGTTCTTCGCGATGGCCGCGCGGAACTGCTGGATCGCGCGTTCGACGTCCTGCCGCTGCCGGTACATCTCGCCGAGGCGGTGGTGGCCCTCGGCATCGTCCGGGGCGAGCTCGACGGCGCGCGCCGCGTACTTGATCGCGTCGTCGTCGCGGTACAGCTGGAGCGCGTACTGGGCCATCCGCTGGTAGATCTGGCGCGCCTGCTTTGGCTCGACGGCGAGGAGCTTCTCGAGGACGAGGATCGCGTCGGCGACCTTGTTCTGCTGCACGAGGACGCGCTCGAGGCCCAGGTAGGCGTCCACGTCGCCCGGCGCGAGCGCGACGAGCCTACGGAGCGTGGCCTCGGCCAGGTCGAGCTTGCGCGCGTGGAGCTGCGCCTCCGCGAGGAGCCGGCCCGCGTCGAGATCCGGCGTCGCGGCGTTGAACTGGTTGGACAGGGGGCCGAGCTGCGCGTCGAGCATCTTCTCGAGCGACCACATCTGCACGATCCGGCCGCGCGCCTCGCGCGCGAGGAGCCTGTCGCCGGGCGGCTTCTTCGCGTGCTCGGCGATCTCCTGCCACAGCGACCTCGCCTCGCGGTGCGAGCGGACGCGCTCGTACGCCCAGGCGAGCTGCTTCTTGTACGCGACCGTACCCGGCTCGAGCTGCACCGCCTCCTTGAAGGCCGCGAGCGCGTCCTGCGTCATCTCGTGCTCCATGAGCACCTCGCCCAGCGCGGCGAGCGCGCGCGCGCGAGGCGTCACGGTGACGAGGATGCGCTTCCACGTCTGTACCGCGAGCGCGTGGTTGCCCTCCTGATAGTACCGGTCGCCGAGATCGACGAGGTGGGAAGGATCGCTCGCGGCGACCTGCGTGAGGCGCGTCAGGATCTTGAGCGAGCGGTCCGACTCGCCCATCTTGCCGTAGAAGGTCGCCAGGCGGCTCAGCGTGTCCTCGTCGCCGCCGGCGCGCGCCTCGAGCTCGCCGAGCAGGCGGAGCGCGCGTGTACGGTCGCCGCGCTGGAGGAGCGCCTCGCACTGCTCGAACACGAAGGCCGGGTTGTTGGGCGCAGCCCGGATGAGGCCCTCGTACTCGGCGATGGCCTTGTCGATCTCGCCCTGCGCCTGGAGCACGCGGATCATCTTGATGCGTACGTCGATGTGGCGCGGGTTGACCGCGAGAGCCCGCCGGTAGACGGCGAGGGCCTTGCCCGGGTCGCCCGTCTCCTCGTAGAGCGAGCCGAGGAGGGCCAGGCGCGCGAAGTCCGTCGGGTGTTCGTCCTCGAGCTGCTTGACGAGCACGGGGAGCTGCTGATCGGCGCGGTAGATCTCCGTGACGGTCTCGTAGATCTCGGCTCGGACGGCGGCCTCGGCGCCCGCCGCGGCGAGGGCCCTCTTCAGCGTCGCCAGCGCGGCGGCGTTCTTGTGGGCCTTCGCCTGCGCCTTGCCCAGATCCTTCAGGGCGGGGGCCAGCGTGCGGTTGTCGCCCGCCGCGTGCTTGACCAGATCCTCGAGCTCGACCTCGGCGCGTGCGTACTCGGCGCGCGAGTAGAGCTCGCGCCCGAGCTCGGCGCGTACGAAGAGGTTCGTGGGGTCGAGCTTCACCAGGCGATCGTGGTGTTCCTTGGCCTTCGCGAAGTCCTTCGCGTCGAGCGCGAGGGTCATCAGCGTGCGGATCGTCTGCTCGCGATCGGCCTTCACGGTCTGGAGCGCGAGGGCCTGCTCGTAGCGTTCGCTCGCGGGCTTGAGATCGCCCCGATCCTGGAAGAGGCGCGCGAGGGCCAGGATCGCGGACGGATCCGTCGACCTCATCGCGATGGCCTTCTCGTAGGTCTTGATGGCCTCCTCCGGCCGACCGTCGATGCGGTAGACGCCGGCGAGCGCGATGACGCTCGCGATCTGCTCCGGCGTCGCGGCGCCCGCCGCGGCCTGGGCGGCCGCCGCCCGGGTCTCGAAGTCCTTGACGAGCGCCTGGATGTTCCCGTCGCGCTCGCGGTACGTCTGGGCGAGGCGCTGCAACGGAACGGCCGCGGCGGGCTGTAGCAGGACGATCCGGGTCTGGCGCTCGATGGCGTTCTCGGCCGGCTTCGGCTGCGTGGTCGTGCCTGGCTGGGTGGGGGTGCCCGGCTGGCCCGGCGGGCGTCCTGCCGGTGGCTTGCCCACGGGGGGTCGTCCCGCAGGCGGCTTCTTGCGCCCGCGGGGATCGAAGTCCTGGCCGGTCGCGATGGACGCCGCCGTCAGGACGGCGAGGCAGGCGAGGATCCTCTGGAGGCGGGGGCGCATCAGCGGGGGAGCGGGAGACGGCCCGCGCCATCAAGCTTAGACCCGAAATCGACGTCCCGCATGGCTCGCGTCACTGGAGCGCGCCAATCACGAGCTCCACGAACGCGAAGAACGAAGCCCCCGCGAGGGCGGCCGCGACGATGGCCGAGCCCCGGCGGCTCGTCCAGGACGCCATCCCCCGGGTGGAGAGCTCTCCCGTCGCCCCGAGCGCGACGAAGCCGAGCGCGAGAAGCATGACAGTTCCCGATGTGACGATCCCGACGGCCTGCGCAGCGAGGGCGAGGCCTGCGACGAGGCAGCTCGATCCGATGAAGAGGATGGCCTTCGGCCTCGGACTCGCCCGGACCGCGCCTCGCACGAGCTGGCCTCCAGCTCCGAGGAACACGAGTGCGGCCACGCCCGGGACGACGCCTGAGCCAGCGAGCGGCGGGATCCACAGGCGGAGATCCCACCCGTCCGGGCGGTGGATGGTGCGCACCATCGTGCCCGCGGTCGTGAGCGCGACCGCGAACATCACGACGGCGGCGACGAACGTCGTGGGATCGTAGAGGGGCTCCGGACCGGTCGGCGTCGCGTACTGGTTCCGGCGGCGCGGCGCCGGAAAGCTCGCGCGCGCGGCGGTGTCCGTCACAAAGGAAGCCACCGGCTGCTTCTGCACCGACGGCGACCCTGCGCGATCTTCGGCGGCGTACGTCGGGGAGCGGTTGCGCTCCGCGCGCGACGCCCCGGCAAGCGCGATCTCCAGAGACGGGGAAGGGTTGGGCGTGCGATCCGCATGGGTGTCCGCCATGGCCTGCGCCTCGCGCGTGCTCGCGGCCAGGCCCGGCAGGTCCGGGATCTCCATGTCGAGGCGCGACGTCCCCTCGCGCACCGCGTCCGCGGCCGCGGAACGCCCGAGGTCGAGATCCGGGACGGCCGGCCCCCCCACCGCGGGCGCCGCCGCCCGCGCCCGAGCGCCCTGGGACGGCGCGGCGACGGGCGCAGGGGCGCTCTCTCTCTCACCGGGGGGCTCGCTCGTCTCGGGCCGCTCCCGCTCGGGGACGGAGGCACGTGCGCGCTCCCTGGGGGCCGCGCCCTTCGCCTCGTGTTCCGACGCGCGGAGGTCGCGGAGCTCCTTCGCCAGCTCGCCCGCGTTGGCGTAGCGCTGGCTCGAGTCGCGCCGTAGACACCTGGAGACGATGCGCGACAGCTGCCTCGGGACGGTCGGGACCTTCGAAGCGAGCGGCGGGAGGTCCACCGTCGCGATCTCCACGAAGAGCCAGGCCGTCGTGTCGGCCTCGAAGGGCACGCGTCCCGCGATCACCTCGTAGAGGATCATTCCCAGCGCCCACACGTCGGAACGCGGGTTCGCCACGCCGGTGCCGCGCACCTGCTCCGGCGCCATGTAGAGCGGTGTCCCCATCATCGAGCCGGCGTGGGTCAGGCGTCGCTCTCCACCCGGCTTGAGCGAGGCGATGTGCGATACGCCGAAATCGAGCAGCTTGGGGACGACCTTGCCTCCCTCGCGGGCGAGGTACACGTTCTCCGGCTTGAGGTCGCGGTGCACGACGCCCCGCGCGTGTGCGTACTCCACCGCCTCCACGATCGGGAGGATGATGTCGAGCGCCACCTCCCAGCGGAGCGCGCCCCTGCGCGTCACGTACGACGCGAAGTCCTCGCCCTCGAGCAACTCCTGCACGATGAACGGCTCGCCGCGGTCCTCGCCGACGTCGAGCACGTCGACCACGTTCGGGTGCCGCACGAGGTTGGCCGCGCGCGCCTCGCGCAGGAAGCGCTCGCGGATATCCCGGCTCTCGGCGAAGTTCGAGTGAAGGACCTTGATCGCGACCGGACGGCCGATGACGACGTTCTTCGCCTTGTAGACCGTGCCCATCCCTCCCTGTCCGATGACACTCTCGAGGTGGTACTTCGAGGCGAGCGTCCTCCCGACGCGATCGGCGCCCTCACCGTCCTCGGACATCCGTACGAGGGTAGCCGAAGTCCGCCCGCAGCAACGACTCCTTGCTCACGGCGCCGCGAACCTCCGCTTCGACGCGACGCCCGGCGGAGTGGTACCCTCGCCCAGAATGGCCTTCTTCCAGACGCCCCCCGAGCTCGGAAACCAGTACGACGAGGACCCCGTGCTCGCGAGCTGGCTCACGCGCCACCTGCCGGAGGATGTGCTCCGCGAGAACCTGAGCGATCTTCGCGAGGTCGGCGCCCTCGCGGCGGGCGAGCTCCACCGGTCGCTCCTCGCGACGCAGGACGACGAGCCGAGGCTCGTGCAGTGGGACGCCTGGGGCCAGCGCGTCGATCGTATCGAGCTCACAGCGCACTGGCAGAAGGTCGCGCCCATCGCGGCGTCCAAGGGGCTCATCGCGACGGCGTACGAGCGGAGGTTCGCGGAGCACTCGCGCATCGTCCAGTTCGCGCTCCTGTACGTGCTCGAGCCGTCGACCGCGATCTACTCGTGCCCGCTTGCGATGACCGACGGCGCGGCGAAGACGCTGCTCGTGTCCGGGAACGAGGCGCTCAAGCGGCGCGCGCTGCCTCGCCTCACGAGCCGGGATCCGGCCGTCGCGTGGACGAGCGGGCAGTGGATGACCGAGCGCACGGGGGGCTCGGACGTGGCCATCTCGGAGACGGTCGCGCGGCGCGGCACGGACGGCGAGTTCCGCCTCTACGGCACCAAGTGGTTCACGTCGGCGACGACTTCGCAGATGGCGCTGACGCTCGCCCGGCCGGACGCGAACCCTCCTGGTGGGAAGGGCCTCGCGCTGTTCTACGTGGAGCAGCGCGACGAGGACGGGCGGCTGAACGGGATCTCGGTGAACCGCCTGAAGGACAAGCTCGGCACGCGCATGGTGCCCACCGCGGAGCTCACGCTCGAGGGCACGCGGGCGAGCCTCGTCTACGGCGAGACGGACGGCATCAAGAACATCACGCCGATGCTCAACATCACGCGGACGTGGAACGCGGTGGGCGCCGCGTGCGGTATGCGCCGGGCGGTCGCGCTCGCACGGGACTACGCGCGGCGGCGGGTCGCGTTCGGCGCGCCCCTCGCGGAGAAGCCCCTCCACGTCGACACCTTGGCGGCGATGGACGCCGAGTACCAGGGCGCGTTCATGCTCACGTTCCGGGCAGTGGAGCTGCTCGGACGCGAAGAGGCGGGCGTGCTCACCGAGGACGAGGCCGCGTTGCTCCGGCTGGTCACGCCGCTCGCGAAGCTCACGACGGGCAAGCAGGCGGTAGCCGTCGCGAGCGAGGCGCTCGAGAGCTTCGGCGGCGCTGGGTACGTCGAGGACACCGGGCTCCCCCGGCTCCTGCGCGACGCGCAGGTCCTGCCGATCTGGGAGGGTACGACCAACGTCCTGTCGCTCGACGTGCTGCGCGCACTCGGCCGCAGCGGGTCGGCGGCGCCCCTCGATCCGATCGAGCGCGAGGTCAGGCGGTGCGTCGCCGGCGCGGCGAAGGCGGGGTGCGAGGAGGCGGGGCGCGTGGCGACGGCGGCGGTCGCGCATGCGCGGACGTGGCTCGAGGAGACGTTCCCGCGCGGACGCGCGGCGCTCGAGGGGGGGGCACGCGGGTTCGCGCTCACGCTCGGGCGCGCACTCGAACTCGCGCTCCTGATCGACGAGGCGGCCTGGCAGGCGGAGCGCGGGGATCGCCGCGCCGCCGCGGCCGCGCGACGGCTCGCGCGGCACGGGGTGGACGCGATCGCGGACGCCGGCGTGGAAGGGGACACGCAGCTGCTCGCCGGGGGTTGAGCGCCTCAGTCCGCCCGGTACA
>SXNL01000336.1 GCA_005777185.1 Myxococcales bacterium
CGAGCAGGAACACGTTCATCACGATGAGGAACTGCCACGGCTTGTCGAGGCCGCTCTTGAGCATGAACTCGAGGAGCTTGCCGGGGATGGACTCCTGCACGACGTAGTTGATGAGCGCGTTGGCCATCGCGAGGATCAGGATGACCGCGCCCGCGAGGCTCATCGACGTCTTCGCGATGCGGACGATGTCCCTCTTCAGCGTGAGGTCCTTGTAGGCGAAGAGCGTGATGAACAGGGTGTAGAGGGCGACCAGCGCGGCGCACTCGTCGATCTGCGCGAGGCCCGTCTTCAGCCCCACGACGAGGATGACCGGGATGCCCAGCTCCCACTTGAACGCCCACGTGGCCAGGAGCGCCTCCTTCGGCACGAAGGGGGTGCGCGGCACCTTCTCCCGGACGCCGACCCATGCAGAATACACGGATAGCATCACGAGGACGAGCAGCCCGGGCGCGATCACCGCCTTGAAGGCGAGGTTGATGTCGAGACCGCTCACCAGCGCGAACACGAGCAAGGGCAGCGAGTACGGCAGGAGCAGGCCCACCGAACCGCCCGTCGTGACGAGCCCCAGGCTGAACTTCTCGGAGTACCCCTCGCGCCGGAGCGCGGGGTAGAGCAGGCCGCCGACGGCGATGATCGTGACGCCGCTCCCGCCGGTGAACAGCGTGAACACCGCGCTCGCGACGACGCACACGATCGCGAGGCCGCCGGGCATCCAGCCGACCCACGCGGTGGCCGCGCGGACCAGGCGGAGCGGCGTCTTCGACTCCGCGAGGAGGTAGCCGGTGAACGTGAAGAGCGGGATCGTCGTGATGATGGGCGACCCGGCGAACCGCGAGGCGAGGATCTCGGGCGCGATGAACCGGAGGTGGTGGTAGCGCTCGCTCGGGTGGACGAGCCAGGCGAGCTCGCTCGCGCCGCCCATGACGACGAAGAGAGGCGTGCCGAGGAGCGCGAGGAGCACGATCAGACCGACCCAGAAGCCGCCCACGGCGCCGAGGAGGGCCGTGACCGCGCCGATCGCGCCGAGACCGAGCCTGACCGCCTTGGCGGACGGCGGCGTACGCGTGACCGCGGCGGTCATGCCGCACCTCCCTTCGCGGGCGCGGCGCCGGGCGGTTCATCCGGCGGCGTGGGTGGGAGGGCTTCGTGGCTGTGATCGAGAGCCTTCTCGTCCTCCTCGTCGTCGGCGTGGGCGAGATCCGGATCGACCTTCACCTGACCGGAAATCGCGAGCACGCAGCGGAGGAGGAAGCGGACCGCGATGATGAACAGCCCGAACGGGAAGATGAGGTTGAGCTCCCGGATGAGGAGCTCCTGCGTGTTCTCGGCCGCACCCGGGACGACGATGATCGGCGAGCGGGGCAGCGCGCTCGCCTCCTCGGCCACGTACATGTTCTTGACGTCGGCCTCGGGGAAGTGGTGCGTCCAGTCGGGCTCGCCGCGCACCCACGCGTTCCACTCCGCGGGCGTCAGGTACTGGTCGTACTTCGCGCCGGACGCGACCTTCGGGATCGACTTGAGATCCAGGGAGATCTGCCGGCCCGCGAGGAAGAGATCGCGCCGGACGTGGTGCGCCATCTCGCCGAGGCGCTTGCCGACCGGGATGGGGCAGGCCTTCTTGGGATCGTCGGGACAGTTGACGACGTCCTCGATCTTGAAGTTCTCGATGGCGATCTGATCGATGAAGCCCCACACGGCGGCGAAGCACACGATCGCGCTCGCCAGCCATCCGACGACGGCGACGGGCACGCGCTGGCGCGGCTTGAGGAACCGCATGGCGACGTCGACGTTGATGTGCTTGCCCTGCGCCGTGGCGACGGAGGCGCCGAGGAGGGCAAGCCAGATCGTGAGGCGCTTCGCGAGGTTGGAGATGCCGCCGACGAGCGAGACGACGGACGCGTTCTGGATCCAGTTGCGCGCGTTGCCGAAGTAGTCGACGCCGAGGTTGGCCCAGAGAGGCCCGAGGACCGCGCCCGCGACGACGGCGGCGGTCACGATCGCGTCGTGGTGCTTGTGCTTCTTCGCGCCGAGGTGTGCGGCCATGCCGAGCGCGCCGGCGGTGAGCACGACGCGGAGCACGAGACCGCTCTTCGCGGCGCCGTCGCTGCCGGTCGACATGCCGTTCATGAAGACGGCGAAGCAGAGCGTGGCGATCTCGAGGCCGAGGACCCACCACGCGAGCCGCGCCTCGAGCTGGGTCCACTTCCGGTCGAGGCGCGCGAGGGGGGCGCCCCATGGCTGGACGGGCCACTCGTCGGATGCCGTCGGCGGTCCGGCGTCGGCTGCGTGCTGGGCGCTGTCTGCGGCCTGCCGTCCACCCTCCGCGGTCTGCGCTCCGGACTCGGCGGGCGGCGCGCTCGCCTCGGCCTTCAGCGCGTCGGCCCCGGCCTCCGGCGCGCCTGCCTCGGCCTCCGGCGCGCCTGCCTCGGCCTCCGGCGCGCCTGCCTCGGCCTTCAGCGTGCTGGACTCGGCCTTCAGCTTTCCAGACACGGCCGTCGGCGTTCCGGTCTCGGCGGGCGGCGCTCCGGTCTCGGCGGGCGGCGTTCCGGTCTCGGCGGGCGGCGTTCCGGTGTCCGCCCCCGCCTTGTCGGATTCCGCCGTGGGCTTCGTGTCGTGGTTCTTCGCGTCGGCCATGGCGGGGCCGAGGATACAGAAAAACGCGCCGCGCAACGCGATAAACGCCGCTGGGCCCGATCCCGGATGTTCGTCGTTCCCGCTGCGAATGGCCCGGGACGACGCGCGGTCTTACTGCGCCGCGGCCTTCACGCGCCCGCAGAACCCGGCGTCCAGCGCCGATCCGCACACCTGCGAGTAGACCTGCGCGAAGACCTCATTCCACTTGGCCTTCTCGGCGTCGCTCGGGTTGTACGGGGTCATCTTCTGCGACGCCCGCTCGAACGAGGCCTTGTCGGCGTTGCGGATGCGGCCGGTCAGGATGTCGCCGGCGTTCTTGCCGGTGCGCTTGAGGATCTCGCGCTGCGGCTCGGAGAGGTTGTTGTACTTGGACTCGGGGCCCGTGAAGAACACCAGGCCGCCGATGCCGATGCCCGTGGGCATCGTGTTGATGTGCTCCATCTCGGGGGCCCACTGCAGCTGCTCGGCGGCCAGCGCTGGCGCGTTGAGGACCGTGACCGTGCCGTTCTTGATCGCGGGCAGGATCGACGGGACCTCGAGCGCGGTGCCCGAGACGCCCACCACCCGAAGGAACGTGGACCCGACGTTGTCGCCGGTGATGTACGAGCACTTCTGGTTCTTCAGATCCGCCGGCACCTTGATCGGGCCGCCCTTGGACATCATGTGCGCGACGCCGACGTCGCCGTTGCCGACGAGCCTGAAGCCCTTCTTCTCGAACTCGGCCTGGAGCTCGGGGAGGAGAGCGTTGCGCGCCTTGTCGAGCTTCTCCCAGTTGGTGAACACGCCGGGGAGCTGGAACGCGAGGATGTGCGGCCAGATGAAGGCCATGCCGCGCGCCGTGATGGCCGCCGCGTCGAGCTGCTTGTTCCGCATCTTGGCGACCATCGCCGCCTCGTCACCCTGGGTGCCGTTGTAGAAGAACTGGAGCTCCAGGTCGTTCTTCGACTCCTCCTTCACACCCTTGGCCCACGCCTGGAAGACGGTGCCCCAGAGGGACTGCTTGGGGGCCAGCGTGCCGATCTTGATGCACGTCCCGGGGCCACCGTCGCAGGGGCCGCCGTCGGCGGACGCGGTCGTGGAGAAGCCGAGGACGGCGGCGAAGAGGGTGACGGCAAGGACCGGTTTACGCGACATCGGAGACCTCCCAGGCTGGACGCCTGTCTAGCGGTGCAAGGCGGGGAAATGAGCCGTCATAGGACGGCCGGACGAGCCCGATCATTCAAAGGACGCGCGTCACGTAGCACGGCTCGCCCGCCCGTCACCCTGTTTTTCATGAAGGATCGGGGCGAGGACTCAGTTGTTGAAGGCGCAGTCCTGCAGGTTGGCCTTGGCCAGCGCGCGCTTGGCGCGGCGCTTCGCGATCGTGTTCACGAGGCGCTGGTTCGGATCCGGGTCCTCGGACGACAGGACCTCGTTGATGAGCTTGTCGAACAGGGGCTTGTCGCCCTTGTTGCACGCATACCGCGTGGCGTAGTTGAGCTGGACCATCAGCGTCTTCCGCTGCGTCTTGGCCAGGGCCTCCTCGAAGAGCTTCTGCGCCTCGTCCAGCTCGGCCATCGAGGCGCGGGCGTGGTACGAGGCCAGGTTGTTGAGGGCGCCGTAGTTCGCGTACTCCGGGTTGAGCTTGTTCGCGTGCTCGAGGATGGTCACGCCGATGTAGAGCTCGGCGACGAGGTCCGGATCCTCCTTCATGAGGTTGACGCGGGCCATCCACGCGCTCGCGAGCCAGTAGAGGACGTCGCCGTCGGCCTTGTCGTCGAAGTGCTCGTCGAGCCAGGCCTTCAGCCCTCGCTGGGTCTTCTTCGCCTCCTCGAAGCCCTCGGCGTACTTGCCGACGAGCTCGACGCCGTACGAGACGGAGCGGTCGAACGCGAGCTTCGCGCGACGCTTGTGGTACTCGGCGCGCTCGTCGTCGTTCTGGAGCTGGGCGACCTCCATGTCATCCTGGGCGAACGCGAAGCCGTAGCCGGCCCAGCCCTTCAGCAGGAGGAACAGCGCGTCGGGGTTGTTCGGGCGGAGGCGATGCATGCCTTCGAACTGCATGAGCCCGGCGGAGGAGGCGGCGCGGGCGACCTCGTAGTCGCCGAGCGTGTCGGCCGCGCCAGCGCCCTCGCGGGTCGACTTGATCTGGCCGTCGGCGAGGATCGCCTTGATGCAGCCGGTGGTGGACAGCGAGAGGCACGCGGCGAGCGCGAGCGTGGGCAGGGCGGGGAGGCGCAAACGCATGGCGCGGTAGTACGCTAGCGGGCACCCGCGATCAATAGGCACGCGGCGCGTGTCCGGACCTCCGGGATGGGATCCGACAGGAGGGGGGCCCCGCGCGCCGATCGGCCCAGCGCGGCGAGCGCCGCGGCAGCGGCCAGCCGGACGCGCGGATCGTCGGCGCGGAGATCGTGCTCGATCCACGCCTGGATGCGGCCGTCGCCCGAGTTCGCGAGGTGGATGCGCGCGCGCGGCGAGCGGCTTGTCGATCGTCTGCGCGGCGAACTGCTCGAGTTCCGCGCGCGCGGCGTCCCTGTCGGGCCTCCAGCCCAGCAGCCGGGACAGCGCCGCGACGCGCACCTCGGGATCCTTCTCGTCCGCCGCCGCGCCCTTCACCGGCTTGATGGTGCGCTTCGTCAGGGGGAGGAGCGCGAGGGCGTGGAGTCGATCGCGGCGCGAGGCGCTCGCGAGGGTCTCCTCGAGCATCGTCGTCGCGCTCTCGAGGACCTCGGCGTCCTCCCGGCTCTCCCTGACCTCGCGCGCCGGACGACGGAGGATCGCGCCGGCCCCCGCGATCGCGCCCGGACCGTGCGAGGTGGCGATGAGCACCCGGAGGGCCTGGCGCCCGCCCTTCTCCCAGAGGGGCGAGATCGCCCAGGACGCCGCGATCTCCTCCTTCACCGCGTCGTCGCCGGACGCGTGGAGATCGCGGAAGACGATCGCGATCCGCGCCGCCAGTGCGGACGCCCGCGCGTTCGGACCCCGCTCGCCCGCGAGGAGCGCGATGGCGCGCACCGCGTCCGTGCGCACGAAGGGATCGGGGTCGACGCGCGCCGTGTCGACGAGTGTGTCGAAGTCGGCGGGGTCGACCGCGACCTGCGCGGCGCGGACGGCGCTGCGACGGACACGCGGGCTCGCGTCGACCATCGCGCGGCGGCGCGCGTCCGCGTCCCCCTCGCCGGTGAGCGTACGAATGCCGACCGCGCGCCACGCCTCGTCGGCGTCCGCGAGGAGGCTCCGCGCGGCGCCCCGCGAGAGGCCACCGTCCTCGAAGAGGGCCATCGCCGCCTCTGCGCCTGCGAGGTCGTGGGTCTTCATGCGGAGGCGGAGCGGGCCCTCGATCTCGGCGGCACACGCCCGGACATCGCGCACACGGTGGACCGCCTCGTCCCCCTTCGCGCGCTCGAGCTCGCGGCGCGCGACGATCCGCGCGAGGTCGCGGGCGTCGCCGTTCGAGAGCTTGCCCGCCTTGTGCAGGCGCCCGATCTCGCTCGACAGCGCGGCGTTGTCCCCACGCTCGGCCGCGCGGTGCAGCGCCGACGCGCCGCACCCGCCGAGCGCGGCTACGTGGAAGAGGACGACGAGGCAGACGGGACCCGCGCGCATTCGCCGGAGGATACCATCGGCGGCTCCCTTTGGGGCGCCCCTGAAGGAGGCCCGAGCCGCACGACGACGTCCGCGATCGCGCAAGGCTCCGGTCGGTGGGTCACGATCACGAAGGACCGCACGCCGCGCGCCAGATCGATGGCGGCGAGGACGCGCATCTGCGCGTCGGCGTCGAGCGAGCTGGTCGGCTCGTCGAGGAGAAGCACCGGCGCGTCCGTCGCGAACGCGCGAGCGAGCGCGATCCACTGGCGCTCACCGCCGGACACTCGCCGCCCGCCGGGACCGAGCCGTTCGTCCTCGCCGATCCCGAGGGGCGAGGCGAGCCGGTCCAGGATCTCGCTCGCCGTCACGCCAGGTCGCGCGGCGGCGAACGTGACGTTCTCGGCCAGCGTGTCGGCCAGGACGGGCGCGTCCTGCGGGACCCAGGCGAAGGGTCGCGCAGGACCCACGGGATCCTCCGTGATCGACCTCCCGGCATGGAGGATCGCGCCCGTCGACGGTCGCTCGAGCCCCAGGAGCGCGCGGAGCAAGGTCGTCTTGCCGCTGCCCACCGGGCCGGTGACGACGGCGATCTGGCCGGGCTCGACGCGGAACGAGACCGGCTCGACGAGCCCCGGAGCGACCGTCAGCCCGCGCACCTCCAGCACGCCGAGCGCGGGCCGCGTCCCGGGAGGCTCCGCGTCGTCGCTCGTCGCGCCGCGCACGAGCCAGGGGTCCATGCGCTCGAGCGCGACGCGTGCCCTCGAGAGCGCGAGCCGCGCCAGCGAGAGTTCGCGCACGGGCTGGTACGCGAGGAAGAACGTGATCATGAACGGCACCACGACGCGCGGCTCGAGCCCCATCCACCGCGTTCCCGCGAGCGCGATCACGAGGAGCAGCGCGAGCGCCCCGAGGACCTCGCTCGCCCCGCTCACCAGGCGCGCCCGCCCCTCGAGCACCGCGCGCCTCGCGCCGACCAGGTCCCCCGCCCGCCGGACCCACGCCGAGATCTTGCGCTGCTCGCCGGACACACGCCAGAGGTCGGCGTGTCGGACCGCCTCGCCGACCGCGTCGAGCATCTCGTCTCCCTCCTCGGCGGCGCGACGCGCCTCTCGCTTGTAGGCGCCTCGGAGCCGCCGGACGAGCACCGTGAACGGGATCAGGACCATGAACGCGAAGACGGTCAGAGTGGGTGACAGCACCACGTTCACACACACAAGGGGGAGGATCTGGAGGACCGCTCGCCATTCGGCGAGGAGCCCCGAGCGCACGCCCTCCTCCACTGTGCGAACGTCCGAGGTGAGCGCGGACGTGCCGTCCTGGGTGTGCACCGCGACAGACCGATCAGGTGGGCGCAACAAGGTTTGCTTTCCCGAGAGGAGCGAGGCGAGGGTCTCGAGGCGGAGGCGCGACCCGACCTCGAGCGCGAGTCGCTCCTCGCTCCAGCCAGCCGAGGCCGATCCGACGGCGCGCACCGTGATCGCCGCGAGCCCCAGCACGGCAAACGTGAGCGGCGAGGCGTTCAGGGAGACGAGCGCCGCGGCCCTGGATCGCACGTCCACCACCGGGGCCGCGCCCCCGAGTGAGCCCACGAGCGCCCCCGCCAACCAGGCCACCGAGGCGTGGCCAGCCGTGTGCATCAGCGAACCCACGCAGAGGGCGATCGAGATGTCCAGGCGATCCCCAACCGCGCGACGCACACGCGCGTAGAGTGAAGGCGCACCGATCACGAACCGCGACGCTACCGGAATTCCGCCCGGAATGGATGTTGCAGCAAAAACGGACCTGGAGCGGTGTGCCCGCTCGCGTGAATCTCGGCTTCTAACCCCACACCTTATCCCGTAAGTTTTTGGTCGGACCCTCCGGCCGACCCTCCGCGCAGCTTTCTGGCGCGGGGCGAGGAGAGAGCGAGAGCTTTCATGGGTCTGACCTCAAGAGCACCTGTTGTCAAAGCCGCACCGAGATTTTTTCGGAGCAACGCGAGAGCACTCGACATGCCCCGAGCGAAGCCCAAGAAGGACCTCCAGAGGAAGTTGGTCGCCGCGTCCGCCGACGTGAGGGGTCCGCGCGCCAGCGAGGCACCCGCGCCGATCCTCGACGCCGACGAGGAGGTCGAGGACGTGGTCGACGAGGCTCCGCTCTCGATCGTGCCCGACGCGGTCGACGCCGCGAGCCCCGCGACCCCCGACGCGGAGGAGGACTTCGAGGAGCTCGCGGCCGAGGCGGTCGCCGAGCTGGACGATCCGGAGCCCAGGCCCACCTCGAAGGAGATCGAGGAGGGCGGGGGCGACTCGATGCTCGCGCGCTACTTCCGCGAGATGGCGACGCACCCCGTGATGGGTCCCGAGGAGGAGCTCGCCACGGCGATCGAGGTGGAGACAGCCGAGATCCTGCACTGGACGGCGATCCTCGCCCACCTCCCCGTCATGGATCTGGCGCTCGACGCGCTGGAGAAGGACCTCCCGACCGGCGACGACCTGATCGAGGTCCCCGAGATCGCGGAGCTCCGTCGTTACGGCCGCGCGTTTCGCAAACAGAAGAAGCTGACCAAGCACCAGGAGAAGCGCTACCGCGCGACCTGCGAGAACATGGCGCGCTCGATCCGGCTCGCGGACAGCGACCGCCTGTGGATCCTCCACTGCGAGGAGGCGGTTCGCGCGGCGGGGCAGGTTCCCGTGAACGTCACGACGCCGGCGGGCGAGGACGGCGCGGGGCCAGAGTCCGGCGTGCTGCTCGCCAGGCCGCGCGTCCACGTCACGGCCGCGTACACGAAGTTCCTCGACGGCGTCGCGCGCGCGCGGGTCCACGCGAAGCGCGTGAAGAACAAGTTCGTGAAGGCGAACCTGCGCCTCGTCGTCTCCATCGCGCGGCGTTACAACCGCGGGCGCCTGCCGCTGATCGACCTCATCCAGGAGGGCAACATCGGGCTGATGAAGGCGGTCGAGCGCTTCGATCACACGCGCGGCTACCGCTTCTCCACCTACGCGTCGTGGTGGATCCGCCATGCGATCAGCCGCGCGCTCGCCGACAAGGGACGCGCCGTCCGCATCCCCGTGCACATGCTCGACACGCACAACCGCGTGCAGCGCGCGACGCAGGCCGTGATCGCGCGGATGGGCCGCGATCCCACGATGGTCGAGCTCGAGAAGGAGACGGGCATCCCGCAGGAGAAGCTCGACAAGGTGAAGGGCGCCTGGGCCGAGACCCCGTTCTCCCTCGATCGGCCCGTGGGCGACGAGGACGGGCGGAAGTTCATCGACTTCCTGCAGGACGAGCAGATGCAGTCGCCCTACGAGAGCCTCGTCTCGCACAAGTGGTCCGAGGAGGTCCGGCGACTGCTCGGAACGCTCACCCCGATCGAGTCGCGAATCATCCGCTGGCGCTTCGGCCTCGACGACGAGGACGAGCTGACGCTGAAGGAGATCGGGGACAAGTACAACCTGTCCCGCGAGCGGATCCGACAGCTGCAGGAGCAGGCCCTCGGCAAGATCCGCAAGCACATGCGCGACTAGCTAGGGTGTAGGTACTTGTAGATCGCACCTACCAGCGCGTCGGCGGCCGCGCGCGCGGTCGCCCCCTTTCCGTGCACCCGGTTGAAGACGATCGAGAACGCGATCGGGGAGCGTCCCTCGTCGGCGAGGACGTAGCCCGAGAGGGCGATCACGTCGTCGAGGGTGCCGGTCTTCGCGCGGACAGCGCGGTGCGTGTGCCCGAGACGTTTGTGGAGCGTGCCGTCGACGCCGCCCGTCGCGAGGTGGGCGACGAACTCGGGACCGATCGCCGGCTCGCGGTACGCCCAGCGGAGCAGCTTCGCCGCGCTGTGGGCGGTGACGCGGCTTGCGTCGTACAGGCCCGAACCGTTCTTGAGCACCACCCCCGGGTCGCCGAGAGCGTGGCGCTCGAGGAGCCTCGCGACGACCTCGGCGGAGGACGCGGCCTGCGCCTGCTTCCTCGTCTCGCCGGAGAGGGACTTGAAGATCATCTCGGCGTAGAAGTTGTCACTCTGCTTGCCGAGCGCGTGGAGCAGCACGGACAAGGGCTCGGAGTCGTGCCTGGCGAGGACGACGCCTCGCCCCCCGCCAGCGGCGAGCTTGACCTCGCCGGCCACCTTGACACCGACCTCGTCCAGCACGGCGCGGAGCGCGTACCCGGCGAGGAGCTGGGGATCGTCGACGCGGCGTGTGTAGCGGACGAGGCGGGAGCCCTGCGCGATGGTGCCGCCCACCTTCGCGGAGAGGCGGCGGCCCGTCGGGGACAGGACGAGCGACACGTTGTCGGCGCCGCTCTCGACCGTGGAGACTGTCCCCTCCACGTCGACGAAGCCGGGAGGATCGAACGCGATCTGCGCGTTCTTGCCCTCCGCGCCCGGCCGCACGGCGAGGATGATCGTGTTCTCGTTCACGGCCACCGCGCTCACGGGCGCGCGGAAGGCGGCCCACTCGTCAGGCTTCTGCTCGTACGCGGGAGGCGTCGTCTGGTCGTCCCAGCCGCGTTGATCGACCAGGAGATCGCCGTCGACCTTCTTGACGCCGTGCGCGCGTAGGTCCTGCGCGAGGGCGTACAGGTCGGCGGTGCGAAGCGACGGATCGCCGTGGCCGCGGAGCGTGAGCGCCGAGACGGTTGCTCCCTTCTGGGAGCCGGAGAGCGTCGTGGTGTAGCGGTGATCGCCGTGGAGCGTGGCGAGGGCGGCGGCGGCCGTGTAAATCTTGGCGTTCGAGGCGGGGTTCAGCGGAAGATGCGCGTCGTGGGCCGCGAGGACCTTGCCGGTGTGTATGTCCAGGATCTCGACGCCGATCTGCGCGTCGCGGACCTTGCCGACGAGCGCCTTCACGGCGGCGTCGAGCTCGGCGACGTGCGGGTCGGCGGCCGGGGCGTCCGCTCGCGGAGGGGGATCACCCGTCGCGAGGAGGATCGCGGCGGCGAGGAGGGCAGCGCGGAGGCGGTTCACGGACAACGTCATACGACGGCTCGGGCCGGGAAAGAAGGCCGGCTCGCCGTCGCCCTCCTGGCGCTCGCGATCGGGTGTGGCGGGGAGCGCGCGCGCGAACGGCCTCTCGAGGTGCTGGTCCCGACCGAGATCGAGGGCCTCGATCCCCGGTTCGCGAGCGACGCGCTGGCGCTCCGGGCGAGCCGGCTCGTGCACGCCGGGCTCGCGCGGCTGGATCCGGACACGCTCGTTCCGGTCCCGTACGTCGCGCGATCGTGGCGGTGGGAGGGGGAGCTGGCCCTGGTCGTCGAGCTGCGCGACGACGTCCGGTTCCGCTCGGGCAAGCCCGTGGACGCCGACGACGTCGCGGCGACGATCCGTGGGTTCGCAGGGTCACGACACGCGCAGGTCGTCGAGCCGGTCGCCGGCGTGGACGATCTCGGAGCGCGGCGGGTGCGGATCCGCCTGAAGCGTCCGTACGCGACGTTGCTGTCGGCGCTCGAGGTCCCCGTGCTCCGCGCCGACGAAGCGGACGGACCGCCCCGGCTCGACGGGTCGCTCGACGGGCTCGGCCCCTTCGAGACGGCCCGCTTCGCGCGCGGGGAGGTGCGGTTCGCGCCGCGCGATCATGGCGCGCTCCCACGCCCGGCGCACGAGGTGGTGTTCCGCTCGGTGCGCGACGAGAACGCGCGCGCGCTCAGGCTCTTCGCGGGTCGTGCGGACCTGATCCAGAACGGGCTCTCGCCCGTGGTGCTGCCTGCGGTCGCGCGGCAACCGGGCGTGGCCGTGACGGCGCGATCCGGCGCGAACCTGACCTACATGGTGTTCCGCACCGATCGCGGGCCGTTCGCCGACGCGCGCGTGCGGCGGGCGGTGGCGGCCGGCATCGACCGGCCGCGGATCGCGCGGACGCTCCTCGGGGGGCACGCGGGGGTGGCCGACTCGATCTTCCCTCCCGGACACTGGGCGAGGACGCCCGCGGAGGGCCGCCCGTTCGACCCGGCGAGGACGCGGGAAGAGCTCGCCCGGGCGGGCGTGACGAACCTCAGGTTCACGCTGACCACGTCGACCGATCGGCTGCGCGGGACGATCGCGCGCTTCATCGGGCAGACGCTCGCGGACTCCGGCGTCACGGTCGAGGTCGTGCCGCTCGAGCTCGGCACGATGCTCGCGCGCCTCGGCTCGGGCGACTTCGAGGCCGCCACGCTCCAGCTCCCGGAGCTCGGAGAGCCGAACGTGCTGCGGGTGTTCTTGCACAGTGCATCGATCCCGCCGAACGGGTCGAACCGGGGCCGGGTGAGGGACGCGGAGCTGGACCGGCTGCTGGACGAGGGGATGCGCGAGCTGGACGTGGACGCGCGGAGGGGGATCTACGCGAGGGTCGACGCGCGCGTGCGGGAAGAACTCTGGATCGTCCCGCTGTTCCACGAGGATCAGATCGCGGTGACGAGCGAGCGCGCGCGCGGGTACGTGCCGAGCGCGGAGGGGCGGTACCTCGGGCTGGCGGCCTTGAAGTGAGCGCACACCCCGCGGCCGTCAGCCCCCCGCCCAGGAGTCATGGTACGCGGCGTCCTCCAGCCCCGCGGCCTGGGCCGTCGGCGCGAGCGGGAGGGACGTGTCGAGCATCACGGCGAGCTCGTCCGTCCGCACCGTGCCGATGCTCTTCTCGTAGGCGCCGGGGTGCGGGCCGTGGCAGATCCCCGCGGGGTGGTGCGAGATCGCGCCGGGGCCGACGCCGCGGCGACTGGTGAAGTTCCCGCGCAAGTAGAGGATGACCTCGTCCATGTCGACGCTCGAGTGCGGGTAGGGGCAGGGGATCGCCTGGGCATGCGTGTCGGTGACGCGGGGGACGAACGAGCACACCAGGAAGCCGGGACCCGCGAACGTGGAGTGGATGGTCGGCGGGAGATGAACCATGCCCGTCTTCGGCTGGTACTTCTCGATGGGGAACGCCCACGGGTAGACGAACCCGTCCCACCCCACGACGTCGAACGGCGTGTGCTCGAGCGTCATCTCGGTGAAGACGCCGCCCTTCTTCACCACGAGCGTGGTCGGCCCGTCCACGATGCCGTCCCACGCGACCGTGCCGCGGGGGCGGACGAAGTCGCGATGCGTGTAAGGCGCATCCATCTTGAGCTGGCCGACGGGGTTGCGGAAATCGGCCGGCACGACGACGCCACCGTGCGCCTCGACGCACATCATCCGGACGGGCCCCGCGTCGATCCTCCATCGGTGGATCATCGAGCGCGGGATCCACACGTAGTCGCCGGCGCGGACGTCGAGCAGGCCGCAGGGCGACTCGAGCGTCAGCCTCCCCTCCTGCACGAACCACAGCTCGTCGCCGTCGCCGTTCGCGAAGCACACCTCGCACGCCTTCGTGGGGCGCGCGAAGTACAGCGTGACGTCCCGGTTCGCGAGCAGAGGGAGGCGGCACTCGAGGACGGTGCCGCCCTCGGCGACGCGGTCGGAGAGGTAGAGGCGGCGCTTCAGGGGCGCCGGCTCCTGCCCCTCCCCGACGGGCCGGCCCACCGGGTGACGTCGCGACGAGATCTGGACGTCGTGCGCAGCCGTGATGGGGAACCGGTGGTAGAAGTAACCGAAAGCGCCCGAGAAGCCGCCGCGGGTGAGCATCTCCTCGTTCACGAGCGCCCCGTCGGGAGCGCGGAGCACGGTGTGGGGCTTGTCGGGGAGGACCCCGTACGACATGCGGTCGATCATCTCACGTCTCCGGGGTCGCGGACCGATGCCTCGCGCGGGTCCGCTCGATGCGGGGGAGGAGTCTGCCACGGGGCGCAGCGCGAAGCTAGAACACCTCGGACGGCGGCGGCGCGCTCGTCCGCCGCTCCGCGTCCCTCAGGCGCCCCGTCAACACCTGCAGCCTCGCGCGAGAGGAGAGGAGCGACGCCTTGCGCGAGGTGGCGGGGAGCTGCGCCATGACGGCCTCCAGCACGTCGAGCCAGTACACCGACGCCCGATCGAGGTTCCGCGCTCGGTCGTCGAGCTCGCCGGCGGCCTCGGCGAGGGCGACGTCGTCGCCGAGCGCGGCGCGATCGATGGCCCGCAGGACCAGCGCGAGATCCGCGAGCTCGCGCGCGTCGACCCCCGCGCGCATGACGTCGACCTCGGCCTCGCGGAGATCCGACGCAAACACCGCGGCGTCGCCCACGGTCGCGAGGGACCGTGCGAGACGGTACAACGCCGACACGCGCGGGGAGGCCGCGCCGAGCCGGGCCTGGGACACGTCGCCGAGCACCTCGGCGGCCGCGCGGGGCTCCCCCGCGCACAGGAGCGCGATCGCGAGGCTCGAGGCCGCCGACAGCTCGAGCTCGAAGAAGCGCTCCTCCTTGGCCGCGGCGCGCGCGCGCTGGAAGTGGGGCACGGCCTCCGCGTGCCGGCCCGACAGGAGGAGGATCCCGCCGCGGTTGTACTCGACGACGCGCTCGTACAGGGGGGCGTCACCGTGGACGAGCAGCGTCGAGGCCCGCTCGAGCACCGTGAGCGCCGCCTCCACGCGGCCAGGCATCTCGCCGAGGATGGCGCCGAGGAGCGCCGAGGCGCGGACCTCGATCAGCGTCATCCCCGTCTCCTGCGCGACGCGCACGACACGCTCGAGCTCGACGCGCGCGAGGCGGTCATCCGCGTAGCACGCGACGACCCCGACGAAGAGCCCCCTCAGCAGCCGATCGAAGGGCAAGAGCGCCGGCTCGGCCGACAGCGCGCGGATCTCGTCGAGGCCAGGCTCGTGCGCCATCTCCCGCGCGAGGACCGACGCGGCCAGTCGCGCCATCCTGGTGGTGACGAGGAGAGACCGTAGCGCGGGCTTGCCCTCCGCGCGGTCGATCACCTGCGCCGCGCGCCGCGCCGCGCGCGACGCGTCCTGGACCGAGGAGAACGCACACCCGAGCGTGACGAACACGCAGGAGAGCTCGTCCGCGAGGCTCGCGGTCGGCGCCCCCTCGCGGTCCGGATCGACCCGGGCGCGCGTCACGCGACGCGAACAGGGCGCAACCACGGAGACGCCGGCCGCGCGCGCCACCGGGCTGTCGACGAGGAGCGGCTCGAGGATGAGGGCCGCCGCGTCGATCTCGAGGCGCAGCGCGAGCGCGAGCGCGCGCGCGACGCGGCCGATCCTGGCGCCGCGCTCGCGACGCGCGAGCGCATCGAGCATCGGGAGATCCAGCGCGCCGAGCGTGTCGGCGAGCGCGGTCTCCCCCGCGTCGGCGAGGCGCGAGAGGCGGGGCGCGCGCGCCAGGGCCCCGAGCAGGCGGGGATCGATCTCCGGCGCAGGGAACGGCCGCGGGGCGAGCGCAGCGCGGTAGCTCTCCGGCACCACCCGCATGCTGGGCGGCGTGGGCGTGAGGCGATCCTCCCCCGGCGCCTCTCCAGGCTCGGGCTCGACGACCGCGGCGGCGGGCATCCTCGCGACGGTGGACGCGACCTCGTGACGGGCCGTGTCGAGATCCGCGATCGCGGCGAGCGCCTCGGTCGCGTCCCGGAACCGCGCGTCCGGCCGGCGCGCGAGCATCCGCGCGAGCGCGCCTGACAACGGCGGGGCGACGCGGCCGAGGAGGACGGGCTCCATGGACAGGCGGCTCCGGAGCCGCGCGCGGAGCCCCTCACCCTCGAAGAGCGGCCCCACGCCGAGGAGCTCGAACAGGATGAGCCCCACGGCGTACACGTCGGTGAACGGCCCGATCGCGGCGTTGGTCAGCTGCTCGGGAGCCATGTACGGGGGCGTGCCCCAGACGTAGCCGTCCTGGGTGGCGCTCTGCCCCATGAGCGCGGCGATCTCGTGCCGCGCGTACCGTCGGGCCACGCCGAAATCGACGATCTTGAGCGCCGAGACGCCCGCCGGGTCGAAGCCACGCGGCATCGCCGGCACGAGGATGTTCGTGGGCTTGAGATCGAGGTGGATGATGCCCGCCTCGTGCGCCGCGCCGAGTCCCTCGAGCACGGCGCGCGCGACCTTCAGCACCTCGTGGGGCAAGAGCGCCCGCCCGAACGCGGCGACGTCGAGCGGCACGCCCGTGACGAGCTCGAGCGCGAGGTACACGCCGCCCGTCTCGTCGCGCCCCACGTCGAAGACCCTCGGGATGTAGCGGGTGTGGAGCTGCGCGAGGAGCTGCGCCTCGCGCTTGACGCGATCGAACAGGGAGGGCGACTCCTCGCCCTGCGGCACGAGCTTGAGCGCGACCTCGATGCCGCGCTCGCGATCCCTCGCCCGGTATACCGTGGCGGTGCCTCCTGCGCCGATCGGCGCCCCGAGCTCGTAGCGACCCGCGATCAGAGGCACGTCCCCACGTTACCAGAAGTCATTGCAAAACAAACAGTTACACGTCGCGCTCGCCGGTGCGAGACGGGGCGCCGGGCGCCTTTGGACGCTGGTTCTCGCGTGTGCTATTCCGGCTTCGTCCCGACACAGCCCCGAGGGAGTCCCATGAGCCGCAAGCGCACCAAGTACGTCTTCGTCACCGGGGGCGTCGTGTCGTCGATTGGCAAGGGCCTCGCGAGCGCATCGGTCGGGGCCCTCCTCGAGGCGCGCGGCCTGCGCGTCACGCACATGAAGCTCGACCCGTACATCAACGTCGATCC
>SXNL01000337.1 GCA_005777185.1 Myxococcales bacterium
GGCCGCTCCCAAGAAGGCCGCTCCCAAGAAGGCCGCTCCCAAGAAGGCCGCTCCCAAGAAGGCCGCTCCCAAGAAGGCCGCTCCCAAGAAGGCCGCTCCCAAGAAGGCCGCTCCCAAGAAGGCCGCAAAGGCCGCTGCGAAGCGCAAGCGCTAGCCGGGACGGATCACGCGGCGGGCCACTGCCCACCCCCCTTGCGTTCCCGAATATTTCGTGTACGAAACACTCCTGAACCGTCCTTCATGGCGGTGAGGAGCGTTCCGATGCCCAGCCCCTACCGTGAGGAACACGACCAGTTCCGGAACACAGTCCGCCAGTTCGCCCAGAAGGAGCTCGCCCCCTTCGCCGACGAGTGGGAGAAGGCCGAGAACTTCCCGAACGAGGTGTTCCGGCGCGCCGGCGAGCTCGGGCTCTTCGCCGCGCACTACCCCGAGGAGAAGGGCGGCCTCGGGGGCGACTACTGGTTCAGCATCGCCAAGAGCGAGGAGCTGACCAACAGCCTGTCGGCGGGCGTCTCGATGGCGCTCCTCGTACAGGGCGACATGGCGACCCCGGTCATCTCCGACCTCGGCACGAAGGAGCAGATCGACGAGTTCCTCAAGCCCGCCCTCCGCGGCGAGAAGATCGTCGCCCTCGGCGTGAGCGAGCCGAACGCCGGGAGCGACGTCGCGGGCATCCAGACGACGGCCCGCCGGGACGGCGACGACTACATCATCAACGGCGCGAAGACGTACATCACCAACGGCACGCGCTGCGACTTCGTCACGTTGCTCGTGAAGACGAACCTCGACACGGGCTCGCACGGGTGCAGCTTCTTCCTCGTTCCGTCGAACACGAAGGGCTTCCGAGTCGCGAAGAAGCTGCAGAAGATGGGCAACCACGCGAGCGACACGGCGGAGCTCGCCTTCGAGGACATGCGGGTGCCGAAGCGGTACCTCCTCGGCGAGGAGAACATGGGGTTCATGTACCTCATGCAGAACTTCCAGACCGAGCGTCTCATCGCGTGCTCGAGCGCGATCGGCGGCTACCGGCTGGCGATCAAGGAGGCCATCGCGTACGGCGGCGACCGCAAGGCGTTCGGCAAGCCGATCATCAAGCGCGAGTACTGGCAGCACAAGTTCGTCGACCTGCTCACGAAGGTCGAGGCGGGCCACGCGCTGACGTATCGCGCCGCCGAGGCCTACAACGACGAGCGCTACGTGAAGAAGGGACCCATCAGCCTCGACACCGTGAAGCTCATCAGCATGTGCAAGATCTTCGTCGGCGAGATGGGCACCGAGGTCATCGACCAGTGCCTGCAGTTCCACGGCGGCGCCGGCTACATGGACGAGTACCACATCAGCCGCGCCTACCGGGACAACCGGCTCCTCCGGATCGGCGGCGGGACGACGGAGACGATGCGGTACTACGTGGCGAAGCTCCTGGGACTCTGAGATGCGCGCGCGGCCGAGCCTTGGTGCCTGCCTGGTTCTGATCGCGGCCTGCGGAGGGTCGCAGCCGCCACCGCAGGTCGAGACGGGACCGAGCCCAGCGGAGAGGGCGGCCGCGGCGGACGCCGCGGCGAAGGAGGCGGCCGAGAAGGGGCGCGCGCGCGCGGCGAACCAGCTGGCCGAGATCACCGAGAAGGTGCGCGCGGGCGTGGAGACGCGGTGCAACCCGGGTTGGTGCTTCATCCGGCACGAGTGCGTGAAGCGAGACGCGGACGTCCCCTCGTGCGTCGCCCAGATTGCGACGCGAAACGCGCTCTACGCGGCGTTCTTCGGCGGGGCGGTGAGCACCGACTGCGAGACGCTCCCCGCCGAGGACGATTCGGGGTGGAACACGAAGCTCTCCGACGCCGACCAGGAGAAGGCGCCCCGCGTGCCGTGCGACACGGACTCGCACGCCCTGAAGTGTCACGAGGTTCGGCTGCAGGCCGAGGAGCGGGTCTACTGCCTGGGCGAGGTCGTTGCCGCGGGGAAGCGGCGCGCGGAGAAGCACGTCGCGGCCGCGCTCGAGGCGTGCGTGACCGCGTTCGCCGAGGCGGCGGCGACCCCCGCGAGTCCCCCGACGTGTCAGCTGGACACACCCCCCGCGGGCATGTCGAAGGAAGACCTCGCGCCGGGAAAGGCGTCCTGCGACACGGCGTGCGCCGCACGAGCGCCGGAAGCGCGCAAGAAGTACCTCGCCGACGCACCGAAGCGCGCGGCCAACGCGCCGAAGTGCCGGCGGTGCTTCCTCGCACCCGCCTCGGAGGCGAAGGGCCTCGAGGCCTGGTGCGACGCGAGGGTGGCCGCGAGCGAGTACCAGGGCCTGATCGGGCCCAAGTGCGACAGCACGTGCGCGAACAAGCGCGCGTACGATCTCTGCGTGAAGCGGCCGTAGCGGACGGCGAACCGCCGACGGCGGTCGGCCGTCGGCGGACAGCGGACAGCGGACAGCGCGGGGTGGGGTCAGCCCCGGTGTCGCGCGTCGGCCACGATCTGCGCCGCCGCCAGCTTCGTGGCGGCGTCGACGTCCACCGTGTCCGGCTCGAACATCGCCAGCGACACGATCCCGATCACGGCGCCGACCAGGAGCACGGCGGCGGCCTCCGGATCGAGATCCCGGCGCGCCTCGCCCGTCTCCACTGCGTGCTCGAACAGCGCCCGCGACTCGCGGCGGTAGCGCCGGAAGAGCGCCGCGTTGCTCGTGCGCGCGCGCGCGTCGCCCGGCTGACCCCAGAAGGACACGAGGATGCGCGTCGCCTCGGGCTGCTCGATGAAGCCTGTCACCTTGCTGCGCAGCACGGCCGCGACGCGCCCCGCAAAGTCGGGCATCGAGCGAACATCGGCGACGGTGCCGGCGTCGATGTCCGCGACGGCGCTCTCGAGCACGGCGTCCACGATCTCGTCCTTGTCCTCGAAGTGGTGCGTGATGACGCCACGTGAAAAGGGCAGGCGAGCCTCGAGCGTCGAGATCGTGAGCGCGCCGAGCCCGTCCCTCGCGACGATGCGCCGCGCCTCCTGGACGATCTGGCGCCTCCGGAGATCGCGCAGCGTCGCGGGCTCGGCCCCCGTGCGCGTGGGGCGAGGCGGCCTACGCACGAGGCCACCAGCCGTGTCGATCCAGCGCTGGGCCGGAGCCCGCCCACCGGGCGGGCTTCGACGCGGCGCCTCTCTCCACTGCCCCGGGCTTCAGCCCGGGGGACGGGATGGGACCCGGTTCCAGGAAGGAAGCTACCCCTCCCTGAGCGGGCGAAGCCCGCGATTTGGGAGGGGTCGGCGCGCGAAGCGCGACGGGGGTGGGCACCTGCCTCTGTTCTGCGCGCGGTCTACTACGCAACCGCGTCCTCCGCCGCCTCGACGATGGGCGCGGGAGGCGACGCGATCAGATCCTCCGCCGACACGGTGCGCAGGGTCTGCCCGCGCGCCGACAGGAGCTCCTCGCGCGAGCAACGGAGGACCGAGCGCGCGGCCGCGAGGCCCGACATCGTGGCGCCGGCGACGCCATGGCCGAGCGTGCTCGCGCCGCACATGAAGAGGCCGCCGATCTCGGTGCGGAGGGGGAAGCCGAACGGGGGGAGGTTGCGGAGCGTCTTCTCCGTGCCGTAGAGGTTGCCCGCCGTGGCCTCGCAGTAGAACACGTTCGAGAGCGGCGTCCCGAGGTCGCGAAACACGACGCGCTCGCGGAGGCCAGGGACGACGCGATCCACCACGTCGAGCATGCGCTGCGAGAGATCCTCCTTGAGCCGGGCGTAGCCGTCCGGCCGCGCGCCCTGCGGAGTGCCCGCCCACCGGGCGAACGCGTCGTGCGACACGAAGCAGAACGCCTCCATCGTGTGCAGGTTGCGCCGGCGGCCCTTCGTCGGATCCTTCAGCGTGGGCACCGTGACGAACACGCCGGGCAGCTCGCCGGCCCCCGACAGGTCGGGGCGCTGCGCGAAACGGTACATCTCCTCCAGATCCGTCCCTCGCGAGTACCAGTAGTTTCCCGAGTCGAGCCCCGCCGCGCGGGCGTCGATCTCGGCCGCCAGGAAGAGCGACAGGGCCGACACGGACCATTGCACGCGGTCGAGCTTGCGCAGCGTGGCCCGCGACAGGTGCGCGGGCAGGACGAGGCGGCCGAGCGTGACCCGAGGATCCGCGTTCGAGATCACCACGGGCGCCCGCACCTCGGTGCCGTCGCCGAGCCTGACGCCGATCGCGCGCTGCGACGGCCCGGTGCCCTCGACGAGGATGCGCGTGACGGGCGTGGACAGGTGGAGCTTGCCGCCGTGCGCGCGGAGCTGACGCAGGAACGCGCGCGGGAGCGACTTGGCGCCGCCGCGTGGGTAGAAGCCGCCGTCGAAGTAGTGCGCGAGGATCGTGGCGTGCATGGCCGCGGGCGCGCGCGAGGGCGGGAGGCCGTGGTCGCCGCCCTGGATGGAGAGGATGGCGCGCAGCATCGGATCCCGCGTGAAACCGTCGAGGAACGCGTCGAGCGCGCGCCAGCCGTGGCGGAGCACCGTGGGGAGCCGCGCCGGGAGCGTCGCCTTCTCGCGCCAGCCCCGCGCGGACACGCCGTTCATGAGCTCGGTCGCCATGCGGTCGGTCGTGTCGAGGAACCCGTGGATGCCGGCGCGCTCGCGGGGAAAGCGGGCGCACAGCCGCTCGGCGAGGTGGTCCTTGCCGCGCGGGATGTCGAAGCGCTCGCCGCCGACGAGGACGTGGTCGTAGCCGTCCGGGTTCAGCTCGTGGAAGACGAGGTCGTTCGCGACGCCGAGGCCCTCGTAGATGCTCCGCATGAAGCCGCCCGGGCCGAGCGCGCCGATGTAGTGCACGCCCGGGCTGAACTGGTGGCCCTCGAGCGCGAAGGAGTGGCACCACCCGCCGGGCAGGTAGTGCTGCTCGAAGACCAGCACGCGCTTTCCCGCGCGCGCGAGGGCGACGGCGGCGGTGAGCCCGCCTGCGCCCGAACCGATGACGATGACGTCGGCGTCGTGCATGGGGAGAATATACAACGATCGTTGTATAAACGCAACGATCATTATTAACTTCGCCGCGGGGGGGGCGGGCCCCGGTCTGCGCGCGGCGGTCAGGCCGCCCGCAGCTTCTCCGCCTGCCCCATGTCGAAGAACCTGCGCAGCTCCGCCCGGAGCTCCCGCACCCGCCGGTGGGCGAGGTGCTCCCGCTCGACCCGGCGGATGAAGCGGTTCGCCACGTCGTTCGCGAGCCGGTAGCGCTGGCCTTGCTCCGTCCGACCCTCGTGCGAGAAGGCCACCGACTCGAACAGGCGCTCCCGCACGCGCTCGCTCGTCGACACGTCCACGCAGCCGAGCGCCGAGGCGATCACCACGTACTTGTCGACCTCGGCTTGCAGCTCGAGCTCGAGCTGGGTGGTCTCGCGGCCGGAGCGCGCCCGCTCGGTCATGTAGACGAAGTGGCTCACGCCCTCGATGATCTGGCAGAGCGGATCGAGCGCGGCGCCGTCGGCCAGGTCGACCGCGCGCGGGCCGAGCGCCGGGACGCGGAGTTCCATGTAGAGCGCGCCCTCCGCCTCGCTCACGAGGAGCGCCTCGCGGTCGCCGGCCTCCGCGGGGCGCATGAAGTGCTCCACCGCGTGCTCGGGCTCGAGCTGGTAAAGGCGCGCGAGCCCGGCCTGCACGCTCCTCGCGACCGCGATCTCCCGCACCAGCAGGGCACCGTTGCCCTCGAGGAGCCGCGTCACGACAGCACGCGCGCCCCGCGGGGCGCGACGAAGCCGTGGCTCGAGAGCGTGACCGCAAGCGTCTCGCTCCGTGTCTTGAGCCATCGCTCGTAGAGCCTGAGAAGCCCCTTCGACGTGCCGACCCCCCCGGCGAGGGTCCGGTCCGCGACCTCTGCGATGACCGCGACGAACGCGGCGAAACCGTCCGCGAGCTCGCCGAAGATGTCGCAGCGGGCGGCCTCCGTCACATCGCGGCTGGACGGCGCGCGAAGGAGGGAACCCGCGCCCTTGTACGCCGTCTGGCCCATGCCGATGAGGTAGCCCTGATCGACGCCGCGCGCCTCGAAGTGGTCGCCGAAGAAGCCGGAGGTGTAGAGGATGCTGTCGCCCAGGGTGCGCAACCGCTCGAAGCGCTCACCGATCTCCTCGGTGTGGAGCGCCTCGTCGAGCAGGAACGCGAGCGGGCGGTCCATCGTCTCGGCGCGCGCCGGTTTCGCGAAGTCGGCGAGCAGCCCGACGAGGTACGTCGTCGCGCTCTCGGTGGCCGACACCTTGCGAGACCTCATCACGGTGGTGACGGACTCGTGGAAAAACACGGAAACCGAATCAGCTCTCAGGATCGACATCATCCTTCTCCTCGAACCACAGGGGGCTCCACGCGAGGGCCCGCGCGGGGGGCGGGACCTCCTTTGTTCTACCGGCTGGCACTCGAATCGGCAACTTTTCACCTGAATACAGCTAGTTACGGGACAATATCGGCGCTCTCTCCACCGGAGTGCCAGAGGGTAAAGGGAGTGCACGCCCCCGCGGCTTGCCCCTTCCGGGGCGCACCGCTTGGCACGGGGGCGTGCGCTCTGATGAACGGCGCGGTCCCGATTCGAGATAAGCCGGACGATTCGCCTGGCGCTCGCGCGGCCTGTCTGCTTCTGGCCGTCGGCGGACGCTGCCTAGCAAAACATCGCGTATAATCAACGAGATATGAAAATGGTCGTTGTCGGTCTTTGTGGCTTGACGGGCCCGTGCCGGAGATTATGTTCCGGCGCGGCTGGCAGTCTCACGCTGGGAGTGCCAAAGCCGTCTGCCTTCGCCGTCTGGCGAGGAGCGTCCCCCATCTCGAGGCCCGGCAGGCCCGGGCACCCACAGGAGAGCACACATGGCGAACATTCGACCCCTCCAGGACCGCGTCATCCTCAAGCGCGTCACGGAAGACGAGAAGACCACGCGCGGGATCATCCTCCCCGACACCGCGAAGGAGAAGCCGATCGAGGGCGAGGTCGTCGCGGTCGGCTCGGGCAAGACCTTGTCGGCGCCGCATCCGGCATAGACGCTGATCATGCCCGCGTCAGTGTAGGACGACAGATTGCTGAACACGGAATACGCCAGTCCCCGTTCTTCGCGAATGTGCTGAAAC
>SXNL01000338.1 GCA_005777185.1 Myxococcales bacterium
CGAGATCGTACGAGTTCAGCTTCAGCGGGTAGCCCGGGCGGAGGCCGCCCTCCTCGAGGACGTCCATCACCAGCCTCGCCACCTTGCCTCCCCAGGCCTCGGGGAGCTCGAGCCGCCAGTGGCGGTAGCGGTCCGGGTGGGTCTCGAAGCGAACGGGCTCGGTCGGGGCGTTGTCGTGTGCGGCCATGGGAGCGGCACACGATAGCCCAGCACGCGGCTGAATCAAGTAGTATAATACGCACGCGATGCGCAAGGGGCCGTATTATACTGCACATTTCAACGAGGGGCCGGAGGGCAGCCCCGCCGGTCGACCCACGCAACCGCGGACGGACTTCCTGAGCGCGCTCGGCCGTTCCGTTCGCGCGCGGCGCCTCGCGTCGGGGTACACGCTGGCCGAGCTTGCCGCGCGGGCCGGGGTCAGCGCGCGCTTCCTCGTGCAGCTCGAGGCAGGGCAGGGGAACATCTCCGTCTCCCGGCTGCAGGATGTGGCCGAGGCGATGCACTCGAGCGCGGCGACGTTGCTGTCGAGCTCGAACTTCCAGCACCCGCGGGCCGTCGTCGAGGAGGGGAAGCGGAGCGCGATCGCCCTCGTCGGGCTGCGAGGCGCCGGAAAGACGGCCGTGGGGCAGGAGATGGCCCGGCGCCTCGGGATGCCTTTCTACGAGCTCGACGCGATCATCGCGGACGACGCGGGGATGTCGCTCTCCACGATCTTCGACGTGCACGGCGAGGCGTATTTCCGCAAGATCGAGCGCTTCGCGGTGAACACCCTGTTGCCGCTCCACGAGAGCGCGCGCAACGTCGTCGTCGCCACGAGCGGCTCGATCGTCACCGACGCCGAGACGTGGACGATGCTCCGCGAGCGCGCCACGACCATCTGGCTGAAGGCGAGGCCGCGCGATCACTGGGCGCGGGTCGTCGCGCAGGGCGATGGGCGTCCGATGGCGGGGCACCCGAGCGCGATGGAGGAGCTCCGCGCGCTGTTCGCCGCGCGCAAGCGCCTCTACCAGATGGCGGATCACGTGGTCGACACGTCGCGGCTCTCCCTCGAGCAGGCCGTCGAGCGCGCGCTTTCGTGCGTGAAGGGCGCGTGATAGGAACGCCGCGATGATCGACCTCAGGAGCCATCTCTCGGGCAAGTGGGTACGGGGCGCGGGCGCGGGGACGACGCTGGTGAACCCGGCCACCGAGGAGCCGCTCGCGTCGGCGACGACCGAGGGCCTCGACCTCGGCGCGGCGATGCGCTTCGCGCGCGACGTCGGCGGCGCGAGCCTGAGGGCGATGACGTTCCGGCAGCGCGGCGCCGTGCTCCGCGAGATGTCGAAGGCCATCCACGCCAGGCGCGACGCGCTCATCGACGTCGCGATCGAGAACGGAGGCAACACGCGGTCGGACGCCAAGTTCGACATCGACGGCGCGTGGGGCACGCTCGCGGCCTACGCCGATCTCTCCGCGGAGCTCCCGGACGGCAAGGTCCTCCCCGACGGCGACGGGGTGCAGCTCGGGCGCAGCCCGCGCCTGTTCGGCCAGCACGTGCGCGTGCCGCGGCACGGCGTCGCCGTCCACGTGAACGCCTTCAACTTCCCTGCGTGGGGCCTCGCCGAGAAGGCTGCGTGCGCGCTGCTCGCCGGAATGCCGGTCGTCTCCAAGCCTGGCACCAGCACGGCCCTCCTCGCGTACAGGATCATGGAGCTCCTCGTCGACGCGGCCGTCCTCCCCGAGGGGGCGCTCTCCTTCGTGTGTGGTGGTGCGGGCGACCTCCTCGACCACGTCGGGGGTCAGGATGTGCTCGCGTTCACGGGAGGGAGCAGCACCGGTCGCTCGCTCCGTGGCGGGAAGGCCGTCCTCGCCCACTCGGTGCGCGTCAACGTCGAGGCCGACAGCCTCAACGCCGCGGTGCTCGGCCCCGACGTCGAGGCCGGCTCGGATCTGCTCGGGCTCTTCGTGGGCGACGTGGCGCGCGACATGCAGCAGAAGACGGGGCAGAAGTGCACCGCGATCCGTCGCGTCTACGTGCCGAAGGATCGGCTCGCCGAGGTGATCGAGCTCCTGGTCGAGCGTCTCGCGGCCATCCGGATGGGCGATCCCGCGCGGGAAGAGGTGAACATGGGCCCGGTCGCCACGTCGGCCCAACGGCGCGACGTGCTCGCGGGGATCGCCATGCTCGAGCAGGTGGCGAGGGTCGTGCACCGCGGTCCCGCCGAGACGGCGCACCACGCCGCGGGCAAGGGTTACTTCGTCCCTGCCACGCTGCTCCTCTCCGAGTCCCCGTCCGGGGACGATGCGGTCCACACGCACGAGGTCTTCGGGCCCGTCGCGACGCTCGTGCCCTACGACGGCACGGGTGAGGCCGCGGCGAGGCTCGTGTCGTGGGGAGGCGGGGGGCTCGTGACGAGCGTGTACTCGGACGATCGCCCGTTCCTGTCCGCTGCCGTGCTCGGCCTCGCGCCGTTTCACGGGCGCGTCACGATCGGCTCCTCGAAGATCGCCCAGCAGGCGCTGCCCCCCGGCATGGTGCTGCCTCAGCTCATCCACGGCGGCCCCGGGCGGGCGGGATCCGGCGAGGAACTCGGCGGGAGGCGCGGGCTGGACTTCTACACGCAGCGCGTCGCGCTCCAGGGCGATCGGGCCATCCTCGAGGTGCTGTCGGGCGCGCGAGCAGGTTGAGGCGACCGCGAGTTGAGCCGAGTTGAGATGCGCAGGTGAGGCGACCTGCTACCACATCTCCCACACGCCCCTCGGCCCCTCTCCACGGAGGTTTATCATGTATTTCCGCAAGTTTGCCTCGCTCGCCTCGCTCGCAGTCCTGTTCGGCCTCTCCACGGCCGCCTGCTCGGCCACCGTCGAGGAGCCCGAGGAGTCCGAGTCCACGGCGGAGGAAGGCCTGGGCGTCAAGAACAAGTGCCTCACCGTTCGCTGCATGTCCGGCTACCGCTGCGTCCCCGCGACGGGCGCGTGCGTTCCGAACCCGGTCGCCTGCTCCAACGTGCGCTGCATGTCGGGCACGAAGAACATCCCGGGCCTCGGCTGTTGCCTCTTCACCTGCGGCGGCATCACGGGCAAGGCGTGCGCTGCCGGGACGGTCTGCGTCGACGATCCCACCGACAGCTGCGATCCGCTCCACGGAGGCGCCGACTGCGGTGGCGTCTGCGTCTCGCCCCCGCCGCCCCCCGACTGCCGGGTCTCCGGCTGCGGTACCGGCAAGTGGTGCTCGGCGTGCCGCACCGTGAGCGGCGTCGTGTACGCGTGCCTTCCCAACGGCGCCGTCTGTTGAGGTAAGCTGACGACGTGGGGGACCCACGCCCGTCCACGAGCCACGTCGGGAGGTCGCTCCGCCAGAAGCGAGCCCCCGACGACCGCGCCTTCGATCTGTTCCTCCCGCGCGAGCTCCGCGCGCTGGCGGATCAGCACTGGTCGCCCCTGTCGGTGGCCGTCCGCACGGCGGAGTGGATCGACGATCTGGGCGTGGCGACCGTCCTCGACGTCGGCGCGGGCGCGGGCAAGCTCTGCGTCGCCGCGGCCCTCGCGAGCCACGCGCGCTTCATCGGCGTCGAGCAGAGGCCGCACCTCGTGGCATCCGCGAGGGAGCTCGCGCGCACCTTCGACGTGGCGGATCGCGCCACGTTCCTCGAGGGCCGCCTCGGGGAGATCGAGCTGCCGGCGGCGGATTGCCTCTACTTCTACAATCCGTTCGGCGAGAACCTCTTCGGCACCGCGAACCACATCGACGACGACGTCGACCTAGGCCGCGAACGCTACATCCGCGATGTGCGGATCGCCGAGGCGCTCCTCCGCCGCGCGCAGGTGGGCCAGGTGGTCATCCTCTACAACGGCTTCGGGGGCCGGATGCCCGAGGGGTACGATCAGGTGCGCATCGATCGCGAGCAGCCGAGCGTGCTACGCGCGTGGCGCAGGGTGAGGGGCTAGGCGCAATGCCGATCGGTTAGGCGCGATCCAGCGCAAGAGAAGGGGTGCCCCCACTCGCCGCGCTGCGCGCGTCGGTCTCCCCCAAATCGCGCGCTACGCGCGCTCAAGAGCTGTCCAACAATTGCCCGGGGCTGCCC
>SXNL01000339.1 GCA_005777185.1 Myxococcales bacterium
AGATGGCCATCGACGCCGATCTGAACGCGGGCCTCATCACCGCGGACGTCGCGAAGGATCGGCGCCGCTCTGTCGAGCGCGAGGCTGACTTCTTCGGCGCGATGGACGGCGCGAGCAAGTTCGTTCACGGTGACGCCGTCGCAGGGCTCATCATCACGGCCGTGTGCCTGGTGGGCGGGCTCATCCGGGGCCTGACCTCGGGCATGGAGCTGTCGAAGGCGATGGAGACCTTCTCCATCCTGTCCATCGGCGACGCGCTCGTCGCGCAGATCCCCGCGCTGCTCGTGTCCACGGCCTCCGGCATCGTCGTCACGCGCGGCGCGACGGGCGAAGAGCTCGGCAAGGCGGTGATCACGCAGATGTTCGCGAACCGCCGCGCGGTGCTCCTGACCGCGGCCGTGCTCTCGATGTTCGCGCTCATTCCGGGGATGCCGGCCCTCCCGTTCCTCTGCATCGGGGGCAGCCTGTTCCTGTGGGCGTACAAGACGAAGGACCGGCACACCGGCTCGGAGCCCGAGCAGGAGGCGACGGCCGCGCCTGGCGCGCCGTCGAAGGAGCAGGAGATCGAGGCCACGCTCCCGCTCGATCTGCTGTCGCTCGAGGTGGGCTACGAGCTCATCTCGGCGGTGGACACGTCGATGGGCGGGACCCTGCTCGACCGCATCGCGGGGGTCCGCCGCCAGTTCGCGAGCGATCTCGGCATCATCGTGCCGCCCGTCCGCATCCGCGACAACCTCGTCCTGCCGCCCACGACGTATCGCTTCCTCATCCTGGGGACGCCGGTCGCGGAAGGCGAGCTCGTCAGCGGCAAGCTCCTCACCATGGGCGAGCCGACCACCGACATGGACCTCGGCGCGGCCGGCAAGGACCCGGTCTTCGGCACCACGGCGCGCTGGATCGCGCCCAAGGATCGTGATCTCGCGGAGGCGTTCGGCTGCACGGTCGTCGATCACGCGACGGTGATCGCCACGCACCTCGGCGAGGTCGTGAGGCGCAGCGCCGACCAGCTCCTCGGCCGCGCGGAGCTGGCGCACCTCCTCGACGTGTTCTCGAAGGGCAGCCCGAAGCTGGTCGACGACCTCGTGCCAACCCTGCTCACCCTGTCGGATGTCCTGCGCGTCGCCCGCAACCTCCTCCGGGAGGGCGTCTCGATCCGCAACCTCCGCACCATCCTGGAGGGGCTCCTCGACGCGGCCGTCTCGACGAAGGACACGGAGCAGCTCACCGAGATCGTGCGTGGCCGCCTCGCCCGGCAGATCACCGCGGCGTTCAAGACGTCGTCGAGGACGCTCGAGGCCATCGTGCTCGACGCGGGCGCCGAGGACATGTTCCGCCGCTCGCTCCGCGACATCGCGAGCGGCACGGGCGGAGCGCTCGATCCCGCGGAGGTCCGCAGGGTCGGCGCGTCCCTCGAGGATGCCCTGAAGGCGGTCCGCGCCCAGGGCAAGCCGCCGGTCGTGGTGACCTCGCCCGACCTCCGGCGGTACGTGCGCGCGTTCGTCGAGCGGCGCGCCGAGAACGTGGCGGTCCTCTCGTTCCGCGAGGTGGATCCCGAGGTGTCGATCGTGCCGGCTGAGACGGTGAGCGCAGCGTGAGGAGATGACCATGCACTTCGAGGCATTCCGAGGACGTGACGTGAGCGAGGCCCTCTCGCTGGTGCGCGCGGCGTACGGCGGCGACGCCGTGATCGGCGGGACGCGCGTCGTGACGGGCGCGGGGACCGACGGCCCCTTCGTGGAGGTCAAGGCGGCGGCCCCTGGCGCCGCGGACGCGACCCGCACCGCGCGCCGGACGGCCCCCGCGCCGAAGGCCGTCCCGTTCCGGCCGCCGTCCGTCTCGTCGAGATCCGGCGCGCCGAGGCCCCCGCCCCCCCCCACACCGCACCCGCTCGACGGCGAGATCGCGTCGCTCCGCGCGCTCCTCGACCAGATGATGTCGACGAAGAAGCCCCGCGAGAGGGCCCAGGCCCTGCTCGGGGCCGCCGGCTTCGAGGGTCCCCTCGTGCGCGAGCTCGCCAGCGCTCCCTTGGCGTCGCAGGAGCGGGACGGCGTGCTCGCCGAGCTCCGGCTGCGCCTCCGCGGCACCCTGCGCGTCGTCGGATGTAGACTGCAGTCGTCCGGGCCGGTGATCGTGACGTGCGTCGGCCCGACGGGGAGCGGCAAGACGACGACGCTCGCCAAGCTCGCGGCGAAGGCGAAGTTCGAGCTCGGCAGGACCGTGCACGTCATCTCGCTCGACACGTTCCGCGTGGGCGCCATCGAGCAGATGAAGAAGTTCGCGGACCTGATGGACATCCCCTTCTCCGTGGCCGGCGACGTCGCCTCGTTCGAGGACGCCCTGCTCGAGCACGACGCCGACGTCGTCCTGGTCGACACGCCGAGCCGGGCCCCCTCGGACGGGGCGTCGCTGGCGCGCCTCCACGGCTGCCTCGCGATCGCGCGCGAGCGCGCGCAGACCGAGGTGCTCCTCGTGGTGCCGTCCTACCTGCGCACCAACGACGTGGAGCGCCTGGCCGCGGGCTACGCCTCGTGCGCGCCCAGCGCGATCATCCTCACCAAGATCGACGAGGCCGAGCGCCTCGGCGGGGCCGTCGGCGGCGCCGTCCGCACCGGGCTCCCCCTCGCCTACCTGTCCGCCGGCCCGCGTGTGCCGGAGGACCTGTCCACGGCGGAGCTCGATCTCGCCGACATCGCGCTGCCGGGGCGAGCGTGACACACGCCCGGGCCACGACGCTGCCGCGCGAGGTGTACGAGCGTTACCTCCCGCTCGTGCGGCGCATCTCCATGCGGCTCGTGCGCAAGATGCCGCAGGAGATCGCGCTCGACGACCTGCTCGGCGCGGGCTGGGTCGGGCTCGTCGAGGCGCTCGGTCGGCGCACGGCGGAGATGAGCGAGGATGAGTTCGCCGCGTACGCGTCGCACCGCATCAAGGGCGCCATGCTCGACTACCTGCGCTCGCTCGACCCCCTGTCGCGCAAGATGCGAGGTGCCTCGAAGACCATCGCGCGCACCATCCGCGACCTCTCGGCGCGACACGGCCGCGCGCCCGAGGAGCCCGAGATCGCCCGCGAGATGGGCCTCGAGCTCGAGGCGTACCGGACGCTCCTCGGCCAGGTGGCACACGCCGACTTCGCCCGCCTGGACGTGACCGAGGTCCAGGCGCCGTCCGAGAGCGAGGGGCCGGATCTGCTCGCGTCGCGCAAGGAGCTGCTCGCGCTGATCGCGAGGTCGATCGAGCACCTCCCGCCGCGGCTGCAGCTCGTCCTCGGTCTCCACTACCAGGAGGAGGCGAGCCTGCGGGAGATCGGCCTCGTGCTCGGGGTGACCGAGTCGCGCGTGTGCCAGCTCCATGCGGAGGCCATCCACCGCATCCGGGCCCACATGATGCCGGAGCGGGACGACGAACCGAGGTCGCGCATCCGCGCGGCGCACGGCACCACCACGAAGGAGAACCGCCATGGGTGATGGGATCTGGGCGGCGACGTCGGGCGCGATCGCGGAGCTCGCGACGCTGGAGACCGCGGCGAACAACGTCGCGAACGTGGCGACGACCGCGTACAAGGCCGACCGCACCGTGTTCAAGGAGTACCTGGCGCGCACGTCGCAAGCACGGAAGACCGTCCGTCTCGTCTCCGTGGACGCCACCCGCACCGACGCGAGCGAGGGCTCGATCTCGCCCACCGGGAGGCCCCTCGACGTCGCGATCCACGGGCGCGGGTACTTCGCGGTGAAGGGGAGGGAAGGCACGCTGTACACGCGCCACGGCGGCATCCAGTTCGCACCCGACGGCTCGCTCGTGACGCAGACGAAGGAGCCCTTCCTCGACCGCCAGGGCATCGCGCTCCGCGCGCCGGTGAACGCTCGCACAGTGGAGATCGGCAAGGACGGCTCGGTGCTCGCGGACGGCGCGAAGATCGGCGAGCTGGCCGTCTACGCGTTCGATGATCCGGCCTCCCTCTCGCGGCAGAGCTCCCAGCTCATGCGCGCCACGCCCGCCGCGGGACCTCCGCGCGCGGTCACGGCCGACCTCGAGACGCAGGCGCTCGAGCAATCGAACTTCTCGGCCGTACGCGGGATGGTCGACATCGTCGGGGCCACGCGCGCGTTCGAAGCCTGCGAGAAGGCGATCAATGCGTTTCGCGACGCCGACTCGCGCGCCGCGATGACGCTCATGCGCGTGACCTGATCGCCTCAAGGTTACCCGTGAGCCGCCGTCCAGGGCTTCGACCCCATGTCGAAGGCAGCTGTCAGGCGAGTGGTTCCCGAAGCGGGACGCGACGAGAGCACGTTCGCGATGCACGACGCGAAGAACCTCCTCGGGGTCATCGGCGCGAACGTGGCTTGGCTGCGGGGCAACGACGCCGAAGGGAAGCTGGGCGAGAGCCTTTCCGACATCGAACACGCGTGTACGCGCCTCGCCGACCTCCTGCACCAGGCGATCGACGCCGCGCCGGTGAGCGGCATCCGCGCGGCGGTGACGCTCGCGGACCTCGTGCGCGACGCCGCGCGCCCGTTCGGGCGGGTCGCCGACCGCGAGAAGGTCGACCTCGAGATCGAGGAGGCGAGCGGTAGGGTCGTGGTCGACCCGGCCCGGGTCGGACGGGTCGTCGAAAATCTCCTCGAGAACGCGCTCCGGCATGCCGGCGAGGGCGGCACGGTGCGCGTCAAGGTGGCGGCGGAGGCGGACGACATGACGCTCTCGATCGAGGACACGGGGGTGGGCTTCCACCCCGGCGAGGCACCCGCCCCGGGACATCACGGCCTCGGGCTCGCGTTCTGTCGCAACGTTGTCCATGAGCACGCCGGAACCTTGACGCTCGACCGGTCGGACGCGCTCCACGGCGCGCGCGTGAAGGTCAGCCTTCCGCGGCACAGGCCCAGGATCAGCGAACGCCCCCGCCTCTCGCTCGTTCCCGGCCCCTGAAGAAGGCCCACGCAGCCCTCGCTCACGCTCCGGCGCGAGCCACGCGGGGTCTGGTACGGGACGTGCAGTCTTGCTCCCCGGTAGGCCTCCAAGGGGCCCGAGAAGGAGAGCAGGTCATGCGCATCGAGAGCAACAGGTTCGGCCAGATGGATCTCGACGAGCGGGACACGATCACCTTCGCGAACGGCCTGGTCGGCCTCGCGCGCGAGACGGCCTTCGTGCTCCTCCGGCACCGCGAGAGCTCGCCCATCGGGTGGCTCCAGTCGGTGAAGACGCCGGGCCTCGCGCTCCCGGTGGTGTCGATCGAGGCGCTCGACGCGGAGTTCGACGTGGGCCTCCTCGGTCCCGACTTCGACGCCGACGGCGTGGCCCTCATGGCCGTGCTCAACGCGAGCGGACCGGTGCCGACCGTCAACCTCATCGCGCCGATCGTGGTGGACGTGGAGACGCGCCAGGGCAAGCAGGTCATCGTCACCGGCTCGGAGCTCACCTCGCAGACGCCGTTCGCGCTGCGGAAGCCATGGTTCGACGAATCCGTGCTGATCAACAAGGTCTGCCTGGATTCGACCTGCCCGATCTCGAAAGAAACCGACTACAAGAAGTGCTCGGTGAAGGTCTACAAGGCCTGATC
>SXNL01000340.1 GCA_005777185.1 Myxococcales bacterium
GTCGAGGTGCTCGAGTACCCCGAGCTGGGGATGGAGGCCGTGTGGAAGATCGCCGTGGTGGACTTCCCCGCGTTCGTCGTCGTCGACGACAAGGGGAACGACTTCTTCCAGCTCCTCGGCGACGCGGGCCACAGGAAGCTGCCGTTGGCGCCCGCGTGAAGAGCCTCACGGCGCCCGCGCGAACAGCCTCTCCCTGTAGTGGCGGGCCTCCGCGAGGCTCGCCTTCACGTCCTCGAGTGCGGTGTGGGCCTTCTCGGCCTTCTTGAAGGCGTGCTCGGGCGTCCACGCGCCGACGAGGACCTTGAGGCTCGACACGTCCACCTGGCGATAGTGGAGGAACGCCTCGAAGAGGGGGAGGTGGCGCACGAGGAACCGCCGATCCTGGTGGATGGAGTTCCCGGCGAGGATGCCCTCTCGATACGCGGTGTGCTGCACGAGGAACCCGAGGGCGTCCCGCTGCACGTCCTCGAGCCCCGTCGTGGATCGGCGGACGCGCTCGAACAGGCCGTTCTTCGTGTGCATCTCGCGAACGAAGGGGTTCGTGCGCAGGAGCACCTCCTCCGGCTGCCACACCAGGCGCTCCATCTCCGCGATCGGCTCGAGGTCGGCCCCCGTGACGACCATCGCGAGCTCGACGACGGCGCACGCGTCGGGATCGAGCCCGGTCATCTCCATGTCCAGCCACACGAAACGCGTCTCCACCGGACCTCCTGTCTCGCCGGGGATTTCACAAGTCCGGCGGGGCGAGCGTACAATGTCCAGCGGCCCCCATGTCCGGCGATCTTCTCTCCGACCTCGAGCACGATCACGTCCCGCTGAGCCGGGCCGTCGGCGACCTCCGCGCCCTGTTGAACGACGAGACCCCGGAGCTCCGGGCGCGATTCGCGGCGCGGATCCGCGAGGTGCGCGATCTCGTCATCGACCACTTCGGGAAGGAGGAGCAGGGGCTGTTTCCGTTCCTCGCCGCGCGCGCGCCCGCGCTGGCACACGAGGTGCGCGCCCTCGCCTCCGCGCACGACAACATCTGCGGCGGCGCCGTGCGGCTCGCCGTGCTCGCCGAGAAGGACGGGGCAGGGTTCCACGCGGCGCTGCCCCTCGTGCGATCGGTGTTCGAGCGCTTCGAGGCGGCGTACACGGAGCACGCGAAGGTCGAGGTCGCGCTCCTCCGCAGGGCGCAGGCTGCGCTCACGGCGGACGAGGTCCGGCAGGTGGCGGAGCTCACGCGCGAGCTGTAGGTCAGTCGTACCGCTCCGAGTGGACCTGCTGGCGCACGACGCCGAGGTCCTTCTTCAGCACCTCCCGCACCGCGCCGACCATGCGCTGCAGCCCGCACACGAACGCGTGCGGCTCGCCCTCGCCGAGCGCGCGAAGCTCGCGCCACAGATCCGGCACGTGCGCCTGGACGTAGCCGCGGGGCCCGGTCCACGCCTCGTCGGCGCGCGACAATGTGTAGGATGCATGCAAGTTGGGGTGCCGCTTCGCGAGCGCCTCGAGCTCGTCGACGTAGATGCGATCCGCCTCCGTGCGCGCGCCGACGACGAGGTGCATCCGGGCCCGCGATCCGGCGGAGAGCGCCGCCTTGATCATGCTACGGAGCGGGGTGATCCCCGTCCCCGTCGCCACGAAGAGGCTCGGGTACGTGGCGTCGGGCGGCCGCTTGAAGAAGCCCTGCGGGCCGACCACCGTGATCGTCGCTCCGAGCGGGAGCTCGTGCAGACACGTGGAGCCCGGCCCGCCCTCGACGCGGGTGACCGCGATCTGGAAGCGCGAATCGCCACCCGGCGGGGAGGCGATGCTGTACGCGCGCCGCAGGGGCCCCGAGGGGAGCGGGAGCACGACGTTGACCCACTGCCCGGCGTCGAAGTCGAAGACCAGGCCGTCCTCGCGCGCGAACGTGAGCTCGCGGACGTGCGACGAGAGCGAGCGCGCTTCGACGAGGTGGGCCTGGAACGTCGGCGGCGTGGGCGTCGGCGACATGAACGCCCCCTCATAGCATCTCGGGACGGTATGCGTAGGCGACTTTGACGCGCGAGAGGCTGCGCAGGCGGAGCTCCATGCGCATGAGCGCGTCGAGCGCGGGGCCCACCTCCATGCCGCGCTCCTTCGCGCGCGCGATCACGCCCTTGATCGGCGGGGTCGCCTCGGCCTGGTGGAAGAGGACACCGGACAGCATGCCAACCCGCCCGTCGTGACCGACGACGCGCGCGTCCATGAGGCCGGACGCGACGCGGAGCGCGTCCGCGATCGCGCTGTCGATCTCGACCATGAGCTCGGCGCCCGTGTAGACGTCGCGGAGGAGGACGCTCCCGGATGGAACCGCCACGGCCCGGTCGACGAAGCGCTCGAACAGGCCCCTGTGCGCTCGCCCGAACGCGAGGCCCCAGGGCACGAGCTCCTCCGCGAGCGCGCGGGCCGCCTCGCGGGCGAAGCCCTGGGTGGTGAGCGCGTCGTCCCAGAACGCGCGGCTCCGAGCCTCGAACCAGGGATCGTCGGGGCCGAACGCCCCCGTGCGCGCCTCGAACGCGCGCCGCATCTCCTCGCGGCGCGCCGCGTGGTGGGAGTCGGCGCCCATCGCGAGGAGCGCGTCGTAGGTCTCGAACAGCGTGGACAACCGCCGGAGATGCTACACTCCGGAGACGCATGCTGAACAAGGTGTTCTTCCCCCAGAGCGCGCTCGATGTGTGGCTCGCCGACGCGACTGTGGACCTCGTCGACAGCGAGATCGCCGTCGCGGCCTCGGGGCAGAAGTTCAAGGTGGTGGAGGGGGTGCGGGTCCTCAAGGAGCTGACGGGCGCGGGCGATCCGCACGAGCTCGTGGGCAAGGTGCGCGCGCGGGCGTCGCTGGTGGAGCTCGGCGCCGAGCTCCTCGAGGACTCCATGATCCTGGGAGACCACGCCTACGAGGTCTCGCTCGGGTGGCTCGGCGCCATCGCGCAGACGAAGGGTGAGATGGAGGCCCTGCACCAGCTGCAGGCCAGCGTGGGCTAGTGCGTCCCTGGGTCGCCGACCTCGTCTTCGTCGCCACGGCGCTCGTGTACCTGGCGGCCACGTCCGCGTTCCTCGCCATCCTGACGGGCCGGGGCGCTCGGCTCACGAAGGTCGCGCCGTGGCTGGTCGGCGCCGGCGCCGCGCTGCACGCCACGCACGTCGTGGTGGCGTCGTACGTGCTCCACGTGTGCCCCGTCGAGGGCATCCACTTCGCCATCAGCGTCCTCTCCATGTTCACGTGCGCGGCGTACCTGGCTGTCCGCCTCCGGTTCCACGTCGACGTGCTCGGGGCGTTTGTCGCCCCACTCGCCCTCGCGTCGCTGCTCGCGTCGCGCTTCGTGGCTCCTGGCCCCCTCACACCCACCGTCCACGTGCGCAGCGCCATCGTGCCGTTGCACGTGACGATGAACCTCGTCGGCGTGGCGCTCTTCAGCCTCGCCTTCGGCGCGGCCACCCTCTACCTCGTGCAGGAGCGGCTCCTCAAGCGGAAGAAGGTGGTCGGCCTCTTCACGCGGCTACCTCCGCTCGACGCGCTCGACCGCGCCGAGCACAGGTTCCTCCTGGCGGGCTTCCCGCTGCTCACGCTCGGCGTGCTCACGGGCACGGTGTGGGCGCAGAAGATCGAGGCGGGGAGCACGCAGGATCTGCTGCGCGCCGGGCTCGGGTACACCACCTGGATCCTGATCGCGGGCGTGCTCCTCCTCCGCGCGGCCGCCGGGTGGCGCGGGCGGAGGGCCGCGTACGGCACGATCGCGGGCTTCGGGTTCGCGATGCTGGTGCTCCTCCTGTACCTCCTGCGTGGAACCGCCGTCGACGAACGACACGCGGGCGATCGCGCGACGGTGGCGGAGCACGCGACGTGAAGGTCCCCTTCCTGGTGGTGGGGCTCTCGCACAAGAGCGCGTCCGTCGACGTGCGCGAGAAGTTCGCCATGGGCGCGGAGCGCTACCCCGAGGTGCTCGCGCGCCTCGCGGGCAGGCCGGAGCTCGCGGAGGTGATGTTCCTCTCGACGTGCAACCGCGTCGAGGTGTTCGCCCTCCCACGGCCCCGGGCGGACGGCGACGCGGCGGATCTCGGCCTCTCGGCGATCCGCGGGGCGTTCCGCGAGCACGCGGGCGCGGGCTCGGTCGGAGAGATCAGCGCGTTCCTGTACGAGAAGCAGGGCGAGGACGCCGTCCGCCATATCTTCCGCGTCGCCGCCAGCCTCGACTCGA
>SXNL01000341.1 GCA_005777185.1 Myxococcales bacterium
GAGGGCAGCACGTCCTCCACGAGGTGCGCGGAGGTCGCGGCCATCCTCCTGCCCAGGCAGGAGGGACAGAAGCCTCTGCCCTTGCACGAGAAGCTGACAAGCCGCGTCTCGGGGCACGCCTCGCATTTCAGCTTCGCGAGGGCTCGCCCATCTGCCGGCTCGTCACCCGCTCCTTCGAGATCGCGTCGCCGAGACGGGTGCAGTCCCCCTCGTTGGCGCGCGCCAACGGGACCATGTACTTCATCGCCGCGTGCGCGCCGATCGCCCCGGACCGCACGTGCTCCTGCACGGCGGACGGGAGCTCGCTCACCAGCGCGAGGCGACGGCTCACCCAGCTCGTCGTGCGATTGAAGCGACGCGCCAGCTCCTCGCGCCCGAGGCCGAAGCGTGACTCCAGCTCCTTCAGGAGCCAGCCTTGCTCGAGCGCGCTCCCGATCTCGCCGGCATGAAGCAGTCGCTCGAGCAGGAGCGCGTCCGCCTCGCCCAGCTCCCACGCGATCGCGTGCACAGTGTCGTGGCCGAGGCGACGGACGGCGCGCACGCGCTTGTACCCGTCCACGACGACCCAGCGCGGCGCGTCGGCGACGACCACGATCGGCGTCTGCTGGCCGACCTTGGCGATCGAGCCGATCAGGCGTCGCTCGCGCGGCGCGCTGCGGATCCGCAGCCGCTCGTATCGAAGGTCCAGCTGTCCGAGTTCGAGCTCCATGTCCGGCGCCGACTTCACCACGGGCCGCATCTCGGATTGCGCGACCCCGGGGGAAAGTCCGCCGGATTCCTATGAGGTATCCAGCGGTTGCGCCCGCCTCTCGGATTGCGTTGCGACGAGGAGTACTCGGCCGAAAACACCAAGGAAATCCGTCCCTTGCACCCCGAACTCGGATTGCGAGAGGTCCCAGGGTAGTCGGCTCAGCGGGCGCGGCAGCCGCAGGGGTGGCGGGGCGCGCGCCTCCTTCTCCGCGACCGCCGCCCGCTCGCTCATCCGCCGCGCGATGAAGTAGTCGGCGTGTGCCTCTCGCCACGCGGCCTGCTGCCGCACCCGAAGCTCTTGCCGGCACTTCTTCGTGCACGTCCGTTGCCGAGGGCCCACCCGCGCGTCCGGCCAGAACCACCTGTGACAGACCGAGCACGGACGCTTGCGCATCCGACATCGTCGCCCCCCTGGATCAGATCGTCAGCGCCACGACCATCGCGAGCGGACCTCTTCTCGCGAGCAGAGGCGGGTCAATTCTGGAGAGCGTTGAAGCCGTGGTGGACTTCTACTGCGCCGCGCTCAGGCTCGTCGTGGAGATCGACGGCGTCGTCCACGACGACGCGGAGCGGCCCGAACGGGATGCGAGGCGCACGACGATCCTCGCGCGCCGTGGCCTCCGCGTCGTTCGCCTCGAGAACGCACGACTGAACCGGGAGACCCTGCGAGAGGCGATTCTCCCGTTCACATGCCCCCTCTCCCTCCAGGGAGAGGGGGACGGGGGGTGAGGTCTGCGCCGGCGCCCCACCGCCTCCACGGAACCTCTTCGCGCGCGAAGCGCGACGGGGGGGCACCCTCGCTCGAACGAATGCCTTATCCGAACGGCATTGGCACTAGCCTCGCGCGAGCAGCTCCTCGGCGTGCTCCACGGTGAGGTACAGGCCGCGCGCGTAGAGGCGGAGGCGGTCCACCTCGGGGAGGTCGCCGGCGCGCCCGGCCGTCGCGTGCTGGAGCAGGATGGCGCACGTGACGCTGACGTTGAGGCTCTCGGTGAAGCCGCGCATCGGGACGCGCACGGTCCGCGTGCACGCGGCCCGCAGCTCCTCCCCGATGCCGTCGTGCTCGTTCCCGAGGACAAGGGCCACCCGCGGGATGCGCGCCAGCTCCTCGGGGAGCAGATCGCCGTCGGCGACGGCCGCGACGATCTCGTGGCCGCCGAGGGCGAGCGCGCGCGTCGCGCTGGCCGTATCGGCGTGCGCGTGAACGTCCACCCAGCGCTCCGCGCCGCGGGTCACCGATCCCGCCGCGAGGAAGCTCTCCCTGCGCTCGATCACGTGGAGCGCCTGGACGCCAAACGCCTCGCAAGAGCGGATCACGGCCGCGCCGTTGTGGGGATCGTGGGGTGCGTCGAAGCACACCGTCACCGAGGCGAGCCTCCGCGCGATCACCTCCCGGAGTCGCTCGCGGCGCCGCTCGAGCGTGAACCGCTCGAGGACCTTGACGACGCGCGCCGGATCGTGCCGCTCCGCCCGCCGGATCGACCTCGGGAGGAGCTCCACGGCCGGCCGGACCCCGGGGGTGCCACGTCGCATGACCTGGAAAGTACGATCTTCTTCGCTGCTTTGGGTAGGCTTGAGCGTCCAACGACCACCCTCCCATGACCTCCCCGGCCACCGGCAGCGTGACGGTGCTCCCCCCCCTGCGCCGCAAGCGGCGCCGGTGGGGCAAGCTATTCGCGCGCTTTGTGTGCTTCATCCTCGCGGTCATCGCGGTCCTCCCCGCGGGCGCGGCCGTGGTGGCCCGGTCGCGCTGGGCCCGTTCGAAGGCCACGCAGTACACCGCGGATCTGGTGAAGGCCCAGGGCCTCACAGCCTCCTACCAGGTCAACCTGCGGATCTGGCCGCCCACGCTCATCCTCGACCACGTCCGCGTGAGCTCGACGGACGGCGGCGCGGCCGCCCTCGTGGCCAAGCGCCTCAGCGCGCGCCCGAAGCTGTTCGCCCTCCTCGCCGGCAAGCTCCGCATCGACCAGATCGCGGCCGATGCGCCGCGCGTCCGCATCGTATATCGCGACTACAAGCTCACGAACCTCGGGATCGACATCCCGAGGCCCGACGGGACCGACCGGCCGTGGCCGCAGGTCTTCGACGTCGTCTCGCTCACCGACGCCGCGTTCGATCTCGACATCGAGGGCGTGAGCGTCGTGGCCGAGGAGATCGACCTCGACGTGACCAGCGACGAGGAGGTTCGCGGCAAGGGCGCGGCGTTCGAGGTCGCCATCCAGCTGGCGCGCGCGCGCGTCCACACGCTCCTCGACTGGAAACCCGCCCCGTCGCCGAAGGGACCGCCCGTCGCCGAGCGCGTGGCCTCGTGGGAGGACTCGATCTGCTCGGTGAGCGGCCGCGTCCGCATCGAGAAGGGGGTCCTGAAGGTGCGACGCTTCGAGGCCCGCGGCGCGGCCGACCTCGACCCCGACGACGACACCTGGGTCGACTGCGACGTCCCCAGCTCCGATCGACGCAAGATCGAGCTCGCCCTGAAGAGCTTCCACGTCGAGGCCCCGAGGAATGGCGAGCGCTTCCCCCGTGCGTGGGGCGAGATCTCGGCCCGCGCGCCCATCGCGCTCGCCGAGCGCCTCGGCGGCCTGCCGGACACCGACGGCTGGATCTCCATCTCCGGCCGCATCCCCAGCGCCCCCCCCGGCCCCGAGGAGGAGATCCCGCTCCCGGACGTGGAGCACGGGAAGGTCCGGGCGCGGAACCTGCGCATCGATCACTACGCGTTCGCCCGCGAGATCGAGAGCGACTTCACCATCCGCAAGGGGGTAGTCGAGAGCGCCCGCACCACGGTCGCCATCGCCGAGGGCCTCGCCACGCTGACCGACGTCAAGGTCGAGCCGAAGGTGAAGGGGATCCCCATCCGGGCGAAGATCGAAGCGAAGGGCGTGAGCTTCACCCACCTGTTGCGCGATCTCGGCGTGCACAAGCAGCCGCACGTGCAATGGGACCTCGAGCGCGTGGCGACCCTCCCGGGCGCGGAGCTCAAGGGCACGCTACGGCCGCTGCGGATCGACGGGGACATCAGCGCCACGACCACGAACTTCGGCGTGTACGCCGGACCTGCCGAGGTGCAGCCGCGCGCACGCATCATCAGCCTCGCGTCGGCGAACATCCTGACGCGGGTCGCCGTCCGGCCAGAGGCCGTCGAGTTCCAGCGCGTGCACCTCGACCTGCCCCACGGGCAGCTCGACGGGGGCTTCGTGTCCCTCGGGTACGACAACGACCTGCGGGTCGACATCGCGCACGTGAAGACCGACCTCGGGGACATCACGCCCCTCGGATCCGTCGCGGTCGGAGGCGTCGTCGAGGGCGAGGTGCACATGGGCGGGATGTTCGGCAAGCCCACGCTGAAGGCGGACATCGGCGTCGAGAACCTCGTCATCGCCGACATCCCGTTCGGGACCGTCACGACGATCCACGGCGACTGGCAGGGGGGGCGCGTCCTGGACCTCACCGCCGCGCACGTGGTGAAGGGCAAGAGCACCTACGAGCTCACGACCGGGCGGGTCGACTTCACAGGGCCGCACGTGATGAAGCTGGATGGCGTGGTCGCCTCGCCAGGGCTCGGGATCAAGGACCTCCTCTCGATCTTCAGGATGGAGAAGGATCCGCGGTTCGAGACCATCGACGGCACCATCGACACCACGGCCACGATGCGCGTGGTGCTCGGAGGTCCCGAGGATCCGTGCCGCGCGGGGCGGGTCGACGTGTCCGCGAACACGCACGTCGAGCACCTCACCCTGTACGGGGAGCACTTCGAGGACGCGCACGTGGACTTCGATCTGCGCTGGATCGACCGCCTCGCGGGCCTGCCGGGCGCCGAGTTGGAGGTCCACGGCGCGACGCTGCACAAGGTCCACGAGCCAGGGAAGGAGCCGCAGGGCTGGGTGCTGGCCTCGGCGAACCTGCACCGCGGGGGCGATCTGCGCGGGACGGTCGTGCTCGAGTCGCTGCCCCTGTCGAAGCTCGACTCGCTGGGGCCTGCGCGGACCCTCGTGGAGGGGGCCGTGTCGGGGCTGTTCCACGTGGACGGCAAGATCGACGCGTTCCGGCTGCAGGGCGACGTCGACTCGACGATGGTCCGCATCCGGCATACGCCCTTCGGCGCGTCGCACGTCCGCTTCGGCATGACCCAGAAGCCGGCCAAGGAGCCTCCCGTCGGGCGATCGGGGTGCGGCGCGCCCGTCCCTCCGGCGTTCGACAAGGACGCCTACCTCGCGGACACCTCGTCGCAGGGCGAGTACACGCTCGACGGCAAGCTCTTCGACGGACAGGTCACGCTGAGCGACGTGGTGGCGACGCGGCAGAAGGCGCAGCGGATCAGCGGCAAGGTCGCCTTCTCGCGCTTCGATCTGTCCAAGATCTCGCACGCGCTGTTGCCGCAGCACGAGGCGGAGGACGGGCGCTCGGAGGACGCCTTCGGGGGCGAGCTCACCGGCGCCCTCTCCGTCGACCGGCTCGTCGTGACGGACCTTGCGCACGCCTCGGTGCGGTTCGCGCCGCGATCGCTCACGCTGACCCGGGGCAAGCAGAACCTCGTGATGAAGCCCACGCAGGATCTGGTCGAGCTCGAGAACGACACGGTCGTCGTGCCTCCGCTCACGTTCGAGCTTGCCGCCCCGAACGGCCTGAAGGGCGCCGTCCTCGTCCACGGCACCGCTTCGCGCGTGACGCGGGAAGCCGAGCTCCTCCTCTCCGCCGAGCTGTCGCCGATCGACCTCGGCTTCCTCGTGGGCGCCGTTCCTCGGCTCACCCACGCCAACGGGCGCGTCGCGGGGAGCCTCAGGGTGAAAGGCCGCGCGAAGGAGCCTGCGATCGACGGCGCGCTGCAGGTCCGGGGTGCGGAGCTGTCGTTCCAGGGCCTCCCGAGCATGATCTCGGACATCGACCTCGACGTGGCGGCGAACGCGAGCGAGGCGCGCGTCACGCGGGGGACGGCGAAGTTCGCAGGAGGGGACGTGTCGATGACGGGTCGCATGTCGCTCCGGCCCGCCACGTTCGGCACGATGGAGGCAGGGTTCGCGCTCCGCGACGTGCACTATTCACCGGGGCCCGGCATCGCGGCGACGATGGACGCCGATCTCAGGCTCACGCAGAACACCGCTGCGCAGGGCAGCGCGGGATCGCGGCTGCCACACCTCGGCGGAGACGTCACCATCACGGCGGCCGAGTACACCCGTCCCACGAACATCGTCCCCGACATCGGCGGGTTCCGCGTTGGCGCGCGCCGGACCGCGGTGGACAGCTACGATCCGGCGCAGGACACGATCACGATCGGCCCCGATCTCGTCGTGCGCGCGCGCGCGCCCATCTCGATCCACAACAACCTCGTCGACGTGCGGCTGGGGATCGACCCGGCGGGCCTGCAGGTGAGCGGTACGAACCAGCGCGTCGGCCTGAGGGGGACGCTCGAGGCGTTGCCCGCGGGCCGCCTGCACCTCTTCTCCAACGACTTCGACATCCGTCGCGCCGTCGTGCGCTTCGACGACCCCACGAGGATCGATCCGCACGTCGACGCGCTCGCCGTCACGGAGTACCGGCGCTACTCGACGACCGGGCAGGGCAGCGCCCCCGCCACGAGCGCGTCGGTGGGCGCGGAGAGCGGCGGGCTGTGGCGGATCTCGCTCCACGCGCACGGCGACGCGGACGACCTCAAGGTGGACATGACGAGCGATCCCGCGCTTTCGCAGGAGGACATCTTCCTCCTGCTCACGGTGGGTCTCACGCGCGCCGAGCTCGGGCAGGTCCAGGCTGGTTCGGTCGCGGCGACGGCCGCGTTCGAGGCTCTCGGTACGGCGAGCGGGGCCGACCGCGCCGTGAAGCAGGCGCTGCCGGTGATCGACGACTTCCGCTTCGGCAGCGCGTACTCGCCGCGCACGGGCAGGAGCGAGCCCCAGGTCACCGTCGGCCGCCGGATCACCGACAACGTCCGGGCGAGCATCACCACCAGCCTCACGGAGGACCGGCAGATCCGTACCGTCATCGAGTGGCGCCTGAGCCGGCGCACCAGCGTCCAGGCGTCGTACGACAACCTGAACACACTCTCCACCTCGTCGATCGGCAACCTGGGCTTCAACGTCCAGTGGCGGCTGGAGTTCGAGTAGGTGGACGAGGGTGTTAGGGTCCTCGCGATCGATGGCACGCACGCGTAGGTTCACGGCGCTCCTGGGGCTCCTCGCGGTGTTGCTCGCCGCGTTCGGCGCGCGCGCGGACGACCTCCCGGTGCCGGGTGCCTCGAGCGACGCTTCGTGGGCGGCGCAAACCGGAAAGGTGATCCACGGCGTGGCCGTGGTCCTCGCCTCCACGGCGTGGTCGGACGTCAAGGTGCCCGCGCTCCGGTGCCTCTCTACCGGGGACCGTCTGACGGGCGACAAGGTGCGTGCGTGCATGAACGAGGCGCTCTCCGAGGGCCGCTTCGCGGGTGCGACCGTGGAGGCGCTACCCGAAGACGACGGCGTCCGGGTCACCGTCCTGCTCCTGCCGCGGAAGCTCGTCGAGGGCGTGCGGCTCGACGTCCACGGCGCGCCGCTCGAGCGGGGGGAGTTGCTCCGAGAGGCCGAGCTGTCGGAGGGGGGCGAGATCACGCCGCGCGATCTCCCCCTGTACCAGCGTCGCCTCGAGGCGTTCCTGGTCAAGCGCGGCTATCCGCACCCCGTCGTGACCGTCTCGACGCGCCCCACCGACAAGGCGCGCGACGTGATCGTCCTCCTCGACGTGGCGCCCGGCCTCCCGCGAAAGCTCGCGCGTCGGGTCTTCTACCTCGTCGGCGGGAGGCGCGAGGACTTCGAGGAGCTCACGCCCGAGTACGCCGTCAAGGTCGCCGATCCCGCCGATGAAGTCGCCCTCGCGGCCGCAGACGTGGGGTTCGAGCAGCGGCTCCGTCGCGCCGGGTTCCACCGGGCCGAGGTGAGCCACGACGTGCTCTCGGACCAGGGCTTCGTCACGCTGCGGGTGCGCGTCGAGTGTGGTCCGAGGTACGAGCTGCGCTTCGAGGGAAACGAGCGCTACGACAAGGACACGCTCCTCGCGGCCGTCGCGACGCCGGAGGACGTCGATCACACGCCCAGCCACCTCGTGCAGAAGCTCCGCGACTTCTACGTGCGACGCGGGTACCTGGACGTGGAGGTGTCGCTCGAGGAGCGCGGCAAGCGGACCGATCCGGGGGTCTTCTACGTGTTCCACGTGCGAGAGAACGCGCGTGTCGCCGTCTCGACGAGGGCCTACCCGTGCCTGAAGGAGGACGAGATCCGCGGCCTCAAGAACGGGGGTCCGAGCTCTGCGATCGCCATCGGCAGCGAAATCGACAGCTACCTGGAGGAGGAGCTGCCAGGCGCGGACCTCTTCCGCGCACCATCGTCGGCGGGCGTGGACGCGCTCTTCGCGGGGTCGCGCGGCGTCCTTCCGGGCGGCAGCCGACCGGCGCCGCTCGAGCTCGATCCGAACACGGTGTTCGTCCCGGACACCTACGATCGCGCCGTCGCCCACGTGCAGGAGCTGTACCGCTCGGAGGGGTACCTCGACGCTCGCGTGGGTCCCGTGCACGTCCTCCGGAGGCGCTGTGATCCGAAGTCGCCGCCCGGCACGTGCCGAGCCATGCTCGCGCCGCCCATCCCCGAGCTTTGCACCTACGACGCGTCCAACATCCCGCTGCCGCTGCCGCCGCCGGATGCGAGGACCACGTGTGTGCCCGACCCCGCGCACGGGATCGCGTGCGAGCCCCGGGTCACGCTCGCCATCCCTGTCAAGCTCGGACCGCGCACGTCCCTCTACGACGCGGCGTTCTTCGGCGCAAAGGCCCTCACGCAGGAGAGCCTCTTCAAAGCCGCGAGGCTCGGGATGGGCGAACCCGTGAGCACCGTCAAGCTGGACGAGGCGCGACGCCGCGTCCTCGACGAGTACCGCGAGGCCGGCTACGCGTTCGCCGAGGTCAAGTACGGCATCGAGCAGTCGCCGGACCACACGCGCGCCCGGGTCCGCTTCGACGTGACCGAGTTCGAGCAGGTCATCGTGACCAAGATCGTCGTCCGCGGCAACCAGCGGACCAACCTCTCCGTCATCGAGGGGCGGGTCGCGCTCGCGGTGGGGCAGCCCTACCAGGCGAGCCTCGTCCGCAAGACGCAGGAGCGCATCGCGACGCTCGGGACGTTCGTCAGCGTCGCCGTCGCGCTCGAAGATCCGACGGTGCCGCAGACCGCGAAGACGGTCGTGATCAACGTGGTCGAGCAGGTGCCGCAGGCCATCGATGTGCGACCCGGCTTCTCCTCCGACGAGGGCGTGCGGAGCGCGCTCGAGTACACGCACATGAACGTCGCGGGCCGGGCGATCACGCTCGCGCTGCGGACGCAGGCCTCGTACCTGCCGGAGGAGCTCGTGCTCGATGCCGGGTTCCGCGCGACCTACTCGAGGCTCGCCATCAAGGACCAGCTCCGGGCGCGCGTGAGTGCGGGCGTCGGCCTCCCGGAGGTCGGGCTCGGGCCGCTCGTGAAGGCGTCGCTCGACGCGGTCATCGCCAAGGAGCTTCAGCGCGACTTCAACACCACCAAGGGGGCGATCGGCCCGAGCGCGACGTACTCGCCGGAGAGCCTGTTCGGGTTTGCGTTCCAGGCCCGCCAGATGCAGATCGCGGTGTTCCAGACGTTCGAGTACAACGACCTGTCGCTGTTCAACGGCGGGAGCGCGCGCGACTACCTGCTCACGCACACGTTGTCCGACACGCTCGTGCGCCAGCTCAACCTGCCCGACGGCAAGACGTGGGCGAGCGCGCAGCGGATCGTCCTCACATGGGACCGGCGCGACAACCCGTTCAACGCCACGTCCGGCACGCTCCTCATCCTCGGCGTCGAGCACGTCGACGCGTACCCCTTCGACGCGAAGCTCGATCCGCAGAACCCCCTCAGCGTCACGCAGGAGTACCACTTCCTCCGCCTCACGCAGTCGCTCGGGGGCTACGTGCCGATCGTCCGCGGGATCCGGGTCGCCGCGCTCCTGCGCATGGGCCAGAACATCCAGATCACGGGCGACTCGCAGACGTACCCCGACAGGCTCTTCTTCATGGGCGGGAACGACTCGATGCGTGGCTGGCTGAACGCGTCGATGCTGCCGCAGGACAACGACGACATCGTCTTCCGCGACCAGAACAAGCCCGACTACGTCCCGGCGGGCGGGACGGTCTCGTGCCAGAACCCCGCCGATCCCTCGGTGTGCCCCAACCCGGACAAGTTCACGCCCGCGAAGACACCCGTGCGCGGCGGCAACCTGATGTTCAACCCGCGCCTCGAAGTGCGCGTGCCCGTGAAGGCGATCGTCACGAGCATCTCGAAGGGACTCGAGCCGTTCGAGACCGTGGTGTTCACCGACATCGGCAACCTGTGGGTCGATCCCAAGTACCCGTTCCAGAGGGGCGTGTTCCCGATGCGCGTGTCGCTCGGCACCGGCGTCCGCTTCCAGACGCCGGTCGGACCGCTCGCCGTCGACTACGGCGTGAACCTGACGAAGAAGCCGTACGAGGACTTCGGCAACTTCCATTTCCGCATCGGGTTGTTCTGATCCTGGACCGCGTCCGATGCGCTAGAATGCACCGCGGAGGTGCGCGATGCGTCTGTTCGTGCTGGTGGGCGGCGTTGTCCTGGGTGCGGCGGCGGCGCTGGTCGCGTGCTCCTCGCTCGACGCGGCGGGGAACGACGACGCGGGCGTGCAGGGGGACGGCGCGGCGTCCGGCGCGGACGGCGACGTGCTCGTTCTCCCGGACGGCGCCGTCGTACCGCGCGATGCCGGCTCCGGCGGCGGAGACGGGGCGTCGGAAACCGACGCGGGGCGCGCCGACACGGGCGTGCTCGATCCGTCGTGGTGTGGCAACGACCCTGGCAAGGCCTCCGAGAGGTGCGTGTTCGATCGCCGCTGCAACAGCGGCGAGTGCCCGAAGAACTCGTTCCTCTACCGATGCTTCGACACCAACGGGGGCACGCACCCCGGCGTGCCAGGGTGCCGCCACATGGGGACTCCCGACATCGGAATCGAACTGTGGTGCTGCCCACCCAAGTGCGCACGGGAGAAGGCGCAAGATGGCCTCTGCAACACGTCGATCGGCGAGAAGGCCTTCTTTTGCCCCACGGACGACGCGGGCGCGGGGAAGGGGCTCGCGGCCACGCTGCCGCCGCCCTGCAGGGTGGCCTCGCCGATCTACTCGCCGAACACGCTCTTCTGCTGCCCCTGACCCGGGGCGGAAACCGGCGCAGCCGTCCGCAGCCGTCAGGGCACGACGGCACCCGTCGGATCGATCGCCACCTCGTCGATCATCGTCCCCGCCACGGTGAAGTACCGGAACGTCGCCTTCGTGCTCGTCACGGTGACCCGCATCGCCCCGTCCATCGCGTTGTAGCGGACGGCGCTCCCCGGCGCGGTCGTGCCGAAGTTCGACGTGCTCGTCCCCCCCTGCCCGTTGATGAAGTACTGCTGCCCGTCCACGACGAGCCGCTCGTAGAGGTGGATATGCCCCGTGAAGTACGCGTCGGCTCCCCACGTCTTGAAGGACCAGCGCATGCGCGCCTCCGCCGTGCCCGACACGTACGCGGGGTGGTGGTGGAACACGAACTGGAACGGCGCGCTCGACCCCTTGATCGTGGCCTCCGCCCAGGTCGCCTGCACGCCGCCGGCGACGATCCCGTCCGGCTCGCGCGCGTCGGAGTCGAGCATCGTGAAGTGCACGGGACCGATCGTGAGATCGTAGTACCGCTCGTTGCCCGGCAGCGTGAAGAAGTCCGCGTACGCCAGGCCGGGCCCGATGTCCCAGTCCCTGTTCCCCAGGACCGGCCAGAAGCGGTTCTTCGCCGCGGGGGCGGACGCGTCCCAGAACTGGCCGGCGTACGGGGAGATGTAGTCGCCGTAGTGCTTGCCGACGTTCGTGTCGTAGGACGCGACACCCCCGTTCGCCGCGCCGTAGTTGTTGTCACCCGTCGTCACGATGAAGTCGGGGCTCCACGACTTCACCAGCGCGGCCACGGCCGCCTCGCGCGGGCTGTCGTTGCCGAAGTCGCCGATGATGGCGAAGCTGATCGGAGCGGGGGGGCCCGCGTCCGCAGCGCCGGCGTCGGACGAGGCGTCCGCGGCGGCTGCACCATCCGAGCCGCCGTCGACCGATCCGCCGGGGCCCGCGTCGACGACGGCTGCCGCGCCGTCGGGCGAACCGCCGCCCGAGTCGACCCCGGGCGTGACCGCGGTGCCCGGCGCGGCGCCGTCCTTGCCGCAGGCCAGGAAGAGGAGGCCGAGCAGGTAGGGCGAGCGGGGGAAACGCATCGTGCCAGGATACCACTCGTCCGGCGCGCAGACAGCCTGGCCGCTCACTTCAGCGACGGATCGTCTCTCCCGGCCTGCGCACGCGGATCGCCGCCCTTCACGACGCCCACGGTGGTGCAGGGCGTGCCGCGCGACGGCGAGACCACGCCGGTGACGCTGGCGCTGCCGCTCAGGGTGGCGATCCGGATGCGGCCCGCGCCGCCACCTCCGCCGCCGGCGTACGGACCGATCGAGCCGGGGATCACCTGCTCGAAGAGGCCGCTCTCCCCGTCCGTGACAGCGCCGCCCGAGCCCCGGCCTCCGGGGTTGGGGCCGACGCCTCCCCGGGCCTGAGCGGCGCCGGTGAGGCCCGGTTGCCCGGCGCGCTGCAGGATGTCGCCCCAGTCCGCGTTCCCGCTCCCGCCCGCGCCGTTCGCGGCGACCACGCCACGAACGACCACCGACGCCGCTTCGAGGAGGATCGCCCCGCCCGCGCCGCCCGCGCCGCCGCCGAACATGGACGCCCCGCCCCCCGCGTGGACGATTCCCTCGGCGCCGATCGTCAGTGTGCGGCCGGATACGATCTCGACGGCACCTCCGCCCGCGCCGCCTGGCGAGAAGCCGCCTCCTCCGCTCGATCCGCCGACGAGGGGAACGAGCGCGCCGCTGCCGTAGGCGATGGCTCCACCCGTCCCGCCGCCGAGCCCGCAGAAAGAACCGCCGCCCGCGCCGCTCCGTGACGCCGGCTCCGGCCCGCTCCCCGCGCCAGGGCCGCGTCCGCGATCATCCACGCGCATCGACCCCGTCCGTGTACGGGAGCCCGACCAGCCGCCTGCGAAACCGTCGTCGCCGTCCGCGGCAGCGTCGACGATCCCGTCGATGCGGACGTCGCCACTCGCCACGAGGACCACAGGCATGTCGCCGCGGAGGATCACGCGCGCGTTCGGACGCACGGTCAGGCTGCGCATGCGGAAGATGCCGATCGCGGAGCCATCCGTCTGCGTGATGACATCGTGCTGGACGCCACGCTCGCCGCAGAGGGCGGCCTGCGCGCCGTCGACCTCGCACCGATCGGCGACGAGGACGTCGGCCGTGGACGCGACTTCGACGGCGAACGGCGCGTTCGACGGCTCGAACGGGAGGCGCGTGGCGACCGGGCTCGACGCGGGGTCGGCCGGCGCAGCGCCGGCGGGCGCGAGCTCCCTTTCGGGGCTCATCGAGACCGACGAGCAGCCGGCGAGCGTGAGGGTGAGGGCGAGGACGACGGGAGAGAGGGTGATGGATCGCATGGGACACCTCCGTGCGACGCGCGACGCGCGCGTGCTTCGGGGACCCACTCGGATCGGGCGCAGAAGCGTTGCGTCCGCGGGCGAAGAAACTGGCGCCGGGGGCGTCACCTGGCGGATCGACGCCACGTCTCTGGCTGCTGGCTCCTTCGCGAGCTGGGATGTCGGGCGGCCGCGTGCTAGGTTCATGCCGCGATGAGCGTTTCACCGCCGCGCGAGGGACTGATGCCAGGGGCCTCGGGCGCGGAGGAGCTCATCTTCAGCGGACGGCCGGCGCTCGTGGCGGGCGTGGGATCGCTCTGCCTCGTCGTGCTCACGCTCGGGGCGTGGCTCATCGTCCTCTGGCTGAGGTCACGCGCGACGCACTACCGGATCACCTCGCAGCGGATCGTCATCGAGCAGGGCGTGTTCTCGAAGCGAATGGAACAGGTCGACCTGTACCGGGTCGTCGACTACGTGGTCGAGCGTTCGTTCTCCCAGCGCCTGCTCGGCACGGGGAACATCGTCCTCGAGGCGATGGACAAGACGACACCCGAGATCCGCATCCAGGGTATCCGCACCGACGTGGTCGCGCTGTACGAGCGGCTCAGGTACGCGACCGAGCAGGAGAAGAAGCGTCGAGGTGTGCGCGTCGTCGACGTCGAAGCCGCGGGGTGAAGACCGCGAGGCCGCGGTGACGCGGGCGACGGGCGTGCGGCCATGGTACGCACCCATTGCGCTTTTCGAGCCGGACGGTCCATGCCACAATCGATCGCACATGCACACCACACGGGGAGTCAGGGTCGGCGTGTCTGTGCTGGGGCTCGCGCTCGGGACGATGGGGACGTGGGGACAAGGGGGCTGCTCCTCCTCGTCGAGCGGCCCCCCGGCGCTCGACCAGGTCGCGAGCGCCGTTGCGGACTCGTATTGCTCGGCCCTGCGCTCGTGCTGCGAGCGCGCCGGCTACGCGTACGACAACGGATCGTGCAAGGTGCAGCTCCAGTTCGTCTTCCAGCGCCTGGCCGACTCGGTGAAGCGCGGCAAGGTCTTCTACGATCCGAACGCGGTCGCCGCGTGCCAGGCCGCGTACGCCGAGCGTGTGAACAGGTGCTCCGTCGACGGCGGACCGCCAGGGGACGCGGGGTTCGTCGACGCGATCGCCGACGCGTGCTCGAAGGTGTTCCGGGGCACCGTCAAGCCGGGCGAGGAGTGCACCGAGTCGGCGCAGTGCGCGACCGCGAGCGCGAAGGAGAACGGTAGCTGCCGGACCGACTCGAGGCCAGAGGCGACGAGCAAGACGAAGAAGGTCTGCTTCAAGAGCGTCGGCTACCTCCTCTCCGGGCAGCCTTGCCGCGCGTCGCCGCAGAAGGGCCAGTTCGAGACGAGGTCGTGCGACCCTCGCGCCGGCTACTGCGAGCAGACGCAGCCGCCGAACCCGGACGATCCCGGCGTCGGCACGTGCAAGGCCTACGCGAAGATCGGAGAAGACTGCGTCATCACGGGCGGGACGGGCACGACCACGTTCGTCCAGTGCGATCCGAAGGTCTCCCAGTGCGACGTCGCGGGTGCGAGCGCGACCCGGAAGTGCGTCGCGCTTCCCACGCTGCCCGGCGCCGGGTCGGCGTGCACCACGGGAGGGCAGTGCGCGGACGGCCACTATTGCAACTACGGGACACCGCCCAATCCGCCGGGACCGTGCGCCCTCAAGAAGGCCATCGGGGAGACATGCAACCAGTCGCAGGAGTGTTCGAGCAGCTTCTGCGACACGACGGGCGGCGTGCTCGACGGTGGACCGAGGGGGGTGTGCGTCGGCTCGTCCTCCGACTCGGCGAGAGCGTACGAGGTCACGCCGCGATCCTGTGGCTTCGGACCCTCGGGGACGGGCCCGGAGGAGGCTGGCATCCAGCCGCCGGCGACGAGCCCGCTGACCACGCAGGATCTCTCGCGCTGGTACGACCTCTGAGCCCCCGCGCGCGCGCCATTCGCACCCTCGACGGAGGGTGAACGTCCCATCTGTCAGGAGCCGGGGGGCGGCGACGTGCGGACCTGCAAGAGGACACCGCGATTCGTGCCGATGAAGCAGCTCCACCCGCTCGGCGTGAACGCCGCGCACTTCGCCGAGTCGTGGGCCTGCGCGAGATCGAGCTCGCCAGCGAGCCTGGCCGCACCGACGTCCCAGAGCTGAACGCGGCCAGCGGCCGTCGCGGTGAGCGCGGAGCGTCCGTCCGGCGAGGCTGCGATCAGGCCGTCTGCCTCCTCCGATCCGGCGAAGTGGCGAAGCTCCCGGCCGCTGGCGAGCTCCCGCCAGACCAGTCCTCGACCGGTCTGGACGGCGAGCACCGCCTCTCCGAGCACGATCTGGGAGTGCGTCTTCGACCGATCGGGGATGGGGTGCTTCGCCCTCACCTCGCCGGTGTCCGCGTCGCACAGCGAGAGCTCGCACGACGTCGTGGTGACGGCGAGCAGCGGGCCGGAGAAGGTGACGTAACGGGCATTCGCCTGCTCGCGCCGCCAGACCTCCGCCTTCGTCCTGAGGTCGAAGCGAAGCACCGTGCCCCGCTCGTCACACGCGATCGCGCCCGTGCCGTCTGGCGTGGCGACGATGTCGACGAAACTCCTCGTCTTCAGCGCGAACCACCTCCACTCGGCGATTCGCTCGCGCGTCGCAAGGGCGTACGCGCCGCCGCCGCTGTCGTCGGCGTAGAGGATGGCGTGGCTGTCGGCCGTGAACGCGACGGCCGCGACGTCGCCCGCGGGGAGGACGGCGAGCGGGCGACCGGTCGCGAGATCGCGCACCTGGATGGTGTCGTCACGGCCTCCCGTGGCGACCCGCGTCCCGTCGGGGGAGATCGCGACGCAGGTGATCGCCTCCTCGTGATCGTGCGAGGGACGCGCTTCGGCCTCGCGGAGGAGATCGAGGTGGCGGACACGCTGGCGCTGCAGCTCGACGCCGAACACGCGCGCGGCGTCGGGCGCGACCGCGACGCGCCAGGTGCCACGGAAGGGCAGATCGCGAACACGGCGCCCGTTCGTCACGAACCACGTGTGGTGCCGGCGCGTGCTCGTGGTGAAGGCCCGGACGCCGTCGCGCGAGACCTGGAGATCGGTGATCCGCGCGGCATCACCCCCCGTGTCCGTGTTGGTCTTGCTCCATTCGGGCTCGGTCTCGCCGGCGCGCAGCTTCGGAACGGCCCAGCACGCGACGACGCCGTCCGAGCCGCCGGTGAGGACGCTCATCCCGTCCGGCGTACACGCGCCGATGGGCGCTCGCCCGGGGATCTCGAGGACGGTCGCGCGGCTCGCGATCGAGACGACGCTGTGCCCCTCGACGAGCGCGTGCGCGCCGTCGGGAAACAGGCGGACCGACGCGGCGGCGCCGGGGACGCGCGCTCTCTCCGCGCCGGTCGCAGCGTCCCAGAAGCGCACGAACGGCTCGCGCTCGCCGGTGGCAGAGGTCGCGAGCGTGGCGCCGTCCCGCGAGACGTCCATCGCAGCGACGGTGGGTACGGTCGCAGCGCCTTTGCCGACGGCGACGACCTGCCATCGGCATGCGCCGGTCGAAAGATCGTGGACGGCGAGCGTTCCGTCGGTCGCGGCGATCGCGATGCTCCGGCCGTCCGGCAGGAGGGCGGCGCGGGTGGGCACGGCGCCCTCTCCGCGTGGGACGAGCGTGACGCGCGATATGGGGTGGCCGTACACGGGGTCCCAGCGCGTCGCGAACCGGGCGACGTCGACGGTCCAGACGCAACCGTCGGAGGCCACCGCCACGTCGGCGATCGTGGCCCAGCCGTTCCACGCGGACGAGCCCCAGACCGTGATCGGCGCGAGCCTCACGAGACGACGCCGGCTGGACCGAACGGGTGCACGCGGACCACCACGCGGGATTGTAACACTGCTACCGTTCGTTCGTGAGCCACGACGCGAAGAAGAAGGGGGGGCTGCCCGGCTTCTTCGTGGCGTTGCTGATCTTCGGCGGCGTCGTCTGTACGGGCATCCTCGTTTGCGTCGTCCTGCTGGTTCGCTTCCTCTACACGCCCGAGGGCAGGAAGATCGCGCACGCCGTCGGCGACACGGCGAAGCTGATGCAGGAGGCGCAGCGCGCACCTGGCACCAAGGAGCTGCGCGCCCTCGGCTGCGATCCGGCGATGGTCGTCGACACGGACCGCATGATCGATGTCATCCAGAGCTTCGGGGACGGCGGACCGTCTCCGACCCTCGAGGACAAGGCGATGGTGACGTGCGCCGTGGGCCTGCTCGGCGACGCACCGTCGTGCGACGACGTCGCCAGGACGTACGTGCGCGCGGTCCCCGAGCCGGGAGGCAGCTTCATCGTGCAGGTGCAGCGCCAAGGTGGGGGCCGGCCGAACTGCAGCGGCAGGTACGCCGCGGACGGGTCGAAGCTGGAGCGCGCCCATGGGACCGAGTGACGTCGTCCGGGTGCCTGCCGCTGCAAGCGCGGCGCGCGGAGATTTATGGGATGAGCGTCCGCCGTCCCGCGCTCACATGCCGAGCGCCGCCAGGGCGGTGTTGCGCCTGGTCAGGTACTTCTTGATGTCCTCCTTCGACGCCTCGGGATCCGGTCTAGCGGTGCGCTTCGGGTCGGCCTTCACGCGCGCCCCGATGACGGCCCAGAGGGCGTCGACCCCGGCCCCGAGCTTCGCCGGGGACATCTCGCCCTGCCGGAGGCCGCGCACGGCGCTCTTGTACTGCTCGAGGCCCGCGGGCGTGGCGGTCAGCTTCGCCAGGAACAGATCCCGGTACGCCGGGTTCGCCTTCTTGCAGTCGCTGCCGGGCGCGGGCTTCAGCGGGTCGGGGTGGTAGTCGGGATCGTACGTCGTGTCCGGGCCGGTGATGACGAGGCGCATCTTCTTCAGCTTGGTGTCGCCGTAGAGCCGGAAGTTCGCGCCGTTGGTGGAGAACCCGTCGTAGTCCCCGGCGATCGCCGTGTCGGCGGCGACAGCCTGGATCCACTCGTCGAGCTTCACGAGCGCGCCGACCGACGAGGCGAACTGGGCGGGGTCGCCGTTGATCGCCGCGCAGATCGCCGCCAGATCCGCGCCCGTGCTGACCGGGACATTGAAGGGTTGCTGGTAGAGATCGAGCAGCGCGGCGCAGCCCTTCGCGGGCGGTACGAAACCCTGGCAGTCGCCGGCCTCGTAGATCGCGCCGTCGTCGTTACCGGTGAGATCGCGGACGAAGTCCCTGCCGATGGGCTCTTCGAGCAGGTAGAAGCCGAACGCCTCGCCGTTCACGAAGACGTCCGCGAAGGTGGTCCGGAGCACGGGCAGACCCGCCGCGCGCATCGCGTCGAAGGTGAGCGGCTCGCGTAGGCAGGTGACGTCCTGGCCGCAGTTCTTGGCGCGCAGTCCCTCGACGCCGCCGTTGTCCTGGTTCGGATCGTTGCGCTTGAAGTCGATGCGGAGGTTGGGCTTGTTCGGGTTCGCCTCGCGGCTGCCGTAACCGAAGGCCTTGAAGCCGCTCCTCGGGAGCTTGGCGCCGTCGAGCGTGACGTCACCTGTGTGCCACGTGAAGACAGCGTCGGGATCGAGGTTCCTGTGCTCCGCCATGAACCTCTGCCAGTCGGCGGCCTCGACGGCGAGCTCGAGCTTGTGGATCTTCGTGGTGACGAAGAACGCGGCGCGGGCGGCTGCTCCGCCACCGCCGTCTCCGGGGATCTTCCCGCCGTCGGACGCGCTCGCCGCGTCCCCGCCGTCGGCGGCGGTCGGGGCGCCGGACGGAGCGGTGTTGCTCGAGCTGCACGCGCCGATCGCAACGGCCACCACGAGTGGCGCCATCACGAGGAGTCTCGCTGCGCGGCTCACCGGCACCAGTATATACGCGATGCCCCGCCCGGGCGAGGCCCGCGGTCGTCACGCGGTGGTCGCGCGACCTCGAGCCGCGTCAGGGGCAGGCGCCGTTCGACACCACGGACGCGCCGGCGGCCCTCGCCATGCACTCGTTCCCGTACGTCTTGCCGTTGCAGCCGCAGACGGGCTTGTAGATCTTGATGCACATCTCCGGCCGGTAGATGCAGGTGCCCGGCGCGTCCGCGGCCCCGCAGATGTCGCCCGCCTTCCAGTAGCAGAACTGGTCCGTTCCGCAGGACGACATCCCGCGACCGCCGCAAGCCTTGCCCTCGCGCGCCACGACCGGCAAGTAGAACTCCGTCGCGATGACCTTGGGCCCGCAGCTGGGGGAAGGAACGGCGCACTTCGGCAGCATGAGCCCGCCGGCAACGAGGATCCCCTGCTTCGTCCCGAGGGAGCGCGCCGCGCGATCGAGCGCCTCGGCGGACGCCGGGTCCGTGGTCGACGTGAGGATCGTGTCGATCACGGGATGCGAGTCGTTGGTGTTGAGAGTGAAGGCCGTCGTGGTCGGACAGGGGGCCGTCTTGCACACGAGCCCGTTGCGCGCCGCGCGGAAGAACGTGCCGTCGGGCGCCGAGCCCGTCGCGCCGAGCCAGCCCTCGACCGCCGCGAGGGAGCCGATCGTGGTCGCGCCGAACTTCGTCCGGCGGACCCGCGCCTTGACGAGCGCCTTGCCCTCCGCGACGCTGGCGAGGAGGTCCGAGGCCTCCCGTTCCGAGAGCCCGAGGGGCGCGAGATCGACCCCCGACACGTAGCACTCGGCCTGCTTCGAGCCGTCCGCGCACGTCGTCAGCGCGAGGTTCAGGCGCTTGGCGAAGAACCCGCCGCAGAGGGGGGAGACGCACTTCCTGTAGTCACGCCGGGTGACCACCCAGTAGCCAAAGTTGCCGGTACCCGCGGTGAGGGCCTCCTCGGAGGTGTCGGACACTTCCTCGGTGCCCGTCTCGGCAGTACAGCCCATGAGGGAAAAGGCGGCGAAAGCTACGATGTAGGCAGCGGTTTTCATGTGTGCCCGTGTAGCACCGTGTGAGGTCGGGTCAACCTCAAGCCGCCTCAGCTCGCCGTTACTTCTCCTTCTTCGACGCGAGCAGCGGCGTCACCGTGTCCGCGATCACGTTCGTGGCAGCGGCCACCGTCTCCTTGGTGGCGAGCTTCTCGAGGACCGGTCCGACGCGACCACCGAGCATCCTCGCCGCCTTCGACACCACGTCGGGGAGCTGCTTCATCAGCTGCTGCAGCGCGTCCTCCTCCTCCTCGACGAACATGATGCGCGGCACCTTGTCCTTGCCCACGGCGATCACCGCGACCGGCTCGATCTGGACCGCGCCGCCGACACCGACCCCGCCGGACTCGCCCGACGTACCGTCCTGCTTGGCGCCGCCCGAGAGCGTGCCCGCGCCGATCGCGACACGCAGGCGGTGCACGGGGACGATCGTGGCCTCGCCGAGCTGGTACGAGTCGCCGATGATGGTCTCGCTCTTCGACATCGAGTGGAGACCGTCGAGGAGGGAGTGGACGACGCTGGTGATCTGCTTCTGGGCGGCCATGGCGGCACTCTTTCCGGAGCGAGGCGCTCCGAGCTAGGGGGTCGTGGGGGCGGCCGCGTCGGGGGGCGGGGCGGCCGCGGAGATCGTGGGGAGCCGGCGGAACGGGTGGAAGTGGCGGCGGAGGAACCAGAGACCCTGCCGCGCGATGCGCGCGAGGACGAAGCGGAACGAGAGCTCGGCGGCGCCATCGACGTGGTCCTTGCCGGACCAGTCGAGGTCGACGTCGAACCGGCCGAGCGGCGCGAGCACGCCCGCGATCGGGTAGAGCACCGTCGCGGCCTTGCCCATGCGCTTGGCGCTGCGGAACCCGCAGGTGATCGCGCCCTCGAGGGCCACGTCGCGGAGATCGCCGAGCACGCGGAGGCCGAGCTCGGGCAGATCCGCGAGGTCGGTGCGAGCGAGCGTCCAGTCGACCAGGCGCTTCCGGAAGCGGGCGAGCCGGCCCTCCGGCACAGCGGGCTCCGTCTTCCTCCCGAGAGTGCCCAGCCAGGCGAGCACCTCGTCGGTGGTGAAGCCGCGTCGCCACAGCTCGCGCCCGCGCCGGTGGAGGGCCACGACGCCGGGGCCGCCCACGATCGCCGCGAGGCTCGCCGAGAAGCCGGCCAGCTCGAGGCCGGCCGCGATGGAGAGGGAGGCGGGGCTGCCGAGCGCCTTCAGCGACGCGTCCACGCGCCACGGCCACACGCACGCGGCGAGCAGCGCGATCGACGCGGCCGCCGCGAGGGCGAGGAGCACGAACGCGGCGATGTCCGCGACCGCGAGCGCGGGCGCGTCGAGCGTCCTCATGGGTGTCGACGCCGCGGTCATCCTGCGCTCAGGTCTTCTTCGCGGGGGCGGCAGGGAGCTGCGGCTCCTCGGCTGCCTTGGTCGCCGGCGCCTCGGTGGCGGTGGCGGCGGAGAGGGCGATCGCCTCTGTGACCACGCCCTTCTTCCCACGCATGGCGATGAGCTGGGGGATGCCCTCGGCGTCGACCACGACGAAGGCGCGAGGCTCGAGGACCAGGGTCCCGCCTGCGCCGCCGCCCTCGGCGCGGCCGCCGCGACGTTCGGTCGCGCCGTTCATGTCCGTCGCGCCCGAGCCGAAGCCGATGGTCACGCCGAGCAGCGGGACCATGTGGTTCTTTCCCAGCTTGAGGGGCTCGCCGATGATGGACGCGGTGTCGGCCACCTGACGCATGTCCTTCATGAGCACGTCGAGCAGTTCGTTGAGGTTCATGCCGGGAGACTACCACCGAACCGGATGCCCTGCGCGAGCGGCAGGGCGCCCGAGTAGTTCACCGTGTTCGTGGCGCGGCGCATGTATCCCTTCCACGCATCAGACCCGGACTCGCGGCCGCCTCCCGTGTCCTTCTCGCCCCCGAACGCGCCCCCGATCTCGGCGCCGCTCGGGCCGATGTTCACGTTGGCGATGCCGCAGTCGCTGCCGCTCGCGGAGAGGAAGCGCTCCGCATCGCGGAGGTCGTTCGTGAAGATCGACGAGGACAGCCCCTGCGCCACGTCGTTCTGCAGCCGGATGGCCTCGTCGAGATCGGCGTAGGGTACGACGTAGAGGATCGGCGCGAAGGTCTCCTCGCGCATCACGTCGGTCTGCCGCTTGAGCTCCACGATCGCGGGGTTCACGTAGTGACCGCCCGCGCACCCCTTCGGGCGCACGCGATCCCCGCCGGTGATCCTGCCGCCGTCCTTCTTCGCGCGGACGAGGGCGCCCTTCATGCGCGCGTACGCCTCGGCGTCGACGAGGGGGCCCACGAGCGTGCCCTCCAGGCGCGGATCGCCCACCGGGATCTGCGCGTACGCCTTCTTGAGTCGCCGGAGCAGGTGGAGGCGACCGCTCTCGTGGACGAACAGCCGCCGCAGGGTGGTGCAGCGCTGCCCGCATGTGCCCACCGCGCTGAAGACGATGGCGCGGGTGGCGAGGTCGAGATCCGCGGTCGGGCAGACGATCATCGCGTTGTTGCCGCCGAGCTCGAGGAGCGAGCGGCCGAGGCGCCTGGCGACGACGGGCGCCAGCGCGCGCCCCATCCGCGTGCTCCCCGTGGCGCTGACGAGCGCGACGCGCGGATCGGCCGCGAGCCGTGCGCCGATCGAAGCGTCGCCCACCAAGACCGACGACAGGCCGGCGGGGGCCGCCGCGCCGCTCGCCGCGAAGCGCTCGACGGCGCGGGCGAGGAGCTTCTCGCATGCGAGCGCGGTGAGCGGCGTCTTCTCGGATGGCTTCCACACGACCGCATCACCGCACACGGCCGCGATCGCGAAGTTCCAGGCCCAGACGGCGACCGGGAAGTTGAAGGCGCTGATCACGCCCACCACGCCCAGCGGGTGCCAGGTCTCGCTCATGCGGTGGCCAGGACGCTCGGAGGCGATGGTGAGGCCGTGGAGCTGCCGCGAGAGACCGCAGGCGAAGTCGCAGATGTCGATC